>DATGWP010000164.1:0-26200 GCA_035299425.1 Chitinophagales bacterium | reverse complement strand
ACCTCGCTGGGTGCAGGCGGTGGCACCGGTGGCTTTAACAGCGGCCAGCAGGCAGTAATAGGCATTAAACCGCTTAACGGCGGTGGTGGCGGAGGAGGCGGTGGTGGCGGCACCATCAACCAGGATGGCATTGCACTGTATGCAGCCACTACAGTAAGCGCCAACCCTTTTCAATCGGGTAATGCATTCTCGGTTTTTGCCGATATAGCCAACAACGGTTCTACTAATTTTACCGGCGATTTTGCAGCCGCCATCTTTGATAACAACGGCGTATTCATTCAGTTTGTGCAGGAGTTTCCAAACGAAACTGCACAGGCTGGCTTTCATTACCAGGTTACGTTTTCTACCAACCAGTTACAACTTATACCCGGCACCTATTACATAGGCCTGTACTACAAAAACGGCAGCAATAACTACTCACTGATAAACCCCGGTTCGTTCTTTAACCCTGTAACTATAACTGTTACCGGTCCATACAGCGATATACAAATGACCAACAATACCACTACTACTCCTGCCACTATTGTAAAAAATGCAGCAATAACTATAAATACCGGTATGGGTAATGCTGGTGTAAGCGCATTTAACGGCTGGTTATCGGCCGACATATTTACCCTGGAGGGAGATTATGTAACCACTGTAGAGGAGTTTCAGGTAACTTTGGACGCACAAACCCCTTACAACGTTACATTCGAATCTGCCGGCCTTAACGTAGACCCGGGCACATACCTCCTTGCATTCTTCTCTACCACCAATCAGCAAAACTACTCACTTGCTTATGCACAAAACTACCCTAACCCGGTAGAGATAACCATTGTAGAGCCGGGCCTTTCGCCGGATATATATGAGAACAACAACACCGAAGCTTCGCCGTATGTGTTTAACCCTTCATTTAACGGTAACAGCGCAAGTGTACTAACCACAGGCACTAATATGCACCTGGGTAATGATTACGACTACTTCAGTGTGAACCTGCCGGGCGGAACAGATTATGCTATAACTGCCAGGGTACACGATAGCTATAGCGCCGGCAACGGACAAACTTACACCAACGATGCCCAGTTTAGTTACAAAGTAAACGGTGGCAGCTGGAGCAGCACTTACGATGATGTAATGGGTGGCGCTATTGTAGTTAATGGCGGTGGTACTGTAACCTTCTTTGTAGCCGATTACTTTCAGGGCACCACAGGTACCTACCTGCTCGACTTGCAAATACAAAGAGGCTCCGGTGTGGGCATAAAAAATATCACCGGTAGCAACATAAGCGTGTTTCCTAACCCAACCAGCGGTGCGTTATTTATCGATGCCGGCGATGTAACCGGTAACTACAACCTTAAACTGTTTAACCTATTGGGCGAACAAATGACAGAAAGCAACGGGGCTTTTAACGGCCAGCTTTTAAAAACCGATGTATCTGCTTTTGTGCCGGGTGTTTACACCCTGCAACTTAAAACGGAAAACGGTATCTCATCTTCTAAATTTATAGTAAAATAATGAGAGCCATACTTCTTATAACCATAACTATTGCGCTGGGCGCATTAGTAGCCTGCAAAACAAAGCAGGCTACCGGCACTGCGGCCAAAGCCAATAACACTGCCGAAACATCTACCGGCACCGGTGCACCGGCTATTGTGTACAAAACCAAAGCCGATTACAGCAAACAGGTACCGGTTACCCTATCGGCAGATAAATCGCAGATAGTAGCCTACCCCGGTATAAAGGATATTAACTACCAGGGTAAACCAGCTTACCCGTTTGCACTGGCAGATGGTTACCTGCTGGATAACCGCGGCATAGGGCCTAACTCGGCCTTTTTAGAAATAACCTATGCCGACTATGCAAAACTGAATAGCGTACCGCCGCTTGATGAATTATACAAGCGCATACTGGACCGCGACCCGTTTACCGAGATATATAACCTGGGCGACAGGAACCGGTTTACGAATGAGATTGAAGAAATAAACGAAATAATAACCAAAGGCGGCTTAAAGAAGTTTAAGAAGATTAAATAGCCTTTTGCAGGTCCAAAAGCATAAGCCCTTACAGCCTCAGCCTGTAAGGGCTTTTTGTTTATTATTGTGCCATGCAACTTTTTATACACTGGAGCCCCTCGCCCGATGCCATATCGTTTGGCATTTTTTCTATTCAGTGGTATGGTATCTTGTGGGGCTTATCGCTTATGGCAAGTTTTTTTATTGCCACACGCATTTTTAAAACGCTTAAGCGCGACGACGAAAAGATAACCCTCATTATTCAGTACGTATTTATAGGCGGCATAATAGGGGCAAGGCTGGCGCATGTTTTCTTTTACAATCCATCGTTTTACCTGGCCAATCCTTTCGAAATTATTGCTGTGTGGAAGGGTGGGCTTGCCAGCCATGGTGGTGTAGTAGGTGGGCTGGTAGGGCTATATGTGTTTTGCCGGTATCATACCGAGTTTACCTTTTTCTGGCTGTTGGATATAGGTATCATCTGTACGCTGGTGCTGGCATCGCTGGTGCGCTTTGGCAACCTGATGAACTCCGAATTGTGTGGCAAGGTAACCGATGTTCCCTGGGCCTTTATTTTTCATAAATCGTACGAAGTTACCGATGGTATGCCGCGGCACCCGGTAGTACTATACGAAAGTATAGCATACATGGCGCTGCAATTGCTTATGCTGTTTCTTTTTAGCAAATACAAAGAATCAAGGCCGGGTATTTATATCGTAACTTTTCTGGTAGGTGTATTTACCGTGCGTTTCTTCCTCGAGTTTTATAAAGAGCCCGATGGCGCACTGATACTTAATACTATTAGTAAAACACAGTTGCTTAACCTGCCATTTATAGCCGCCGGTATTGTACTGGCCTATTTTGTAATGAATGATAAACTCAAATACAAAGCGCCTAAAACTCTAACTACTCAATACTAACTACTCAATACTACTGTGGCAAAATACGAAAAATGGTTAGGGGCCGGGCTGGGCTGGATAATAACGGGTAATCCGTTAGGGGGCCTGCTGGGCTTTCTGGCCGGCAGTATGACCGATGGTAGCAACAAGGGAGAAGAGAAAGGCAAAACCATTTCCGATGTAGAGGTTAACCTGCTGATACTTGCTTCGCACCTGATAAAGATTGATGGTAAAATTTCGTTGTCAGAAATATCGTTTACCAACCAGTTTATGAATGCCCACTTTGATGAGAAATTCTCAGATAAGCGTGCGCAGATATTACAGCACTGCCTGCAAAAAGAGTACGACCTGAATATAGTGTGCGAGCAGTTGCGCATGTATACCGAACAGAAGACCCGTATACAGGTTATACAATTTTTGTTCGAGCTAGCCGCAAGCGATGGCGAGTTAAATGAACGCGAGAACTTTTTCATTTTTAAACTGGCCGGTTACCTTAACATTAACGATGTAGATTTTAAACGTATTAAAGCAGGATTAACGGTAGTTACTACTACCCAAACCATTTCTTACTACGAGATAATAGGCGTAAGAAAAGATGCTGCCATAGGCGAAATACGGACCGCTTACCGCAAGCTAATGCTCAAGTACCACCCCGATAGAAACACCCACCTGAGCGAAACAGAAAAGAAACAACTGACCCTGAAACTACAACAGGTAAAAGAAGCTTATGAAAGAATTAAGCAGGAACGGGGCGAAAAGTAGGCTGGTAAATTCCCCTCCTTCGCCGCCACAAGCGGCGGTATTTAAGGAGGGGTGTCGAGCGAAGCGATGACGGGGTGGTCATCGCAGCAATCTATATATCTCAGACATAAAAAAAGGCCATCCGAATGGACAGCCTCACCTTTGTTAGTGTGTGTGTATTTTAATCCTGCTCGTCGTAGCTTTCGTCGTAGCCGGTGTTTGAACCATCTTCAAAATCAGAAACATTAAAATCGTTTCGGCGGCTGAACTCCTCCTGCTTAAGCTTAATGCTGTTCAGGCGGTCAAGTCGAAACGAACGGTAATCACCGCGCAGGCGGCACCAACCCACCAGGTGGCGTTTACGGTCTTTATAAACAATAGCCATAGGCTCTATCTCGCGCACCGATACGCCTTTGGCGCTCGAATCGTACTCTATAACAGCTACCTTAAAATTTTCTACAGCGTTCACAATGGTGTTCAGCAGGTTGGGAGAATAATGCATTTGCTTATTCTGCGAGACCGTTTTTGCATAAGTAGAGTTCTCTATCATGGGTTGTATTTTGGTATCACGAATTTAGGGTTTAAACCCTTCTAACCAAATTTTAATCAAAAAATTATTTGGTAAGTTTCCATTGAAACGCAATACAGTAAAGGGTTTTGGAAACTTAATTACATTATAAAGTTTCCGATGTTACAACATACATTAATAATCGGGCACGCACGCATAACCGAAAACCGGTATAGCAATAGCCACAAAAAAGCCCCGGTGAATCACTTCATCGGGGCATAATAATTAAGCAAACAGCAATGGGTCTAACCCGCCAGGCTTTGTTCCAGCATAGCTATTTTAGAGAGTGCATCATCGCGCTTCTTCTTCTCGTTCTCAACCACCTCGGGCTTGGCAGATGCCACAAACTTCTCGTTCGATAGCTTCTTATCTACCGATGCTAAAAAGCCTTTGGTGTATTCCAGCTCCTTCAGCAGCTTTTCCCGCTCCTCTCCTTCGTTAGCCTGCTCACCGGTTACCACAAAAAATTTATAGCCCTTAGCAATAAAGGTTTTAGAACCGGCTACATCTTCCTTCACCTGCTCTAACTTGGCCAGTCGTGCCAGCTTTATAATTTTTGCATCAAAGGCACTGAACGAAACCGCATCGCTACCATTGTAAAATGCATCTACCGTTTCGGTGTTCTTCTTGCTGGCACGGGCGCGTATTTCGCGTATGTTGGTTATAAGCTCAAAGGTTAACTCAGCCTGGGCTATCAGTCCATCGTTTACCATACCCGCCTTAGGGCACTCTGCCACACAAATACTTGCACCTTCGGTGCGGGTAGCCAGCAGGTGCCATATCTCCTCGGTAACAAAAGGCATAATCGGGTGAAGTAACTTCAACAGCGTTTCAAACAACTCTACTGTTTTATTGTAAGTGTAACTATCTATCGGCTTCTGGTAATCCGGTTTTATCAACTCCAGGTACCACGAGCAGAAATCATCCCATATTAATTTGTATAGTGTCATAAGTGCCTCGCTCAACCGGTAATCGCTGTACGATGTATTAAGCTCCACTATCGTTTTGCTTATCTTACTCTCCAGCCACTCAATCACCACTTTGTTCTCAGAGTTCTCGCCCTCATACACCTCCCATTGCTTAACCAACCTGAATGCATTCCACAGCTTATTGCTAAAGTTACGGCCTTGCTCACATAGTTTTTCATCAAACAAAATATCATTGCCCGCAGGTGAGCAAAGCAACATACCTAAGCGCACGCCATCGGCACCGTATTGCTCAATCAAATCGAGCGGGTCGGGCGAATTGCCTAACGACTTGCTCATTTTGCGGCGCAGCTTGTCGCGCACTATACCGGTGTAGTAAACGTTTTTAAACGGCTTCTCTCCTCTCCACTCGTACCCTGCCATTATCATACGCATTACCCAGAAGAACATAATCTCGGGAGCAGTAACCAGGTCATTGGTTGGATAGTAATAGTTGATGTCTTTATTATCCGGGTTCTCAAAACCATCGAACACACTGATAGGCCATAACCACGAACTAAACCAGGTATCCAATACATCCTCGTCCTGTTTCAGGTTTTGCTTACCGCTCGCTTTCTCTGCTTCCGCAGCAGTTTTAGCTACCGCTACCAGGTTGCCCTGCTCATCGTACCATGCCGGTATGCGCTGGCCCCACCATAGCTGTCGGCTAATGCACCAATCGCGTACATTATCTATCCAGTGTTTGTAAGTGTTCTTCAGCTTTTCGGGGTAAAAATGGATATCATCATTCATTACATCGTTCAGCACCTGCGGGTTCTTTTCAAAGAACTTCTTCATATCTACAAACCACTGGAGCGATAAGCGCGGCTCTATAATAGCATTCGTGCGTTCACTGCGGCCAACCTTGTTCAGGTAATCCTGTTTCTTTATCAGCAAGCCATCTGCTTCCAATTGTTCAGTAGCCAGTTTACGTGCCTTAAAGCGGTCTAGCCCAACAAACACCTGTGCAGCTTCTGCTACAGTGCCATCTTCGTTAAAGCAGTCAATTACCTCCAGGTTAAATTTCTTGCCAATCTCATAGTCATTAATATCGTGCGCCGGTGTAATTTTCAAAGCACCGGTACCGAACTCTATATCTACATAGTCATCGGCAATAACCGGCACCTCGCGGTTTACCAGCGGAACAATAACTGTTTTGCCTACCAGGTGCTTGTATCGCTCATCGTTAGGGTTTACACACACAGCCACATCGCCCATTATAGTTTCGGTACGCACGGTAGCTACAGGCAAAAACTCATCGCTGCCCTTTATCATATACTTTACAAAGCACAGCTGGCTGTTTTCTTCGGTGTAAAGCACTTCCTCATTGCTCAATGTCGTCTTAGCCGATGGGTCCCAGTTAATCATGCGCAGGCCACGGTAGATAAGTCCCTTTTTGTGCAGGTCTATGAATACCTCTATAACCGCATCGCTCAGCTTATCTTCCATAGTAAAACGGGTGCGCTGCCAATCGCAACTGGCGCCAAGTTTCTTCAACTGCTCAAGGATAATACCCCCGTATTTCTCTTTCCACTCCCAGGCGTATTTCAAAAACTCATCACGGGTCAGGTCGCTTTTTTTAATACCGCGCTCGCGTAGCATCTGCACTACCTTAGCCTCGGTGGCTATACTGGCGTGGTCAGTTCCCGGAACCCAGCAGGCGTTTTTGCCCTCCATACGCGCCTTGCGTATAAGTATATCCTGTATGGTATTGTTAAGCATGTGCCCCATGTGCAGCACGCCTGTCACATTTGGCGGGGGTATTACAATTGTAAATGGCTCGCGCTCATCCGGCTCACTGTGAAACAGATTAAGGTCAAGCCAGTATTTATACCATTTATCTTCGGTTAGCTTGGGGTCGTATTTAGTAGGTAATTCCATGATAAGTATATAGTAGTTAGTATTGAGTAATTAGACAAAATGCAAATACAAGATCCTTCACTCCGCAAAGCCTCCGTTCAGGATGACAAAACGTGAAGGTCGCGCTAAAATAAAAAGCCCTCCGGTTTATCAGAGGGCTTTCTAAAATTTATGCATAACGCTGCTACCCTCTGTAAACGGAAGGCACAACGACTGACTGTAATTGTATTTCGATGTTCATAGCTGCAATATAGAAATTTGCCACGAATGCGCGAATAAATTTCAAATTCATATCTGTAAAGGGTTACCGAACCTACTATCTTCGCACCTGTATCTGTCTAAATACTTAATACTAACTACTCAATACTCTCAATGAGCACCACCGAATCTACCTCTCACTACCGTCACCTTGAGCAAATGAGCACCCGCGAGTTGCTTAACAACATAAACAACGAAGACCACAGAGTGCCGCAAGCCATCAGGCTGGTAATACCCCAGATAGAAAAACTGGTAGACGCGGTTACCGATAAAATGTTGGCCGGTGGACGGCTATTTTACATTGGTGCAGGCACCAGCGGAAGGCTGGGCATAGTAGATGCCAGCGAATGCCCGCCTACCTATGGCGTGCCGCAGGGTTTGGTTATAGGCCTGATAGCAGGTGGCGATAGCGCCATACGCAAAGCGGTAGAGTTTGCCGAAGACAACTCCGAGCAGGCCTGGAAAGACCTGCAGGAACATAACATTACAGATAAGGATGTAGTGATAGGCATAGCCGCCAGCGGCCGCACACCTTACGTAATCGGCGGATTGGCCAAGAGCCGTGAACACAACATAGTAACCGGCTGCATAGTTTGCAATAGCGGCAGCGCAGTAGCGGCACAAGCAGATTACCCGGTAGAAGTTATAGTAGGCCCCGAGTTTGTAACCGGCAGCACCCGCATGAAAGCCGGCACCGCCCAAAAACTGGTACTGAACATGATAAGCACCAGCGTAATGATTAAGATAGGCCGTGTAGAAGACAACAAAATGGTAAACATGCAGCTTAGCAACGAAAAGCTGGTAGATCGTGGCACCAAAATGCTAATGGAGCTAAGCGGCTTAGGCTATGAAGAAGCTAACAAGCTTTTGCTGCAAGAGGGAAGTGTGAAGAAGGCGATGGAGAAGATGAGCAATAAATAGATTTGCCAAATTCTAAACTAACTTAGCGACTAATGATTACGTTACCTTACAATAGATTTTTTCTATTCTGTGTTCTATACCTATCTATTCACTTTTCGTTTGCGCAAGAACCCATTTTAATAGGAACTACAGTTGATGGTGGTATAGAAAATAACGGACTGATTTATCAAATAAATGGAGACGGAACAGGTCATCGCATCATTTATTGCTTCGATTCTATTAATGGAAAAAAGCCGATCGGAACTATTATTAAAGCAAATGATGGTGACATTTATGGTATGACTTATTTAGGAGGAGCATTTGGGGAAGGGGTAATTTACAAGTATAACATTCAGACTAATACCTACTCCAAACTGCACGATTTTCAGAATGCAAACGGTTGCCAGCCATTTAGCGGAAGTTTATTCCAAGCCAGTAATGGAAAAATGTATGGTATGACTTGGCGTGGAGGGGTGAATGATTATGGCGTAATATTTTCATTTGATCCTATCAATCTAACATATACTAATCTCTACGACTTTGACTATTGGAGTGGGGCTGGTTCGTATGGAAGTTTCATTGAAGGAACTGACGGAAAACTTTACGGAATGGCCCGCGCTGGAGCTTCTGGCTATGGTATTGTTTACCAATTCAACATACACAGCAATTCATTCAACGTATTGCATAGCTTTGCTCTTAATGATGGTGCTTATCCGTTGGGTAGTCTTGTTAGAGGACCGAATGGCATTCTTTATGGAATGACCTCTGAAGGTGGATTAGCAAGTAAAGGAGTAATTTTCAGCCTCAATCCACAAACGAACATTTTTAGTAAACTTTTCGATTTTTCTGACAGCACAGGAGCAAATCCTAAAAATTCAATGATAGTTAGCGATGATGGTAATTTATATGGAATTAGCTATGAAGGAGGTAGCAGTAGCTGCTTCTTTAATTCAGGTTGTGGTATGCTATTTAAATTCAATACACAAACTAATAGTTATTCAAACGTCAAAGATTTGAATGAAATAAATGGTAGTCGAGCGGAAAGTGACTTATTCAAAGCCAGTAACGGAAATATTTACGGCACAACCAGTCATGGTGGCAGTGCTATTAATGGTGGATTAGTTTTTAATTATAATCCACTAAATAATCATCTTTTACCATTATTTGCATTCAATTCAGATTCGGTTGGTATTTCTCCTCGCGGATTGATAGAATTATATTCTGCTACAAAAGTAGATTATCAGAAAGACGACCTCCTTATTAACTTATATCCCAATCCTACCACGGGTCAACTATTAATAACGTCAGATAAAAATTTTGATGCTAATATTTTGATTTATACTAGCACAGGGATACTTTTAACAGAGATAAGACAAGCATTAAATAATACCATTGATATAAGCGAGTTAAGTGCTGGAGTATACTTGCTACAGGTAGAATTTGTAAGCATACATCAAAAAGTTGTACGCCGATTTATAAAAATGTAACTCCGTATATTTTCTCGTCTCTCTCCGTTTCAAAACCTACAATTTCCCATTCGCCTTCTAATATTTTGATCAATCTAAACCTAATTTAGCCACCAAAAATCTAATGCATCAAACGAATAGATTATGCAACGCAAATAAGCTGCTGCTACAGAAAGAAAGGGTGGAGAACGCGATGGAGAAGATTAAATAGATATATCAATATAAATATTTAAAACAATATATATTTTTGTACTAAAAAGACTAGGTTGACACACGGTCAAAAAAGTGGGTTGACACCCAAAAACATAAAAATCTGTTAATCAACAAATTAATACAACTTTGGTTGACATTTTTTTTAGGAATCGAACATTATTTTTTGCCAAACCGAATTTTGCACTAAAATTAATAACCATATAATTAACAAAGCTACACCTGGCCATACGCCAAAAGTGCTACCTTAGCTATACAAACTCCCCCTATGAGTAGCAAACACTTCCTCCACCTCTTTCTGGCGCTTTTTGCCACAAATGTTTTTGCCACGCATTACATGGCTGCGGATATTACATACAAGGTAACCGGTAACTTTATTATTGAAGCAACCATAACTACTTATAGCAGAATGACCGGTTTTGGAAATGCTGATAAAGACCTTGTAAGCATCTATTGGGGCGATGGCACTAGTGATAATATAGAACGCAGCAATGGTGTAGATGGAGATGGTAACGGCTATAAAGACGGGGAGTTTATAATGGTTAATCCGGAAACTATAAAAAAGAGCATTTATACTGCCGTTCATACTTACCCGGGAGCAGCACCGCCGCCCAATAACTTTTATGTTATCGAGTTTATGGATTTAAATAGGATAGATGGGATAAACAACATTCAGAACGGAGCGTCAATAGAAGTTCCTTTATTTATAACAGATACCATTTTTACTGCCTCCTTATCTACAGGCAATAACTCCTCGCCAGTCTTCTTAAATCCAGCAGTGTGCTATGCCAATTTGAATGACGCATTTACCTTTAATCTTCTGGCGCATGATGCCGATGGAGATAGCATCAGCTTCGAAATGATTACTCCTTTGCAAGGCCCTGGCTCGCAAGTGCCAGTGTATTCTAAACCTGGCCAGTATTGTCAGGCCAATGGTTCTCAGAATAATAGCTTTGAATTAAATCCTAAGACAGGGCAGATAACATGGGTTACACCCTGTCGATTGGGCATATACAATATTGCTGTAAAAGTAAACGAATACAGATGCGGCATACGCCTAAGCACTGTAATGAGCGACTTGCAGATTATAGTTCTTAACCTGCCAAACGACCCACCGGTGTTATCGCCGTTGGCAGATATCTTCATTACAGCCGGTGATAGTATTAGCTTCCCTGTATCAGCTACAGACGCCAATAGTTCGCAAACCGTATCACTAGAGGCAAAAGGCGGGGCTTTTATAGATAACCTACATGCGCCTGTGTTTCAGTCCACATCCGGCAACCCGGCTACCGGTTTATTTACCTGGCAAACGGCTGCCCAATCGGCAAGAGATAACGCTTACATTTTTTCTGTAATAGCCAAAGACAATTACGAGCAACCTAGCAACCCACCCAATCCCACCCCTCTAAGCACTTATCAAACATTCCGTGTTTGGGTTACCGATAACAGCCAGTGCGATTTTACTTATACCGGTATAGCTGAGCCGGAATCAGCATTAAATGTGATGGTTTACCCTAATCCAGTTTCCAATGAAATTGAAATTAGCACTGGTGGTTTATCAGTGAGCAAAATTTCAATTTATACTACTACAGGCCAGTTAGTTTCTATCGTCAATTCGCCCATAAACAACATTATAAATGTAAATGAATTGAGCAATGGTGTCTATCTGCTACGATTAGAACTTACGGGTTATAACAGGGAGAATGTTGTGCGTAGGTTTGTGAAGATGTAATAGGTCATCAATTACAAATATCCTCTAACACTTGTTGTGCCTGTTTAATACCCAGAACTAACGCCTCGTTTAAATCAGCACAGCCATCTTTCTTATTATCCATATAATAAAAAATTAAACCCCGGTTATAATACAAAATACCCTCAGAAGGTGCTATATCAATAGCCTGACTATAGCATTCTATAGCGTCTCTATTTTTTTGCTGTTGAGCATAACAAAATCCGATTTGAAAAAACTCATCCCATTCTATACTTCGGCGCTCATTCAAATTAACAGCCGCTATATAATCATCAATTGCATTACTATACCTGCCGGATTTCTGAAAAATCCGTGCCCTGGTATAAAAAGCGGCACTTACTGAATCCTTACATACCTCAATAGCATAGGTAATGTCCGAAAGAGCCTTATCATACTTTCCTAAATGATTTAATGCTACAGCTCTGTTAAATTTCGCATAGCAATCTCCGGAATCTACATTCAAAATACTGTCACATTGATTCAACAAGTAGCTATAGTCTACAACCACACTTTCATTGGACTGCGCCAACGCACAATCAAATGATAAAACCAGTAAAATCAACCAGATGTATTGCATTGCTTTAGAATAGCGGGCAATATGCAAAAATCCATAATAAATATAGCCCTTGCCACTCGCCTCATGGCCCTCGTCCCTTCGCAACCTACAACTTCCCATTCGCCTTCTTCCATTCCAGCTCCGATACCAGAAAAACGTACAGCGACTGCAGGTAATTGAATTCAGTTTCTTTTAGAGTTGTTTCCGCATCTACTACTTCCTGATAGGTGGCTACGCCATTGGCATAGCGCACGTTTACATCCTTTACCACATCTTCGGCCAGAGTTACATTATCCTTTATCAATTGCAGGTTGGTACTGGCATTGGCATAGTTTATAAGCGATGACTGCAACTGGTAGTTAATGTTGTTGCGAATGGTGCTGATGTTGTTTACGCTCTTTTGTATCACCAGCTTTTGCTGGTTAGCCAGCGATACTTTTTGCAGTCCATCGAAGATGGGGATAGACAGGCGCAAGCCAATGTACGACATCCAGAACCATTTATCTTTACTAAACAGGTTAGTGTTATCCAACCCTTGTCCGCCTATATAACCATATCCGTTAAGCGAGGGCACGTACTGCATGTTTATCTTTTTTAGCTGCAGGGTCGATAAGGTCTGGTTCATGTTTTCGGCGCGTAACTCTACGCGCGATAATTCGGCGCTTTTAATGTCCGGATATTCAGGCAGGGCTTCTGCCTTGGTATCTACCGGCAATACATCCGTTAATTCTACCTGTGCATCCAGCGGCAGGCCTAAAATCTGCCCTAGTGTTAGCTTACTTGTTTTGATAGAATCCTGCGAAATCTTTAACTGGTATTTAGCATTGGATAGGTTGAGGTAGGCACGGTTTAAATCAGATTTCACAGCATTCTGGTTGTCATATCTAACCTTGGTATCGTCATAAGCTTTCTGAAAACGCTCCACGCTCTTCTCCGCTTTCTTTACCCGCTCGGTATTAAGCAGCGCCAGGTAATAAGCCCGCGACACGTTTAACTTAAGGTCAACAGTAGCTTGCTCTACCTGTAATGCTGTTAGCGCTTTTTGCTGTTTGGTATACTTCATATCGGTAACACTGGCCATATCCAGCACAGGCACGGTAAGGTCCACACCAGCGGTGGCAGAGTATTGCGTTCCTTGCTGAATGGTGCGCTGCTCCTCTATACCGGTAACAGGGTTAGGGAATTTAAGCGCAATCTGCCCCAACTTAAGGTTATCTCTAAAGTCCACGTTGCCACTTAGCTTAGGCAGGTATTTACTGGTGCTCTCTAACTGTTTGGCAGAGGCAATCTGCTGGTCTACCTTATAGTTTTGAAAAGCAGGCTGGTTCTTAATAGCATAATCAATAGCTTCGTTCAGGCTTAGTTTAATGGGTTGCTGGGCTTGGGCAAATAGCGTTAGCAGTAGTAACACATTGAAAAGCAAATTCTTTTTCATAAAGATAGTTTACAGTAGCAAAAGACTAAAATCATTTAATGTCTGAAAAGCGGAGTTAAGCGAACCGTTGAAAATGAAGTTTCAAGCGTTTGCCTAGCTCCTGAAAACTGATGCCGGCTCTACCTGCGTTATCCGCCTGATAGCAGCTACAACACCTATCAGCGAAATTACAAGCGTAACCACCGCAAAAGCAATATACATTTCAATACTATAGCTGAACATTATACCCGCCTTGGCTATACCAAGTTTAAACCCATACATTAACAGCACACCTATTAAATAACCCACCGCAGCAAAAATCATAGCCTGGGTAAGTATAAGGTTGCGCACATAAGCGTTGGTGGCCCCTATGGCCTTAAGCGTAGCATAATCTTTCAGCCTGTCGGTAGCTGCCGAATAGAGGGTTAAACCAATAATGATACTACCCGCAATAATGGCAAAAATTATAAGCGTGCCTACCGATGTGGCTATACCGCTGCTACCAAGTATGGTAGACACCGTAGCTGCTGAAAAATCTTTTTTTGTCCAGGCCTTTACGCCAAACATATTATCGTCAATCATTTTAATAGTCTGCTTTAAATCGGTGCCTGGTTTTGTTTTAATGAGCAAGGCACTCACTTTGTTGCGCGGAAAGTTGCTATAGTACCGCGCCCGGTCAATAGTGGTAAATACAAACGATGCCCCAAAGCCCCTTGCCCCATTTGTTTGTAGCGTAACCTTAGCCTGCTTGCCTCCTATTTCAAACTGGGTACCTATCTGCGCACCTGCCAGCAACTTCTTATCAAACACATCGGTGGTTACAGCGTTATCAAACAACAGGTTATCGGTAGTGCCTCCGCTTATTTTCCAGGGGCCGCCTACAAACGACGGCGCCTGCGAACCCACCAGCGTAATGCCTGCCGACTTACCATCGGCAAACTTAGCCGATGAGCCGGTAATAACGAGTGGGTAAACATGGTCTATACCCGGCAAAGCTTCTATCTGGCGCTGATAGCGGGCATCTATCTGTCCAAGCGCGGCCACATTGGTAGTGCGGTTATCTACCACCCAAATATCGGTATCAATATTATCTACCAGGCTCGACATCATAGCGGTAAGGAAGATAAAAATGCCCGTCTGCTGCCCTATTAAAAAGATAGAGATAACTACCCCAAACAAAGCGCCTATGCTTTTAGGTTTATCGTAAATAATAAATCGGATGGCAGTTTTAAACATGCGTATAGCTTACTTGGTATGCGTTAAATCTATTACAGCCTCTACCCTTGAGTTAATAAGCAGGTTAGCCGCACCGGTAATGCGTATGCGCACCTCGCGCACGCGTCGGTCTTCCATATTCCCGCTATCATCGCTAAACAGTGATTTCTTTTTAAGATAAGGACTGAGGTAAACCACCTCGCCTTCAGCCAGTTTATCGTCACTGCCCTGTGTGCGCAAAATTGCCTTTTGCCCCAGCTTTAACTTGTTCACCCACAGCTCATCTACCTCACACAGTACACTCAGCGGCGAATCGGGCGCAAAATTAAAAAGAGGTTTTTCGGTAGTGGCTGCGCTGCCTTCGGTCAAATCCATGGTAAGCACCACCCCGTCTGATGGAGCTTTTACCTTCCGTCGTTCTGCATCTACGGTAGCCACCTTGGCATCGGTAGCTATCTCGTTCAGTTTGCTTTGTGCGCTGGTAAGTGCGGCGTTCAGCCGGTCCACATCCATAGCTGCCTGGTCGTAATCGGCTTTAGCGTTATCGAAGTTCTGTTTTGTTTCGGCACCTTGTTCAAATATCTTTTGCAGCCGCTCATACTTTGTTTTCAGGTTGGCCGATTTAAGCTTTGCTGTGTTTATTTGCGCCAGCACATTTTGTATTTCGGCATTTTGCGTGGCTACCTTGGCATTGGTTTGGGCCAGTTTTGCATCTTCATAGTCGTGGGCAAACTCAATAAGCAACTGCCCCTTGGTCACAGTATCGCCGGCATGCACATATATCTTTTTTACCACGCCGTTCACCTCGCTGCCTATGGCTGTAACTTTAACCTCTGGCTCTACCCGGCCCAGCGCTATTATACGCACCGGTTCGGTGGTGGTTTTCATCGTGCTTTCTACGGGTTTATCCTCTTTGCCTTTGCAGGCTGACAAAAATAGCAGCGGCAACAGAAATACAAATACCTGTTTCATACATTCTTTCCTTTAATGATGCGTTAAGTTTTTTAAATACTCCGATTGTACAATTTCGGTGGCGGCCCCGTTTTGCACCTCTACCACGCGGGTGGCATAAGGTACCAGCCGCTGATCATGCGTTACTACTATTACACCCTTGCCCTGTGCCGCCAAATCCTGTAGTTGCTTCATAACTACCCCCACCGACTTTACATCGAGTGAGGCTGTAGGTTCATCGCATAGCAACATGGGTGGGTCTGATACCAGCGCGCGGGCAATAGCCACCCGCTGCTGCTCGCCCCCCGATAGCATTTTGGGCAAAGATTTAAGCCGGTGGGTCATGCCCAATAGCTCCAATGCTTTTACAGCCCTTGGCAGCGCCTCCTTTTTGGCAACGCCCTGCAGCGTTAGGGGCAGCATTACGTTCTCCTCTACATTCAAGGGGGCTATCAGGTTAAAACTCTGGAACACAAAACCGATGTTATTTAGCCGGATACCGGCCATTTGCGCATCGCTTAAGTTATTGGTGTAAGTACCGTTAATCCATACCTTGCCCTGGGTGGGGTATATAACACAGCCAAGCAGCGAGAGCAAAGTGGTTTTACCCGAGCCAGACGGGCCTATAATAAGCACGAGTTCGCCTTTATTAACCTTAAAATCGGTGGGCTGTAAGGCAACTACCTCACTATCCCCGCTTTTATACACTTTACCTGCTGCTTCCAGCCTCGCAATTTCCATAGTAGCTAATAAACCACAAATAGACAAAAAATGTTCAATCTGTTAACATGATAGTTAACAGGTTTCTGCAAAGCTAAATTCATTATTACCTTCGAACCGCTATGGCAAAAGAAGAACTAAGTGTTTTCGATATTTTCAAGATAGGTGTAGGCCCCAGCAGTTCGCACACGCTTGGGCCCTGGCGGGCCGCCGAGCGCTTTTTGAAAGAGATAGGCGATACCGGTAAATTAAACGAGGTAAAGACCGTGCAGGTATACCTATACGGCTCGCTGGCCAAAACCGGCATAGGCCACGGCACCGATATTGCCGTAATATTGGGCCTGAACGGCGAAGACCCGGTTACCTTCGACACCACCATACTGAACAAGACGATTGCAGATATAAAGAGCTCAAAAAAGATAAAGCTGGCAGGTAAGGTTGAAATTGACTTTGATACGCAGGCCAATATTGTGTTTCTGAAAAAAGAAAGCCTGCCGTACCACCCTAACGCTCTTAAGTTCGTTGCAACATTTAAAGACAATAGTACCAAAGAAGAAATCTATTACTCGGTGGGCGGTGGCTTTGTGGTAAAAGAAGGTGAGGATACCTTACATAAAACACCTGCCAACCTTAAGTATGAAATAACCGATGCCGACGACCTGTTGCAGAATTGCATGCGGGCCGGCCTTAGCATTTCGCAGCTGGTGATGGAGAATGAAAAAGCATGGCGCAGTGTAGAGGAAACAAAAAAGGGCGTGCTTAATTTAAAGGATGTAATGTTTGATTGCATTTACCGCGGTTGTCATAGCGAGGAACGCATTTTGCCCGGTGGGCTTAACGTAGCGCGCCGCGCGGCCAAAATGAATAAGATGCTGCTGAAAAATGCAGTGTATAGCAACTATGAGGAATGGCTGGATGCCATCCGCAAAACAGACCGCAGTTTTACCAGCACCATGAACTGGATAAGCTGTTTTGCCCTTGCCGTAAATGAAGAGAATGCTTCTTTTGGCCGGGTTGTAACAGCACCAACCAACGGCGCAGCTGGTGTAGTGCCGGCAGTGCTTATGTACCATTACCTGTTTGGCAATGGCGATACCGATGAGAGTATTATAAAATTTATGCTCACAGCCTCAGAACTGGGCTCGCTGTTTAAGAAAGGGTCTACCATATCTGCTGCCATGGGTGGCTGCCAGGCCGAGATTGGTGTAAGCAGCGCCATGGCGGCCGGTGCACTTACCGAGTGCCTGGGCGGCACTAACGCGCAGGTGCTACAGGCTGCCGAAATTGCCATGGAGCACCACCTGGGTATGACCTGCGACCCAATAGGCGGACTGGTACAGATACCCTGCATAGAGCGCAACACCATGGGGGCTATTAAAGCCATTACTGCCGCACAGCTGGCCATGCAAAGCGATGCCGAGCAAATGAAAGTATCGCTGGATACGGTAATAAAAACAATGTGGGATACCGCCCGCGATATGAGCGCGAAATACAAGGAAACCGCCGATGGCGGACTTGCCATAAACATACCTATAAATGTACCTGAGTGCTAGGCCAACCTCACTAAATCATGGCTTGAGGGAGAATAACGTGGCGGTGCAGAAATAATAGATTGCCTAAGTTTTAAAACTTCGGTAATCAGGTCCATCTTGTATTCACTAAAAAGTATATCCAACATACCATACTGACCAAGGGTAACGAGGTTAGAAACCAAAAGAAGGCCTGGTTATTAGCAAATAGTTTCAGGTAGCTTAAACCAACTGCAATAAGAATTACACCAGCATTTATGACCAAAAAGAACGCACCTATTATGGCCCAACCTGTAACTGGTTCTAATGCGAAGGAATAAAGATATAGCCCGGCAAATACTGTTAGTAGAAAAAACAAGCTAATCCGTATTATTTTTATGGACTATCTATAGCGCAGTTAAAGCACACCTCATTCAGCGTCTATATTATCTACACTTATCAGCACAGGTGTATGGTGATGCGCTGTTTGTGCCCCCCAAAGCTTGCCTGTAATTTTCACTTTACGGTTAAGGTATTGTTGCGCATCTATTGCCGGCACTAATTGTATTTTACGAACATCGGTTTGCGGTAAATTAAAACCGCCAGACTCATCTATTTTTGGAGCCAATACATTGATAGGTTTATCAAGGAGTAGTACATATTGCATTTCAACATTTAGGCCTACGGTATCTTCTGCGTTTAACTCTTCTTCGTGGCTATACTCTGGCGCCCCTTCATATGCAGCCATATATAATGTGCCATGTAAAACCGAAACGGCAGGGCTGTACTGAAAAGTAGTAATGGTGTCCTCTACAGGTAACGGGGGAAGTTCCTTAACCGGTACGGGCTTGTTTTGGCAGGCAGATAAGGCAACAGCAATAAGTAATAGGAAATAGATAGTCCTTATCATCACAAATTTGATTGATGTTTTTGTATTCCTCTCGCCATCCGGCCCATGTCCCTCGTCACTCCAAGGTTAATTCATAATCTTAAAAACCATTTCCTTCAACATCTCGCCTTCTTTCACCCCATGGTTATTTACGCCTTTGGCGCGCAGGTCGTATTCCTCCAATATGTAAAACACTTTTTCCAGTTGTTCTACGGTATAGTTACGCGCCCCGGTCTTATAATCCTTTACAAAGAAGGGACTAACCTTAACTGCCGCTGCAAAATCTTTATCCAGCATATTCTTGTACTGGTGCGCCAGGTATAGCTTATTAAAATAACCCTGTAATGTAGCTACCAGCATAACCAGCGGCCCGTTTTTAGGGTTGCTTACAAAGTAGTTCACTATCTTATATACCTTGGTTTTGTCCTTCATACCAAGGGCATTGTTCAACTCAAAGGGGTTAAATTCTTTGCTGATACCCACACCGGTTTCAATATCATCCAGCGTTATGGTAGAGCCCGCAGGCTTGTTGATGATCAGCTTCTCTAACTCATTGGCTACCTTGCTAAGCTCCGTACCAGTGTATTCAACCAACAGGTCAGCGGCTTGTTCTTCAATCTTGTACTTTTTGGCGCTCAGCCAGCTTTTGGCCCAGGGGGCAATGCCACTCTCATATAGTGGCTTACTTTCAAAATACACCGCCACTTTCTTCATCTCTTTACCAAACGACTTACGCCCATCGGGTGTGCCGTGTTTCCACACAAAAACAAGTATGGTGCTCTTAACCGGGTTCTTTAAGTAGCGCAGGTATTGCTCTTCTTCATCGGCCTTCATACTCAGGGCTTGCGCCTCTTTAATAATAACCAGCTGGCGCTCGGCCATCATAGGTAGTCGTCCGCAGGTTTCCATTATCTGCCGGGCCGATAGGTCTTTACCATACACTATTGTTTGGTTAAAAGCCTTCTCCATATCATTCAGCGCATTGGCCTCAATTGCATCAGCCAGTGCATCGATAAAATAAGCCTCCTCGCCACAGAAGAAATAAACAGGGGCAAATTTCTTAGCCTTTATAGAAGATAAAATTGAATCGTATGTTTCAGCAGCCATGTTTAGTGTCAGTATTAAAAGCGAAGGTGCTTTACAGTAAGCCCTTCGTTTATCAATTGTTTAAGCGAGTCTATGCCAATTTTCACGTGTTGGGTTACATACTCCTTGGTTACCTTAATATCGCTCAGTTCTGTTTTTACACCTTGCGGCACCATGGGTTGGTCACTTACCAGCAACAACGCACCGGCAGGTATGCCGTTTTTAAACGCGGTGATAAATATGGTAGCGGTTTCCATATCAATAGCCATTACGCGAATCTCACGCAGGTACTCTTTAAACTTCTCGTCCCACTCCCACACGCGGCGGTTGGTGGTATACACTGTGCCGGTCCAGTAATCCTGCTGGTAGTCGCGGATGGTGGTAGATATTGCCTTTTGCAAAGCAAATGATGGAAGGGCAGGCACCTCTTTAGGAAAGTAATCATCCGATGTTCCTTCTCCCCTAACCGCGGCTATGGGCAATATAAAATCGCCTACGTTGTTCTTCTTTTTCAAACCGCCACACTTACCTAAAAACAATACCGCCTTAGGGTCTATGGCCGAAAGCAGATCCATCATGGTTGCCGCATTGGGGCTACCCATACCAAAGCTGATAATAGTGATACCATCAGCCGAAGCGTTCATCATAGGGCGGTCTACTCCTACTATGGGCACATTATGCCACTCGGCAAACATCTGCACGTAGTTATCAAAATTGGTAAGCAGTATATACTTATCAAAATCCTTTAGCTCGCGGCCCGTGTAGCGGGGCAGCCAGTTATTCACAATATCTTCTTTCGTCTTCATGGGTATAAATTACTTTCGGGCAAAATTAAGAAAGCAGGTTTTACCAATGGTACTTTATTAACACTACCGTGCAAAGCCGTTAAACCAATAATCTAACAATGACAGAAGTAGTTTTTGGCACCTATAATTTCAGAACAGAAGACCGCGAGGGTGGGCAGTTCATATTTGATGAAGTGCGCCGCAAGTTTGTGGCCCTTACACCCGAAGAGTGGGTGCGACAGCACATTCTGCACTATCTTATTCACGATAAGAAGTTCCCTAAAAGCCTGATAGCGGTAGAACGCGGTATTGAACTGAACGGTCTGCAAAAGCGGTTTGATGTGGTGGTATTTGCTAACGATGGCCTGCCGAAAATGATTATTGAATGTAAGGCCCCCGAAGAGTTGCTAAACGATAAGGTGTTTGAGCAAATAGCCCGTTATAACCTGTCGCTTAGAGTAGATTACCTGTGGGTGACTAATGGCACTAACAACTTTTGCTGTAAGTTGAAGGACGGGATTGAACTATTACAAGAGGTACCTGAAGTTGACCGCATAAACAACCAATAACAAAATATGGGATACGATTTACACATTACAAGAAAGGAAAAATGGTATGATGAAGTAAGCCCAGATGACATAACAATACAGGAATGGGTTGATTATGTGAAGACTGATAAAGAATTAGAGTTTGCGGGAGAAAGTAAAAAACCCGAAGAATGGTTGGCTATATGGTTAGCAGAACCGACTAATAAGCAAATTCCATTTAGCTACTATAACGGATGTATACAAACCAAAAATCCAGATGATGCAACCATCCGGAAAATGCTAAATATTGCCCAAAAACTAGGTGCAAAAGTTATAGGCGATGAAGATGAAATATGGGATGAATCTTACCTGGCAGCCGAGGCTAAAAAGGCAGACAAACCCTGGTGGAAATTCTGGTAGTATTTATTGGTATGTAAACTCTCCGTATTGGCTCTTCAGCACTACTTCGTTCTTATCAGCGGCTTCTACGTGGCCTATTACCTGGCCTGCAATACCGAAAGATTTAGCTATATCTATTACAAGCGAAGCATGGGCTTCGTCCACATAAATCTCTAAGCGTGTACCACAGTTAAGCACCTTAAACATCTCTTTCCAGTCTGTTTTAGACTCTTGTTGTATTAGTGTAAACAAAGGAGGAATAGGAAGGAGGTTGTTCTTTAATATACGCAGGCCCTCAATGTAATGCAACACCTTGGTGTGTGCCCCGCCGGTGCAGTTTACTATACCGGTTATGTGGCCCGGTATTTCTCCCAGCACCTTTTTGATAACCGGTGTGTAGGTACGGGTAGGCGATAATAAAGCCTTACCTATATTCAGGTCAGTGCCTTCTAACTTATCGGTAAGCAGCTTGCTGCCCGAGTAAACCAGTGATGAATCAATAGCTGCATCAAAGGTTTCTGGGTACTTTTCGGCATATACCTTAGCCAGCAAGTCGTGGCGGGCAGAGGTTAAGCCATTGCTGCTGATACCGCTGTTGTATTCGGTTTCGTAGGTAGCCTGGCCATAGCTGGCAAGTCCCACTATTACATTACCGGGCTTAATATGTTGGGTTAGTATCAGGTCGCTCTTTTTCATGCGCACGGTCATGGTGGCATCTACTGTGGTGGTGCGCACACAGTCGCCGAGGTCAGCGGTTTCGCCGCCCATCAGGTGTATGTTCACGCCGTGGTCGTGCATACGGTCCATAAACTCCTTACCGCCCTTAATAATTTCGGCAATTACCTCACCGGTTATCAGGTGCTTGTTGCGATTGATAATAGAGGTA
Organism: Chitinophagales bacterium; assembly: GCA_035299425.1. Lineage (GTDB taxonomy): Bacteria > Bacteroidota > Bacteroidia > Chitinophagales > LD1 > Bog-950. The sequence continues at coordinate 3,656 of DATGWP010000164.1, read as the reverse complement.
TATAGAAAGTTATCGGTAGCGCCTATACACAGCAGGTCGTCCAGGTTCATTACCATAGCATCCTGGGCTATGCCTTTCCATACCGATATATCGCCGGTCTCTTTCCAATACAAATAAGCCAATATAGATTTGGTGCCGCTGCCATCGCTGCTCATTACATTGCAGTGCGAAGGGTCGTTACCTAAGTAGTCGGGGTATATTTTGCAAAAGGCCTTTGGGTATAGGCCATGGTACAGGTCTTTTACTGCTGCGTGCACTTCCTCTTTACCGGCGCTAACACCGCGCTGTTCGTATTTCTCCATGTGCAATTATAAGGTAAAAATCAGCAGGTGCGATTACAAGCACATGAATTAAAATCGGGCAATAAAAAAAGTAAGCAAAAATATGGCTTTTTGAAAAAGTGTCCCCCATGCCCTGTTGCAAGTAATTAATTTTAAGCACGTTAAACGCGAGGGGTGTCCCTGACATGAATGGTAAGGGGTGTCCACCTCTTCAAAATATTGCGGTAATGACATTACCGTTTCAGGTAATCTCATTACCGCAACGGAGGCTTTATATAAGTATTTACCACCAGGCCAAACATTGGCTTATATTGCTTTACATTTAGCAACACCAAAACCGGGATGACAGAAAATGAAACGCTGATAAGCAATACCCGGAAATGGATAGAGCATGTGGTAATAGCCTGCAACTTTTGCCCCTTTGCGGCTAAAGAGGTTAAGCAAGGCACCATACGCTACCAGGTTGGCAGTGCCGATACTATTGCAAATGCCCTGATCGCCTTTAGCAGCGAATGTCAATCGCTCGACCAACACCCTGATATAGAAACTACCCTCTTAATTCTTCCTATTGGGTTTGATGGATTTGACCATTACCTTGAACTGGTGGCGCAGGCAGAAGAACAGCTACATACCGAAGGCTACGAGGGTATATACCAATTAGCCAGCTTTCACCCGCTATATTGTTTTGAGGGCGCGCGGGAAACCGATGCTGCCAACTTTACCAATAAATCGCCTTACCCTATGCTGCACCTGCTGCGCGAGGAAAGTGTAGAGCGGGCTATAGCACGCTACCCTAATGCACATGGCATACCCGATAAGAATATAGATTTTGCCCGCAAAAAAGGCAGTGCGTATATGAAGACGCTGCGGGATGCGTGTTTATAAAACTGAAAATTCAAAAGGGCCTATCCTATTTCATTCTTGCTTTGAGCAACTTGTTTAACTCCAATAAACCGGCAAGTGTACCCTCATAATATTCTCCCCGTTTAAAGGCGGGCGTAAAAAAATTATTTATTATTTCTTTTGTTTCCATATCACTTATCACCTTCACTATTCCATCTCCATTGTCTATCCGTATTTTGCGGTGGCCAGTATTAATGCCGATTAAAATACCGTTGTTTTTACCCTTTTCGCCAACACCCCAGGCACTCGCAATACGTAAGTTTAGTGAGTCAAACTTATCTGCGCTAACGCATATACTATCCAAAGTTACAATGGCAAACTGCGCCAGTTTATCTTTATTTAATTCTGCCATCAAACTATCAAGTGCACTTTTTTCAGAAGTAGTGTAAACGTTCGCGAAATCATTTAACCAGCCTACAGGTTGGGGCAGGTTATTCCAAAACGCCTGCCGGTAATCAGCCAGTTGTTGCTGCTTACCCAGTAGTTCCACATTGGCACTATCGGCCTGGGCAAATGCAGCGCTTGCCAGTAGAATGAAGAAAAAAAATGACGTTGTAATCCGTGTTATCATTGAGAGTATTTACGTGCACATAACGGTTTCTGCTATAACCTTTGTCCTAACCCACCTATTATTTTCATACCTATATATTGATATTTTAATACTACCGCTGAAGTTGGCACGCTTGCGATATACGACATGGCCGTATGCACCTTCTTTAACCAGGCATTTTGTTTTATCTAAAGAGAATAGTGGGACCCCTAAAGTGTGGTAACGATACTTGCGTGGAAACTTTTCCTTCGAATCAAAAACTTTCATACCAACCAGTTTTTTGTTTTGCCAAACAAATCCTGCAGATGCTGTAATCTGCTGATTAATAAAGTGTATGTCTTCTATCGAAAATCCCTGGGCCAATAAATCTTTCGTTATATTGATAGTACTCTCCCAAATATCGGCTGTGTCGGTTAAGGATATCAGATTAACATAAGATGCCGATACTTTCAGCAAATCCCTTTTATCAAATTCATCAACCCTATTTATATAGAAATTATAACAATCTTTCTCGTCAAAAGAAGACTCAGGGTTTTGTGCGAATACACCACCACCATGCATCAGTAAAACAAAAATGCATAGCAGAGTGAATATACGCATGATACAATTTTATTTAAACCACCTTATACCCTACTGCGCCCGCCACCGTCTTTAAACTGGCGTACAGGTTACGGAACTCCTCAAAGTTTAGTTGTTGGTCGGCATCGCTTTTAGCAACCTTAGGGTTAGGGTGACTTTCTATCAATAGACCGTCTATGCCCATTGCCACACAAGCACGTGCCAAATCAGGCACGCCGTAAGCGTAACCAATAGCGTGGCTAGGGTCTAGTACTACAGGCAGGTTGGTGTATTGTTTTAACCAGGCAGCACCGCACAGGTCGAGGGTAAAGCGTGTTTTAGTTTCGAAGGTGCGGATACCGCGTTCGCACAACATTACGTTGGCATTGCCACCGCTAAGGATAAACTCGGCACTCTGCACAAACTCCTGCAGGGTAGTACCAAAGCCGCGCTTAAGCAATACCGGTTTGCGGCTTTTGCCGCATTTGCGCAATATGCCATGGTCGTACATGCTCTTGGCACCTATCTGTATTATATCGGCGTATTCTATCACCTCATCCACATGAGTGCTGTCGCGCACTTCAGTAATAATTTTAAGGCCGTATTTGCTGCGCATTTTGTCCAGCAATTTCAAACCCTCTAAGCCAAGACCCTGGAAAGTATACGGCGATGTGCGCGGCTTGTAAGCACCGGCACGTAGTACCTTTACACCCAGTTCAACGCAAAGCTGTGCAGCGCTTTCTATCTGCTCTTCGCTTTCTACACTGCAGGGACCGGTTATTACCACCGTGTTATTGGTATCGCCACCCACCGTTACACCACCTAAGTCTACTTTGCGCTTGGTGGCTATATATTGCTTGCTGGCAAGCTGAATATCGGTATCAGACACAAATACCTCATCGGCTACTTTTTTCAATTCTTCATCAGCAGCTTTTACTTTGCTGGGGGTAACCAACACCAGTTTACCGTTTTCAAACAGAATGCTTTGATACTTCTCGGCAAGCTGCTCAGCCTGCTCTTTCGATACACTTTTATTTAAATGGACTATCATTTATACACGCGTTAAATTATTAAGCAAAACAGCACCTTTTAAAATGCCACTATCATCTACTACCGGCAAAAATAGAACAATAAAACTAAGCCCGTTTACCAGCCGCACAATATCCGAAACTGTGGCATTTTGGTTTATGCTTACCGGCTTACTATTTACAATATTATCTACCGTCACTTTATTAAAATCATCGGCGCTGCGCAGCAGTCCTTTTCTCACATCAGCGTTGCTGACTACGCCTTCCAATTTCCCTTCTTCATCTGTAACCAGCACAAAGCCCATGCCGTAAGTATCCATGGTTTGCAGCACCGTT
>DATGWP010000163.1:0-6782 GCA_035299425.1 Chitinophagales bacterium | reverse complement strand
ATGCCGTGGCAGAGGCAGTACAGCTATTCTGGTCGGTTACTGTTACTGTATAATTGCCGGCTATCAGGTTTGCAAACTGCCCGGTAGAAGAGTTAAGTGTATTCGTGCCATCGGTAGCCGCAAAGGTGTAGTTGGGGGTGCCCCCCTGTGGATTGGCCGTAATAGCACCGGTAGCGGTGCCAAAGCACAACACGCTGGCAGGGGTATTGGCAAGGGTGAGCAATGCAGGTTCTGTAACAATAGCCGTTTGAACAACCGAGCATGCATTTGTATCTGATACTGTAATGCTATAGGTGCCTGCGGCCAGGCCAGTCGCTATATCGTTGGTGCTTACAGCAGGGTTCCAGCTATAGGTGTAGCCGGGGGTGCCGCCAGTGGCAGTTACCGTAACTGTACCTGTAACATCGCCAAAACATAACACATTAGTGTGCGATTCGCTGCTGGCCAAAACTGCAGGTTCTGTAATTATAAATGTAGAATCGGCAGTACATCCATTATTATCTGTAACTACAATAGTGTAGTTGCCGGCAGCAAGGCCAGTAGCCGCAGGGCCGGTGCTTACCGATGGGCTCCATGCAAATGAATAGGGCGCTGTGCCACCGTTGGCAATTACAGATGCTGCCCCATCGTTGCTTTGGTTACAGGTTAAGTTGGTTTGTGTACCGGTTAAGTTAAGCGGCTGCGATGGCTCGGTAAGTGTAATGTTTGGGTTAACACTACAACCGTTAAAATCGGTAATGGTAATGTCGTAAGTGGCAGGGCTTAAGCCGGAAGCCGAATTGGTATTACTTATGTTAGGGTTCCAGGCATAAGTATAAGGGCTTGTGCCGCCAGAGGTTGTAATACTTATAGAACCATCGTTAGCGCCAAAGCATGATATGTTTATCGATTGTATGCTAAGCGTAACAGGTAGTGCAGGCTGCGTTAAGGTAACCGAAGTAGTAGCTGTGCAACTTGCCTGATCGGTTACGGTAACATCGTAAGTGCCTGCAGTAAGCAACGTAGCCACATTGGTTGTGCTTACATTGGGCTGCCAGCTGTATGTATAGTTCGGCCCGCTGCCACCGGTTACGGTAAGCGTAATATCGCCATCGGCATCGCCAAAGCAGCTGAGGTTGGTATGTGTCTCGGCTATATTCATACCGGTAGGTTCATTAATAGTAAAGCTGGCTGTTTGCTGGCAAGTGCTGGCATCGGTAGCGGTCACGGTATACGTGCCGGCTGGTTTAGCCACTGTTTGGCCTGTGGTGCCGCCAGCGCCACTCCATACAAAATTATATGGGTTGTTACCCCCTGCAGGGTTAGCCGTAGCACTGCCATTAGCACCAAAGCAGGCAGCATCTGTAACCGTTACCGGTAAAGCCACAGCGGCTGGTTCGGTTACTGTGGTTGTGCCTGTTAGCGAGCATAAGTTTTGGTCGGTAGCAGTAACAGTATATGTACCCGCTGCAAGGTTGCTCAGGTTAGCACCGGTTTGCCCGCCATTCCAGTTATAGGTAACGTTACCCGTTGCGTTTACAAAATCTGCTGAGGCGGTAGCTACAGTGGCTCCAAAACATGGTTCATTGGTATTGGCCATAGTTAAACTTTGCGGGCCTGGTTCTGCAATAGTTTCCGAAACAGCTACCTGGCAGTTGTTGGCGTCTGTTACTGTGCCGGCATAGGTACCGGCAGGTCTGCCGGGTATAGTGGTAGTACCTGCTGGTAAAGGGTTGCCTAAAAAAGAATAGGGAGGTGTTCCTCCGCCTACGGTAATGGTTAAAGTGCCGTCGCTGCCGCCATTGCATTTTACATCCTGGTGCGATGTAGTGGCTGTTAAAGCAGAGGTAGGTTGTGTAAGTACTACACTATCATAGCGCAGGCAATTATTGCCATCGCTTAAAGTAAGGTTATACTGGCCTGCGGCTAAATTTGTTGGATTACTTACAGCCGGGGCTCCGTTGCTCCAGGTATATGAATACCCGGGTATGCCACCGCTGGCGTTTACTGTAATTGTTCCGGTAGCATCGCCAAAGCAATTAATATTGGTAGAAGCAAGTGTATGGGTGAATAACGTAGGCTGGTTAATAGTAGTGCTGCCTGTTATAGTGCAGCCCTTATCATCGGTAACGGTTACAGTATAGGTGCCTACTCCCAGGCTCAGATTGTTCTGGGCCGATGATATGTTGCTCCAGTAGTATGTATAGGGGGCATTGCCGCCACTTACATTGGCCATAGCACTACCCGTTTGCGATTGAAAACAACTATCATCTACACTGGTTATGTTTAGCGTAAGCGCCGGTGGCCCGGTAATAGTGCCCGAAGCGGTGGCCGTGCAGCCAGTGCCATCGGTAACGGTTACACTTACAGTACCTGCACTTAAGTTGGCGGCCACAGGGTTATTAGCCGAGGCGGGGCTCCAGGTGTAATTGAAAGGTGTGACTCCTCCCGATGTTACAGAGACTATGGCCTGCCCATCGTTATCGCCGGCGCATGATGTGTTTACGGTGGCCAGGCTGGCAACTATAGCAGACGCAGGTTGGGTAATTACTACCGTACCCGAAAATGCATGTGAGGACAGCCCATCGGTGTAGTTATACGTATAAGTGCCCGCCGTTAAATTGCTGATAGTTGGGCCTGTTCCTCCGTTGCTCCAGGTAATATTTTGGGGTGGATTGGCGGTGGTTACGGTAAGCGTGGCCGAGCCATTATTGCCCCCAAAGCAGGTTACATTCGTTTTAGATACGCTGGATGTAATACCGCATGGAAGCGCCGTAATTGTTTCTGAATACTGCAATAGCGCTGAGCAACTGTTAGCATCGCGGAAATCGGCAATCCAGGTGCCGGCTGGCAATGATACTGTGTAACCAGGAAAACCCGCCCAGTTGACACCGGTATAAGGTGGGGTACCGCCGCTAATAGCTATAGTAGCGGTGCCGTTTCCGTTGCACGGGGCATTGGTGTGCGAGGTAGTGGCCGTTAATGCTGTTGGCTGGCTTACGTTATATTGAGCGGTAGATGTGCATACACCATCGGTTACGGTCACCGCATAAGTACCGGCAGTTAGCCCCGGCAATGTGGCTTTTGTGTTATTGTTGTTCCAGGTATAAGTGTAGCCGCCATAACCAGCTGCGGGGCCAAAACCGCCTGCAGGTGTAAGCGCAATAGACCCGTTTGCACCACCGTTGCACAACGGGTTTGTAATAGCCGGTGTAAGCGTGATAGGTGCTGCAATTACAACCGGATGAGAATAGGTGTTGGTACATCCGCTTAAGTCGGTAATAGTTAGCGATACGTTGTAGGTGCCATTACCAGCATATGTATGCGAAGGATTTTGTAAAGTAGATGTTGTTCCATCTCCAAAATCCCAGGCCCATGACTGAACGGAGCCTAAGCTACTGGTAGAAATATCCTGAAACTGCATGGTAGGGCTGCAGCTCTGATAGTTAACTCCCGTTACCCAACTCGATGTATTAAGAACACATACCTGCTGGTCGTTAGTACCACCACCGGTAGCACCGCTCCATCCCCAGTTTACAATAGGGTTACCACCAAAATAGGTGTTTACCATATTGGATATAATTAATTGCTGGCGTATAGCTCCGTCAAAATATACTGTAAACGTATTTGCATTTACATCCCATACTATCCGTACCATGTGCCATCCGCAATCATCTATAAGGTTTTGGCTGGTTTGGGCCGCTACAGCACCACCCAGATTATGGCTATACCCGCCACCTGAATTTATCCCTATATGGTCAAAGGAAGGATCCCCGGCACTTCCATTTTGCCAGGTGTCAAATTCCGCAGCTATCGAATAGGGTTGGTTGCTTCCCGCATAGCCCATACCCTCTCCCGGATTGCCTAATCCGTTGGGGTTAGACGTAAGAACAAATACAATTCCATCGGCTCCATTGCTACCGTTGCAACCCAAAAAAACATTGAATGAAAAATCGAACGAATTATTAAGGTTGATGGTTTGGTTCTGAAATATAGCACCGGCCTGGTTTTCGGCATCAGGGGTTAAACGAAAACAATTACAGCCGCCTGTAGAAGAAGCGCTACCTAGTATGGTATAATTTTGAGCAAAAGAATTTGCAGTGATTAAAAGAAAAAACAGATACAAGTAAATTTTTCTCATGTCAACGTATTTGAGCGGTATAAAGCGTAATATACTATTTTACGTACAAAAAAAATCCTGTCTTATTAACAGACAGGATTTTTACCAAAAACGTTGTGTGCTGTTTAAGCGGTTACCGGGCTACACTTACGCTTCTTTTTTCGCGTATTACAGTAACTTTTACCTGTCCCGGGTAAGTCATTTCCTTTTCTATTTTTTGTGAAATAGCAAAAGATAACTCCTCGCTCTTTTTATCATCAATTTTATCGGCTTCTACTATTACGCGTAGTTCTCGTCCGGCTTGTATAGCATACGCTTTGTCAACACCGTCAAAAGCCTGGGCCAAAGCCTCCAGGTCCTTAATACGCTGCAGGTAACCTTCCATTATTTCGCGGCGTGCGCCCGGCCTTGCGCCCGATATGGCATCACATGCCTGAATAATAGGAGAGATAACATACTTCATTTCCATTTCATCGTGGTGGGCACCTACTGCATTTACAATAGCAGGGTGTTCGCCATATTTTTCACACAGCTTAGCACCAAGTAAAGCGTGCGACAATTCGCTCTCCTCATCAGGCACTTTACCTATATCATGTAACAATCCGGCACGTTTAGCCAGCTTAGGGTTTAATCCAAGTTCGGCAGCCATGGTAGCACATAGGTTGGCTACTTCGCGACTGTGTTGCAACAGGTTCTGTCCGTAAGACGAACGGAAACGCATACGGCCCACATAGCGGGTAAGTTCCTGGTGCAGGCCTTGTATACCCATATCAATTACCGTACGCTCACCAATTTCAAGTATGTGCTCTTCCAGTTGTTTCTTGGTCTTTACTACTATTTCTTCAATACGGGCCGGGTGTATTCTTCCATCGGCTACCAATCGCTGTAACGACAGGCGGGCAATTTCACGGCGTATTGGGTCATAACCCGAAATGATAATAGCTTCCGGTGTATCATCTACTACAAATTCACAACCGGTAGCAGCTTCCAGGGCACGGATGTTTCTTCCTTCGCGGCCTATTATCTGCCCTTTCTGCTCATCGCTATCCAGGTTAAATACCGATACGGTATTCTCTATAGCGTTTTCGGCAGCGGTGCGCTGTATGGTTTGAATGATAATCTTCTTGGCTTCTTTATTGGCTTTGCTCTTGGCATCGTCAATAAGTGTTTTTTGCAAACTTAAAGCCTCCGTTTCTGCCTCTTTGGTCATGGTGTCTACCAATTCCTTTTTGGCGTCTTCTTTAGTAAGGCCGCTTATCTGCTCCAGTTTGCTTACAAATATCTCGTGGCTCTTTTTAAGTTGCTCGTTTTTGGTGTTTACCAGTTCCAGTTGCTTGTTCAGGTTGTCTTTCAGGCTGTTAATTTCATTTTCCTTTTTCGAAATTTCGGCTGTGCGCTGAGATACTTCTGTTTGTAAAACTTTTAACTGTCCTTCTTTCTCCAGGGCCTTTTTGTTGCGCTCGGCCACTTCTGCCTCATGCTTGCTTTTTAGCTGTATAAAATGCTCTTTGGCCTGCAGCTCCTTATCCTTCTTTACGTTGTCGGCATTGCGTTTGGCATCGGCTATGAGTTTATCGGCGGTGGCTTGTGCATCGGCAAGTTTCTTCGAAACTTCCTCGGCAGCTTTTTGCTCTACATCTACATTGCTTTTTTGCGTTATAGAGCGGCCCACCAGTAAACCCACAATCGCCGCCACTACCGCAATTACTGCAGCAATGATTATGATGATTGTGTTATCCATTTTTGGGGTTGTTTATTTATGATTAAAAAAAATACAATTCATTCCCGGGTTGGCATTTGCCAAAACCGTAAAGAAAATTAATCCAATACATGGGAGAGGGTAAAAAAGGCGAGAAGATTTATTTAGATACGCCCGAAAGGACTACTTCTAATTCTTTTATCTTTTCATCCAGTAAACGGTCGTTTTGCTGCGTATTTAACTGAAGATTCACATGTTCCACCGCAAAATTAAGCAGGCACATTGCCAGGTAGTCCTGCTTGTCTTTGCCTTCAAACTGCTGTTGGTAATCCTTCATTTTTTGATGGATGAGGCTTACCGCACTTTTCACTTTTTCTTCATCAGCCTTTACCACTTTTACAGGGTAGGCCCTTTCCGCAATTAAAACATTGATATTGACCGTTTCATCCTTTTCTGCCATCCCTAATCATTCAGCATCGTAATACAGTGGTCTATCTCCTTAATGTATTCGTTAATTTTTCTTTTTAACTCCTTAACATCGGGGTTTTCCGTTCCCGGAGCCCCCATATTCTGCGCTAACTTAATTATTTTAATCTTATTCAATAATTCTTCGTTTTTCTTCGATTCGGCATCCAGCATTTGTTTTAACAATTTTACATCCGCCGTCAATGCATCATTTTTCGACAAAATTTCCTGATTTTGTTCTACAAGTCTCTTCGACCGCTCAATAATTGCATCAATTTTTGGTGTAAATTTCATGGTATGCGCAATACAAAAATAAGATAAGAATGCGCTAATAATAAAATATGCATGCCGCTCTGTGAGTGTTTTTACAGAAAAGCAGCACTATTTCATTAATTCTGAATGGTCTTAAGTACGCCATTTTCAAAATACAGGTAAGCTTTCATGCTGTAAACCCATTGCTCGTGCACTCCAAAACTTCCGGTGGTCCGGTTTATGTCCAGTGGTTTACCCCAGGCATCT
>DATGWP010000162.1:0-14690 GCA_035299425.1 Chitinophagales bacterium | reverse complement strand
TATGGTTATACTATGGAAGAGATAACCAAAGAAACCCTGGACGATATTGGCATCAGCTCTACCAAAATACGCAACTCGCTGCAAAGTGGCGACATAGCACTGGCTAATGACCTGCTGGGGCACAACTATATCTTAACCGGCACCGTAGTGCGGGGCCTGCAGAACGGCCGGAAGCTGGGTTTCCCCACGGCTAACTTACAGGTAAACGATGAATACAAACTGATACCCAAAACCGGCATATACGCCGTGCGCGTTTACAGCAACCAATGGCCCGGAGAAAGCAAACCGGTTACTCATTACAATGGCATGCTTAGCATAGGCTACAACCCCACCTTTGAGGGCAAAGAACAAACGATTGAAGTGAATATTCTTGATTTTGATGCCGACATTTATGGCAATACCCTCACCCTGGAATTTGTAGACTACCTGCGCGATGAAAAGAAGTTTAACTCGCTGGATGATTTGATTGAGGCGATTAAGCAGGATGAATGGAATACCCGCAAAATATTTAGTGCCTGATTTTTATTTCGTAAACTTTCTACCAAAGCTATGCGTGCCATCGGTAGCTGTTAGCAGGTAGGTTCCGGGGGTAAAGTGCTCGGTAGCTATCCACATATCTTTATCAGCGGGTTTAAGTTCCCCTTTGTAAACAACATCCCCGTTAACCTTTGCTATAGTTACTGTATAGGCATTGTGCGGAATTACATCGGGCGTAACCAGGTGAAAGGCGTGGCTGAAATAATTGATATACACCATCGAGTTTTCGTCCCGCTTTTGTGTTTTATCTTCTACTGTGGCTACAAAGTAGCCAATCATCTTATCCTGCTTGTATGTATCACACTGGTATTTATAACTGCCGGCAAACTGCACGACGTAAGTAAAGCTGTCGCCATCCTGCTTAGCAAAGGAAGAAGCGCCGGCCGGTAAAGAAGTTGCGCTGATAGGAAACTTTGCAAAATCGCCCTCCCAAACAATAGTATCGCCAACATATACGCTTAACCCTGACGGGCTATACGATGGGTAAGCAAAGTAAATTACATGGGTAGTAGCACCAACCCAAGGGGAGACTAATAAACAGCCAATAAAAAATACCAATAGTGTCTTCATCCAATTAAGAGGATGCTAAATATACAGATTTTTTGTATCGGAAGCAGACTATAACATTAAGCTTTCAACAATTTTTATCGCCTCCATTGCTTCTTTCACATCATGCACGCGCAGAATATGCGCTCCGTTAAGTAAGGCTATTGTGTTTGCAACCGTGGTGCCATTTAAAGCCTTATCGGGATTTACTTTTAGCGGTTTGCAAATCATGGATTTGCGCGAAACACCCGCCAGTATAGGAAGGTTAAGTCTGCTAAAGTATTTAAGGTTGCGCAACAAAGTGTAGTTATGCTCAACCGATTTTCCAAAGCCAAAGCCGGGGTCCAGTATTATATCGGTAATACCGGCCTTTTGGCAAACAGCAATTCTTCCGGCTAAAAAGTCCATCACCTCAGTAGTTACATTGGCATACTCCGGGTTTTGCTGCATAGTGTGCGGCAAACCCTGCATGTGCATAATTACGTAAGGGACACGCGCGGTAGCAACTGTTTCAATCATTTTATCATCGAGCCAGCCTGCCGAAATATCATTAACTATATGAGCACCGGCCTGTATTGCCTGGCCTGCTACTTTAGCCCGGATGGTATCTATAGATATTATGGCATCGGGAAAATTGGCCACGATAGCTTTTACAGCTGGCAGCACCCGCTCTAATTCCTCCTCCTCTCCTATTATCTCTGCACCGGGGCGCGAACTCATTCCACCTATATCAAGAATGGTAGCGCCTTCGCGCAGCATCTTCTCTGTTTGCTGAAGCAGCGCATCTGTACCTGTCAACTTACCCCCATCGTAAAACGAGTCGGGGGTAACGTTAAGTATGCCCATTACTACGGGTTTAGAAAGATTGAGCAGGCGGCCTTTAATATTTATAGTCATGCGTTAATTGATGCAAAACAGCACCATGTGTCAGTAAATTCCTGTCCAAATCTATCATTCATTTTTATTTTTGAACCGATGGCTACCAATACACCGGCACAATTTGACGAGCAGATAAAAAAATGCCGCAGCATTTTTGAGAAAAAGACCCACGATTACGGCACCAGTTGGCGCGTGCTGCGGCCTAAGTCGCTTACCGACCAGCTGTTTATAAAAGCCCAGCGTATACAAACAATAGAGGAAGCCGAAACCCGCATGGTAGACGAAGATGAGAGCGCTGAATTTATAGGGCTTATCAACTATGCCATTATGGGCCTGATACAAATGGAGCTTAAAGACGATAAGCGTATTGAATTGCCGCCCACTGAAGCGCTGTTGTATTACGAAAAGCAGGTAGCCGAAATTAAAGACCTGATGATGGCCAAAAACCATGATTACGGCGAGGCCTGGCGCGATATGCGGGTTAGCAGTTTTACCGATTTGATATTGATGAAGCTACTGCGCATTAAGCAGATAGAAGATAACAAAGGCAAAACCCTGATTAGTGAAGGTATAGATGCCGGCTATCGCGACATAGTGAACTATTCCATTTTTGCCCTGATTAAGCTAAGCGAACAAACAGCCACTAAATAAATTCATCGTTACTAAATACTTATAACAATGACCGTTTACACCATTTTTACCATAATAGGCATAGCGGCCCTGGTGCTTACAGGGCTGCGCTGGTTTATTGCCCGACCAACTAACTGGCTTATATGCTACCTGCAAAATTTTGTAGGCTCTCTGTTTATCTTCTCTGGCTTTGTAAAAGCAGTTGACCCACTGGGCACCGGTTACAAAATGCACGAATACTTCGAAGCGTTTGCCGGCGAAGGACTAAGACCGGTATGGGAATACCTGGCTACCTGGAGCACCTTTATGGCTATTGTAATGATAGCGCTTGAGTTGTTTATAGGCCTGATGCTGATTATAGGCTGGAAACCTAAATTGACCGTGGCTATTATCTGGTGGCTTACTTTGTTCTTTACCATTCTTACAGGTTATACTTATCTATCAGGTTACTCAATCAACCTTCCTTTTATAATACAGGCAGTAGCTACCTTTATTATACTGACGCTGGTAGCTGTGCCCGATAAGGCCGACAAAAGAAATAAGATAGCCATAGTAGCTGCCTTGTTTACCGTAATACTGGTGGGCCGCATGTGGCAGATTGCCGGAGCGCATCCATTTGTAGAAACCAAAATGAAGGTAACCGACTGTGGCTGCTTTGGCGATTTCATCAAGCTAAAACCATGGGAGACTTTCTGGAAAGATGTGATACTGGATTTTATGATAATTATACTGGTGCTGGGCACCAAGCACATTCGCCCGGTGTTTGGCAATGTAACGCGCAATGCCATTGCCGGTGTTAGTGGCATAGTATCGCTAAGCCTGTGCTTATACACAGTATATATGAACGAGCCGATTATTGATTTCCGCCCCTACGCAATTGGTAGCGATATTAATGAAGCAAGAAAGGAGAAAGTGCCTGCTAAGGTAGAGATGGTGTTTGTGTACCGCAGCAATAAAACCGGCCAGCCTAAAGAGTTTAGCTATGATGATGTGATGAAAGGCAAAATGGACTATGCCGAATACGACAGCATGCTTGAGCGTAAAGATAAAGTGCTCGACCCGGGCATACCTGCCAAGATAACCAACCTGCGTATTGAAAATGATGAAGGCGGCGACATAACCGATACCCTGCTGCACGACCCTAACTATTCGCTAATGGTAGTATCGCACGACCTGAGCAAAACGAGTGAAGCAGCCTTTAAACAACTTAATGTGTTGGCTGCGGCTGCCGAAAAAGCGGGCGTTAAATTTTATGCCGTAACACTGAACGATGGCCATGTGGAGGAGTTCCGCCACCGCAACCAAACGGCATTCCCTTTTTACAGTGCCGATGCCACGCCGCTTAAAACAATTATCCGTTCTAACCCAGGCTTAGTATTATTTAAAAATGGTGTGGTTATAAACAAATGGCACCACAAGCATTTGCCGGGTGTGGAAGAATTGAACAGCGAGTATTTTAAAAAGTAATTAGTATTACAGCATTGTTGTAGGCTAAACCTGCCGCTTTATGGTGGCTGTTGCCCTGCTGCCGTTAGGCAGCTATCCCCTCTTGAGAGGGGTGTCTCGTTGCAAACGAGACGGGGTGTGTTACCGGCAACGCAAAAACAACATGGAACTATTAAAATTTATCACCCGCAGACTGCTGAACGGAGGCCTTGTAATGATAGGCGTGGTGATAGTTATTTTTGTGCTGTTCAACATACTGCCGGTTAACAGTGCCCGTATGACCCTGGGCCAGCGCGCCGATGTATCTTCGGTAAAAGCTATTGAACGCGAGTTTCGCTTAAACCTGCCGTGGTATCACCGGCTGGTGCTTTACTTTAACGATATCTCTCCCATCTCGCTAAACAATCAGCAGAATGAAGATGCACCCTCGCACCTTAATGCCGATGAGGTAAAGTTTACAACGCTGTTTACCATAGGGCAAACTTCGCTGGTGTTAAAAGCGCCCTACCTTGGCAAATCGTTCCAGACCCGCAGAAAAGTAAGCGAGGTGTTGGGCGAAAAAATATACCCCACATTTGTGTTGGCCATTTCGGCTATGATACTGGCATCGTTTATAGGCATTATACTAGGCGTATTTGCAGCAATTAAACAATACTCCGTATGGGATAACGCCATACTTGTAATGAGTACTTTTGGCATATCGCAGCCCGCTTATTTTTCTGGTATTATACTGGCTATGGTGTTTGGCTACTACCTGAGCGACTGGACACACCTGAACGTACGCGGCTCGCTTACCGATATGGATTATATGGGCGAAACAGTAACCATCTGGAAAAACCTGTGGCTACCTATGATTGCGCTTGGTGTTCGCCCTATTGCCATTATTACCCAGCTTACGCGCAGCAGTATGCTCGATGTTATGAGCCAGGATTATATACGCACCGCAAAAGCAAAAGGCCTCAGCAATTTTAAAGTAATATTTAAGCACACCCTGCGCAATGCCATGAACCCTGTGGTTACTTCTATTTCTGGTTGGTTGGCTGCGCTACTTACGGGTGCATTCTTTATAGAGAAAGTGTTTGACTACAAAGGCCTTGGATTGCAAACTATCGAGTCATTATTGTCTTTCGATTTTCCGGTAGTAATGGGCAGTGTGTTATTTGTAGCTTTTGTTTTTGTGGTAATGAATATCTTTACAGATATACTTTACTCGGTGCTTGATCCGAGGGTAACAGTGAAATAGCTTTGGCTAGAAAACTATAACTTTACAATAAAACAACCCCCATTTTATGCTTTTAAAATCATTTAAAGTTTATGTGGTGCTATTGATAGCATCGGTAGTACTATACGCCTGCAAATGCAAAGAGCAAGGCGATTTTTTGGGTGTTTACAATATCTATTTTGAATGGTATAACGACCGGCCCGATAACACTGACCACATGCATTATAGCGGCGATACGCTTCGATTTGATTTTGCGCTTGTTACAAATTGTATAGCTCAAACCACTACCAACTTTTCTCCTTTTATAAGTGCAGCGCTTGCCACTCAGCCCCAGTTTTGCCCATGTGGTGAAAACGGTTTCAGAAAAGATATAACCGGCCTGAAAGTTTATACCGACAATGCGTACGGAAATTATGATGCCGGCAGCGAAATAACTTCCCTTTTTTCCTTTTACACCAGCAATTACGATAGCATGAATGTGGAAAGAAGGACAGTTTACAACGAGTCGCAAATTCCCGGCCTGCTCAGCCAACAATCCATCGAAAGCCATCAACATAGAATAGGCACAAACGCGCTGCACATGCAGCTAACCCAAAAACCCGGGGATACTTTAATGCATACTTTTACCGTGCATTTAACAACGGCCGATAGTACTTATCAAGCAACCAGCCCACCCGTAAAATGGCATTAAATAGAACACCTGTTTTCTTAATTGGATTTATGGGTGCCGGTAAAACCACCTTTGGTAAAAAGCTGGCCAATAAGCTGGGCTTGCAGTTTGTTGATTTAGATGGAGAAATATTGCAGAACCAAGAACCAGGAACCAAGAACCAAGACAATACACATAACGCCAGCATAAAAGAATTGATAGAGCAACATGGCATGGAATATTTTCGTGCGCTGGAGGCTGAAACTCTGCGATTGCTTGATGTACAGGGCAAGCTAATATCTACCGGTGGAGGCACGCCTTGCTTTTTCGACAACCTGGATTATATGAAGCGCAGGGGCACGGTAGTATTTTTAAACGTAGATGAAGGCGTGATATTAAGCCGGCTTAAAACTACTGACCTCAACGAACGCCCCTTGCTAAAGGGGCTTGACGAAACAGGGCTTAAAAAATTCATACATGAAAAGCTGAAGGAACGGTTGCCCATCTACCAGCAAGCCGATATCAGTTTCAATCCGGTTAGCCAGAAGATGGAAGAGTTGTTAGACTTATTAAATACACCCTAGTAATTACTCTCCAATTGCATTAGCATACTTAACCTTATCTTCTGGTGAGGCTGAAGTAATAGACAAGGCAAGGTTCTTTAAACGGGCATTTTTTATCTGGTCGATAGATGCGGTAGCCTGAGCAGGATAAAGGTAAGCTGTAGCTACGTTTCTTAAATCTGCTTCATTTACCTTCTCCAGTACTTGCTGTGTTTGTGTAGTGTCGTTACCGCTCATGGCAAAAGCAGCATACTTAATATCTGCATTTTGGGTTTTCTGCACCGCTTCTACTAAGCCGTTATCCGTCTTTACAGTTACGGCAATAGCCCAGTATTTCACGTCCATATTTTTGATGGCATCTATAGCTTGTTGCAGGGCATCTTTATCGGTAGCGTTTATTGCAAGCGCCAGATTCTTTAAATCGCTGCTATTGTAAATATCGCTGGAATCTACTGTAGAAACGGTGGCAGTTTCGCCATTGTTATCAGCGCTTTTTTGGTTACAGGCGCTAAACACTAACAGCACCAGTAAGGCAGAGTAGGTAATCAAATTTTTCATGTGGCAGGGTTTAATGGTTAAAATTGCCTATGTACTGCACAAACCCTGCCAATAGCATCAAAAGATGCTATTGCAGCTTTACCGGCACCCATACTTCCTCCTCCGATTCGGGACTATCGCGCTTGTACTTATCGCCCATCACCTCAAAGTGGGGACGGTCGTCTATAACATATTCTGAAGCAGGCAGCCAGGTATTGAAGATGTAACCAAAGGTTTTTAGGGCCTCGCTATCGCGCCCTTTATGTGTAAAAACGGCATATAATCCAGCAGGTATAGTCAGTGTTTCCATGCCATCGGGCACTGTTTCAAAATCCGAAACTTCTACCGCCGCCCATTTTTCAAACTCTGCGTTAGGATTAAATGCCTTGAAGAATCCTACTGCAAAAACTTCTACAGAGTATAAATCACTGTTTAATGCATTTGTAATCTCCTTTCGATGCGGCATAAAACCGCCCCACAACACAGGCGCCTCATTTTTAGCAATGGTGGTCGTTATACGTTTGCCTATCAGTTTTTTCTCGCTTGTAGTTTTTATTTCGGGAGTCATACTACAACAATACCGAAAACCGGCTACAAACAAAAAACGCCTCAACTTTGGGTTGAAGCGCTCTTGCATCCTGTGCTTTTAATAATCATCTAAATATGCTAGAGGGTTATCGATAGGATAGCCGTAATTATCAATCAAATCTTTTTCAGTAAATTTTAACCCCTTCGGGTTAATGGATAGTTCTAGCAAATCGTCAACATCCTTACATTTCTCTTTTAAAACCTCTTCATTTTGCATTGTAATTTTCCAAACCAGTATCACACCGATACTAGCCTCTAAATAGCTGGAGGTTACATGTCTGGCTTCATAAAGCTTAATCTTATACTGCATCAGGCATTTATATGCATGTCTCACATTTCCACCGGCATGTTTAGCGTTATACCTCTCTATCCCTGAATCTAATCCATAGTTCGGCGCCAGGTCAATTATTGCCTGCATTGCTTTTTCATTTTCACTTATAAACCTCCCATCTATAAGTTCGTCCAAACTTAAATCACCAAGCCCCAGAGCTCGCGCTAAAGACCTAATCTGCCCGAGATACACATCACTTGTACTCACGTATTTTCCGTGGCAGTTGTATTCAACAATTTTCTCTACCAGATCAATACCGGAAAGGTGCTCCTTGGGTGGCATAGCATTTAATTTATACGCGTAAATATAAGCACCAACAAACAAAAAACGCCTCAACTTTGGGTTGAAGCGCTCTTGCTTTAGTATTTTGGTTGTTATGCGTTTACTCTGTTAACCCCGAAAGGGTTTAAAACCCTTTCGGGGTTGCCCAGGCAAATGAACTGATTACTAGTTGCTCAATTACATTCTAAAGGCATACAGGTAGCTCATTGGTTTGTTAGGGTAAATGCCCTCTACCAGCACTTTACCGTTCTTCTCTTTCAGCACGTTTACAAAATCTTCTACATTGTTCACCGCTTCATCGTCAATTTGCGTGATGATAAAGCCCTTGCGGATATCGGTAAACTCGGCCAGCTTGCCTTCCTTCAGGTCGGTTATTTTAACGCCACCGCTTACGCCATAGCTTCTTAATTCACTCGGGGTCAGGTTCTCTACTTTTACACCCAGGGCAGTAAGCACATCGCGGCTGTTATCAACCTGGGCTGTGGTGTTATATTTATTTTTAAGCACCACATTCATATTGGCTGTTTTGCCGTCGCGGATAACTTCTACATCCAGCTTATCGCCGGGGCTGTATTTAGCTACCTGCTCCTGCAGCTCAGGCGAGCTGTTTACACTAATGCCGTTTATCTTAGTAATCACATCCTTATTTCTAAGGCCCGCATCATCAGCGGCCGAACCTTTATTTACACCATCTACATATACACCATGAGGTTTATCAAAACCGATTTCCTGTGCCGTTTTATCATCCATAGTACGGATAGTTACACCTAAGAAACCACGCTGGCTAATACCGAATTTCTTAAGGTCGAAAATTACCTTCTTTACAATGTTGGCCGGCACGGCAAATGAGTAGCCCGCGTATGAACCGGTAGGCGATGCAATGGCGGTATTAATACCAATAAGCTCACCATTTACATTTACAAGCGCGCCACCACTGTTACCAGGGTTTACAGCAGCATCGGTTTGAATAAACGACTCTATACTGGTGTTGCTCGTGCGCTGTCCGCTATTGCTACCCAATATATTGATGTTACGGCCTTTGGCGCTTACTATACCCGCTGTTACTGTGCTCTCCAGGTTAAAAGGGTTACCTACGGCCATTACCCACTCCCCTATCAATACAGAATCGGAATTGGCAAAATTGATAGCTGGCAGGTTAGTGCCTTCTACTTTTACCAGCGCCAGGTCGGTATCGGCATCTTTACCTATTACCTTGGCCTTATACGATTTGTTATTGTTCATTACCACCTCTACCTCATCCGCATTTTCTACCACGTGGTTATTGGTTACTATGTAGCCATCGCCCGATACAATTACACCCGAACCGGTAGCCACCTGCGGCTGTGCCTTGTAGGGGTTTTGCCCATGGAAATATTTGTAAAAGTCGTTGCCAAACAAATCCTGAAAAGGGTCGTTTGAGGTAACACGCTCGGCTTTAAAGGTAGATTTTATATGCACCACACTAGGGGTAGACTCCGCCGCGGCGAACCTGAAATCGATAGGCTGGGTAGCATTAGTGCGCTCTATGGCAGCGGCCAGTTTAGCCGGTGTGCCGCCCTCTACAATAGATACCTGCTGGCGGTTAAGCCCCAGGTAGTTAAAGGTGGCCACTGCGGCAAAGGCGCTTACAAAGGCCACCAGCGCTGTAAATCCGTATTTTCTCATATTCATACTTTATGATTTTTATTTTTATGCTTTGATTTTAAAAACGATTGCACCACAAAGTTATTTCAACGTGTATGCAATTTGCAAGCTAAAGTTACCACTATTAAAACGTTTTAACAGTAATATTTAATGACAGTTAAATTCTATAAATACCAGGGCACAGGCAACGATTTTGTTATGATAGATAACCGCGGTTATGGTTTAATTAAGGAACGCATAATGATTGAAAAATTGTGCGACCGCCGCTTTGGCATAGGCGGCGATGGGCTTATCTATCTGCAGGATAAAGAGGGCTACGATTTTGAGATGGTTTACTTTAACAGCGATGGCAACGAAAGCACCATGTGCGGCAATGGCGGGCGTTGCCTTATAAAGTTTGCGCACGACCTTGGACTGGTAGGCAACCGCTGCAAATTTATGGCTATAGACGGCGAGCACGATGGCGAGATACTGCCGGATGGCCGAGTATCGCTAAAGATGAAAGATGTGGAGGGTATAGAAAACTACAACAACGATTTTGTGCTCAACACCGGTTCGCCGCACTACGTGCAGTTTGCCAACCAGGTGGGTAATTTAAAGGTAGTTGAAGAAGCACAAAAAATACGCTACAACGACCGCTTTGCGGCCGAGGGCATTAACGTAAACTTTGCCGAGAAGCAAAGCGCCAATGAAATATATGTGCGTACCTACGAGCGCGGTGTAGAGGGTGAAACCCTTAGTTGCGGCACCGGTGTGGTGGCATCAGCACTGGCACTGGCTGCCAAAAGCGGCTCGCTGCTTACCGATGTAAATGTGCAGGCACCAGGCGGCAACCTGCAGGTAAAGTTTGAAAGCGCCGGGAGGGGTTTTAAGAATATTTATTTGATAGGGCCTGCCGAGATGGTATTTGAAGGGAATGTAGAAATAAATGCTACTGTATAATGGGGAATGAAATAGTGATAGAGTATATAAATACAAGTGCTGCGCTTGATAAATGCGTAAGCGAACTGGAGCAAGCACCCGAGCTGGCCTTCGACCTTGAGTTTGATAAAAACAACTATGCCTACGGGTTTAACCTTTGCCTTATACAGATTGCTACGAGGGATAGATGCTATATAATAGACCCGATGGCACAGTTAAAACTTGAGCCGCTTTTCAGGATACTGGAGAAGCCCGAGGTGTTGAAAGTAGTGCACAGCCCCGGCGAAGATTTGCGCCTGCTGCACTCGCTAAGGTGCTATCCCAAAAACCTGTTCGATACACAGGTGGTAATACGCCTGCTAAACCACGAGAAGATATCGCTGGGTGATGCGCTTGAAAATGTGCTGGGCATTACGGCCGATAAGAAACTGCAGCGCAGCAACTGGATGAAGCGCCCGCTGACCGATGAGCAGATTAAGTACGCGGCCAACGATGTGTTGCACCTGCTGCCTATGCACGATGCACTGCAACAACAGGCAGAAGCAAAAGGCATAGTCAACTTTATAGAGGAAGAACTGAAGTTTCTGGAAACCACCATACATGAAGATGGCGATAAAGAGAACTTTTTGAAAGAGAGCGAACTAACCAGCATGAGCGACTACCACCAGTATGTATTAAACGGCCTGCTAAAGGTGCGCGACACAGCGGCGCAGCGCATCAACAAGCCGCCTAGCTGGGTAGCGCCTAACGATAAGATACGGGATGTGGTATATGGAAAAGAGCAGCTATCTTCTTTTCTGGATTGGCCCGGACTGCACCCGGCTGTGCGCACCCCTAAGTTTAAATCGGAGCTTATAAAAACCTACAGCGAGCTTACCGAGGCAGCAAAAGACCTGAGCAAAAAATCGAAGACGGTGTTTTTAACTGCGGCACAGCGGCACGAAAAAGCCCAGCAAAAAGAAGAAAGCGAAAAGCTGCGCGAAGTAATTTTTAAACCTATACAACAGGAGCTTGAACGCCTGTATGGCGAACATGCCGCCAAGTATATACTGGGCGATGGTGTAGTGGGCCGCCTGCTGCGCAAAGAGATGCAGCTGCGCGAGATAAAAGAGAACTACCGCCGCGAGGTGATAATGAAAACCGCCGCTGCTTTAAATATTGATATATCAGCATACCTTTAGCCGGCTTATGATAGTTTACTCAGAACAGGAGAGCCGGTTGTTTAACCTTAAGTTTGGCCGGTACGAGGGCCCGGTGCCCGATACCGAAGCCATGCGCCGGCAGATTATAGAGGAACAATACGACTTTGTGCGTATTAAGCTATTGAACCCCGGCGAAGATTTGTTTATACAGCTGAACCGGTTGGGCCTGCCTTACCACCTGCTGGATATACACCGGCTATACGACCTGGACCTGACCACCTACACCGTGCCGCCCTTAGAGCTACCCGAGATGGAGTTTATTGGTAACGATGGCAACAATGCCCATGAGCTAAAAGCACTGGTAACCGCTACCTACACCGAATCGCCCATGGGTTTCTTCAAGAACGAGATGCTGGAGAGGCACTTTCCTTTAACATTGCAGATAGAGAACTTTGCCACCTACATAGCTACTAACTACAACCAGCTAAGCGGCAACCCATCTAAACGCAGTTGGGTTATTAAGCTGAACGGCGAAACAATAGGCTGCGCGGCTACCGAGTTTAAAGGGCAACAAAGCTACACACCCTATATAGGTTTGCTGCTGCAATACCGCAAAAAGCACTTATTTACCAATATAGCCCGCTACCTGCAGCAGGCCATGAAAGATGCCGGCTGCCACTATGCTACCGGCTCGGCACGCCTGCACAACATTGCCAGCCAGGTAAACTTTGAGCGCGAAGGCCAGAAATATACCAGCCACGATTATGTGTTTATGATTGATGGGAGGAAAACAGCCACCTCCTAGCCCCCTATAGAGGGAACAACTGCCAGCACATTGATGGCAGAAAAACCCAGGCGGTCAGATGATTAAAAGTGGGTGTACACTATGGCTGTTTTTTGAAAAGTGTACACCAGACCTTTTTGCAACACACTATTAATGAATTACATATAACAACCTTGTGTACACCGAACCACCAGAGAATGTGTACACCGACCTACTGAGGCCAAATAATCTCCTTACCCAAACCAGGTAATCTCATTACCAAATTCAGGTAATGGCTTTACTCATATTAGGTAAAGCATTATTTGTAAACGGAAATTAAACCAGTTCTTCCCCCAGGCTCTCCCCAACCAAGTTAGAGCCTTTGGCTACTGATAGCTAAAAGCTATCAGCCTAACAGCCACCCCCTAACCCCCTATAGGGGGAATAACAGCCAAACAGCCGGTTTGTCGGTATAATTTACACTTAGCGATATAACTTTCCATTCTTTTGATTAGCGAGCCGGTAAATACGTTGCGGTTCTCCCATTAGGGAGTCAGAGGGTGGCAACGTATTTACCGGCTCGATGCCACACTGCGCGTAAGCTCTGCCTAAGTCCAACCAAGTTAGTAGCCTTTAGCTACTGATAGCTAAAAGCTATCAGGGTAACAGCCACCCCCTAGCCCCCTAAAGGGGGAACAACAGCTGAACAGCCGCCTTGGCTGCCTAAATTACACCTAGCTATATAACTTTCAATCTTTTTGATTGCCACATCGCATTCGTTCAATACTTCATCATTAGTTAGCCTTAAAACTATAATTTCAAATCCTACCATATCTTCATCCCTGAATTCATCATATTCTTTTTGTTCAACCTGGGTATGAACACCTCCATCTACCTCAATTACCAACTTCAAACTATGACTATAAAAATCTGCAATATATCGGGCAATAGGGTGCTGCCTTCTAAACTTATGTTTTAGGTATGGCTCCGCATTTAGTATATCCCATAATTTCTTCTCTGCAACAGTAGGCGCATACCGCATTTGCTTTGCGTGCTCAAATAACTTTGGACCAGCACCGTAATACATGGGAAGTTTTGAATGATAGCGCATACTGTAAATATAAAATCCATTTTCCTTTCTTGCCATCGAGCCGGTCAATACGTTGCGGTTCTCCCTTTAGGGAGTTAGAGGGTGGCAACGTATTGACCGGCTCGACACCACACTGTGCGTAAGTTGTGCCTACAGACAACAAGAAGCAGCCTTGAGCTACAGCTACCCGCATAACAGCCACCCCCTAGCCCCCTAAAGGGGGAACAACAGCCGGCTTGGCTGCCTAAATTACACTTAGCTATATAAGTTTCAATCTTTCTGATTGCCTCACCGCATAAGCCTTAAAGGCCGTAAATTCCTCCCACCGCAGCATTTGATGTCGGGATTATTGTTTCCGCCTAAACTCACCCAGCACCAGGCCGGCAGCCA
This sequence comes from Chitinophagales bacterium, assembly GCA_035299425.1. Lineage (GTDB taxonomy): Bacteria > Bacteroidota > Bacteroidia > Chitinophagales > LD1 > Bog-950. The sequence continues at coordinate 530 of DATGWP010000162.1, read as the reverse complement.
CCGCCGCATTCAGCGACTCTGCTTTGCCAAAGTTAGGTATAGATATACGGTTAGTTACAAAGGGTTGCAGTTCGTGGCTTATGCCATTGGCCTCGTTGCCAATAAGAATAAAGCCATACCGGTCTAGTTCAGTTTTATAGATGCTATCTCCGTCCATAAAGGTTCCGTAAACCTTCATGTGCTTATTAGCCTCAAACAGCAACTTCAAATCAGCATAATGGCAATTGACCCTGAATAGCGAACCCTTGGCAGCGCTCACCACTTTGGGGTTATAAATGTCAACCGAGCCTTCGGAGAAGTAAATGTTCTTAACCCCAAACCAATCAGCCGTACGGATGATGGTGCCTGCGTTGCCCGGGTCATTCAGCGCATCGCACACCACGACCAACTCGTCTCCCACTTTGGCCAGCAGGTTTTGGCCTGTGGCCGGCATATAAGCCACAGCTACTACCTGGTTGGGCGCCTCGTGTGTGGATAACCGGCCCAATTCACTTTCATTAACAGTAGTAAGGGTTATATTTTTACTGGCT
>DATGWP010000161.1:0-3911 GCA_035299425.1 Chitinophagales bacterium | reverse complement strand
AAACTATAAAGATTATCCCGGGCAGTATACGCAGGTTACAGTAGGCTTTGTGGCTAAAAAATTTGCCCTGCGAAAAGGCTACCTGGCTCCTGTAGGCCGCTATATAATACTGGGGTGCTACTACCAATATGCTGTTGACAAATTTGCGCAGACAAAGGGGGTAAACAACAATAATGGCAGCGCTGTAAGTTCAATTTCGCATAAAAAAGCCACCGTGCATTTTGGCGGCGTAACAGTAGGTACTGGCCGCAACTTTGTGGTAGCCAAGCGAATGATTCTTGACCTGGGATTTACGCTGAACATTGCGCCGGTACCCCACCTGGCTTTTGACGATAACTCGCGGATTGGTGTTTACAGGGATGTTGTATTGCGCAATATTTTTCAAATACACCTGGGCATAGGCGCACTGGCTTTTTAATTTACTTACACACATACTAATTATATGAAAAATCTTGTTTTTATATCTCTAATGCTTCTGAGTGCGTCTTCATGTATAAAAGTAGAGAACGATACGGTGGAATGTGTGGCTATTGCAAAGCCTATTCTAAATAGCACACAATACTATGCTTCGCTGGGAGAATACATAGATGTTTATATCCAGAACTACAACTACAATCTTGATTATACTATCACCCGGCCTGACGGAACAAAATTTGCCGTTAACGCAGCTACTGCCAACATATACATTACTAATGCTACACAGTCAGGCACCTATTACATAGAAGGTGCAGATGCAACCGGAACATGTAAAAGTGCAAAACAGGCTTTTACCATTGTAATAGATATACCTATGCCAACCTGCAGTACTATCGAAAACTCTTTCAAGCTAAGTTCATCAAGTACCTCGTACAGTACAACCCTTGCTTACGGCGAAACATATAGCAATTACTATGTAAGTAAATGGTATCCCAATGGAGGCAATTTGTTTATTTACTTTCGCCAAAAACCATCTAACAATGGCAGTGTTTACTTGTTTAGTGTTTCTACCCAAAATCAGTCCAATCTTAATAGCAACCAATGTAAAGTCAGCTATGTAAACTCAACAGGGGGAGTTTATTCGGCCACTGGCGGCAACGTGTATGTACAATACGCCGGCGGTAAATACACAGTTAAGTTTTGCGATGTAACTTTTTATAGCAATGGTGTAACCTATACTAATTCCAGGGCGAAAATGTATTTTACAGAATAGCCTCTATTTTACACACCAGGCCAACAAGCCAAATGTAAGCAGGCAATTGCTTACATTTGGCTTGTTATATTTAATGCCGACATGAAGAACCCGAACCTGGACCCTGATAAAGAAGAATTGACCCCGAGCGAGCTAGAGGTAGAGAAAGCCCTGCGCCCCAAAGCCATAGATGATTTTATGGGGCAGCCTAAAATAGTAGATAATCTGTTTGTGTTTATGGAGGCCGCCAAACAGCGTGGCGAAGCGCTGGACCACGTACTGCTGCACGGCCCCCCGGGGCTGGGCAAAACCACGCTTAGCTACATAGTAGCTAATGAAATGAACGTGAGCATAAAAATCACATCGGGCCCGGTATTGGAAAAACCCGGCGACCTGGCGGGATTGCTAACCAATCTACAACCTAATGATGTATTGTTTATAGACGAGATACACCGCCTGAGCCCTGTGGTAGAAGAATACCTGTACAGCGCCATGGAGGATTATAAGATAGATATAATGATAGATACGGGGCCTAATGCGCGCAGTGTGCAGATAGGGCTTAACCCGTTTACACTGGTGGGTGCTACCACGCGCTCTGGTTTGCTTACGGCTCCTCTCCGCTCCCGCTTTGGAATTACCTGCCGCATGGAGTACTATGATGCGGATGTGCTTAAAAACATTATAAAGCGCAGCTGCAAAATACTGCGCACCGAAATAAATGAAGACGCGGCTTACGAAATTGCCCGCCGCAGCCGCGGCACACCGCGTATAGCCAACCTGTTGCTGCGCCGGGTGCGCGATTTTGCGCAGGTAAAAGGCGATGGTACTATCACCCTGGCTATTACTAAATACGGACTGGAAGCATTGAACGTAGATTTACATGGTTTAGATGAAATGGATAACCGTATTCTATCGGCCATTATAGACAAGTTTAAGGGCGGCCCGGTGGGCCTTACCACCATAGCCACCGCCGTAGGCGAAGAAGCGGGCACTATAGAGGAAGTGTATGAGCCGTTTCTTATAAAAGAAGGTTTTATTAAGCGTACACCCCGTGGCCGCGAGGTTACGGCACTGGCCTATACGCACTTAGGCAAAACACCGCCAGCGAGTGGGGCGAGCTTATTTTAATCTATTACTGATGGCATGATTTTGCCTGGCTAAAGCACAACTTAGTCATGCCATCAGGTTTTGGCTTAAGAATTGTTACTTATTATAGGTTCTTACATTCTATCATTACATCAAAATCGTGCCATGAAAAAGCTTCTCTTCTTTGCGTTTGTAATTATTGCAGCAAACACCTTTGCACAGGAACTGAAACCTACTGCCACGCAGGCATTGCTTAAAGTACAGGTAATAGACAATAAGAATAAGCCGCTGGCAAACCAACAGGTAACCTTTACCTCGCTTAAAGACAAAAAAGAGTTTAGCGGCAAAACCGATGCACAGGGTAAATTCAGCATGCTTATACCCCCGGCACAGAAGTATAGTGTGAAATACAAAATATTTACAACCGTAGAAAGCGACCTGGTGCTGGACATGCCCGATGCCGGCGGCCCTTATACCTTTGAATATACCATCACTGCTTCTCCCCCACGCACGTTTACATTAGATAATGTGTTCTTCGATTCGGGAAAGGCGACGCTACGGCCTGAGTCGGGAAAAGAACTGAACGAGTTGGCAGAATACATGACCCTGCAGAAAACACTGGAGATAGAAATAGCCGGCCATACGGATAATGTGGGCGCTGCTGAGGCTAACCTGAAACTATCTGAAGAGCGCGCTACAGCAGTGAAGCAATACCTTGAGAAGAAAGGCATTGCACCTGCGCGTATAACTGCTAAAGGTTATGGCGACACCAAGCCCACAGCTGATAACAGCACTGCTGCGGGTAAACAAAAAAACCGCAGAACAGAAGTACATATAATATCGGAATAGAATCCTTCTGCCCATATTACAATAACATTTTAGTAGTGGCGTTTAAGTGCAAATAAATTTTAATGCGCTTAAATGCTACTGCATTGCTTATAACAGCATTGGGTATTAGCCCGGCTATGTATGCACAGGATAGGATATACACCACCAAAGGAGACACCTTTACAGGGAAGATAATGGAGGTGTGGGATACCTATATCAAATACCAAAAGACAGGCGCACCCAGTGGCCCTTATTATGTTATCAGGCTATCAAAGATAGATTCTATAATATATGCCGATGGACATAGCGAAGATATAGTATTGCAATTAAGCAGAAGGCGCAAGCCCAATCACCTTACCAGCAACAACACTATTGCATTTGACTTTTTAGGGCCGGTTAGCCAAAGCATGACGATGTGGTACGAGCGGCGCGTGTGGAACGGCCGCATAGGCATCCGCATACCGGTGTACCTGTGCTATGGACAAAACTACTCACCGGGTTTTCACGGCATGCGCATTGGAAGAAAATATATAGATGCCTATGATGGCTTTGCCTGTGCTACCGGCATTAACCCTAAATTCTATTTCAACAAGCATAAAATATTCCGGGTATTTGCGGGACCAGAAGCGGATATAGGATACACGCGCTATGCAGACGTGGTATTAAGGCCCTACCGTAACCGGCGCGATTTTTCACACATATTCAACTTGCAGTTAGCGGGTATGGCGGGTATCAACATTAATCCCTTTGCCCGGTTTAACTTAACTATAGAAGGTGGAGCGGGCTATACTGCGGCCTTTTATCCAAGCTATAAAAACCTAAACCCTAC
>DATGWP010000160.1:0-75128 GCA_035299425.1 Chitinophagales bacterium | reverse complement strand
AGCGCCCGCATTACCGGCATCCAGCACCAGCGATTGGCCGGCGCATATAGCCGTATCTGCACCCAGGTTTACAGTAGGCGCGCTTTGCACGGTTACTACAACGGTGTCGGTCATGTTGCCGCCAGTTGGGGCAATAGATATTTGGTCTATGGCAAGGTCGTTACCATTGCCTTGTATATTATTATCTATCAGGCAAAATGTAGCCTGCGTGTTTATCCCTGAATTCCACTGCGCCTGTGCATTTGTAAAAACGCAAACAAAGAAAATTGCCTGTGTAGCATTGCCTACGTTAGTGCCATTTACATTCCATTGCAGCACCGGGTAATTCTGTTGGTGCAATTCCTGAAACCATGCTGATAGAGCGTAATTTGTATTTGGATAAACAGAATGAGTTTGGCACCATACTTTAGTGCCGGCGGTGAGCGAGCCATTTACTATAAGCATATCACTGCCTACATCGCCGTTGCGGTCAGCACAGCCTGTCATATTGGTGTTCCATGCATTAGCATTACTCCCCACAAAATAAGACCCCGAGCCATTAATATTAGTCGGTGTTTCATAATTGTATTCGCTTGTAAACCCTGTATTCCCCTGCGAGAAATCACCATTCACTACAATATTGGCATTGCTTATAGGCGAGCTTACTACATAGGTAGTAGTTGCCGTGGGGGCGGCTACTGGTGTTGCTGTATTGGCCCCTGTAAGGCCTGTAGTAGGGGTCCAGGTATAGGTAGTGCCGCCACTGGTTTGCAGTTGGGCAGAGGTGCCTGCGCAAATAGTGGTGTCGTTAGAGCTAACTAACTGGCCAAAAGAGAATTGAATAACCATTAATGCAAGAGCAAAAGCGAATAACTTTTTCATGTGTTCTACAGGTAGTTTTAAGCCGCTAAAATAAAATAAATAGGAGAGTAGCAGAACCGGGTCCGTAAAGTATGTTAGAATGTGAAAATAGTGGTGTTAAAGCTGCGTTTCCTTTACCTTACCAGTGTAACGTTGCCCACCATCTTCTTCATTTTTTGCTCGCAGTAGTTAAAGTATTCCAGGTGAAAAACGTATACACTCAAGGGTTGTTGCACACTGCGGAATACCCCGTTCCAGCCCTCGTTTACCTCTTCTGTGCCAAATACTTCCTCTCCCCATCGGTTGTATACATGCATGCTGTAGCGCTCTACCGGGCAGCGGCAAACCCCGCGGAATACATCGTTGGCACCATCACCATTGGGCGAAAAGGCAGTGGGTATCAAAACTGCACATTCATCGGCATGTATATCTACCCGCACTTCATCTGCAGAGCTGCCGCACAGGTTTGTTACCGTAACTGCGTATACACCAGAGGCGGTTACATGGTAAAACGAATCGGTAGAGTTATCCTGCCAGTGGTATTGGGCATAGGGGATGCTTAAGGCCAGATTGTATTGGTTGCCACACACAAAAGTATCGGGCCCAAGGCTAAACGCCGGTATACTGTCTGCGCTTATCAATATAGTATCGCGCCCGATGCACCCGTTTTCGGTAGCCTGCACCCAATAGGTGCCCGTAGCATTTACATTTAACGAAGCCCCGGTGCTGCCATCGCTCCACAATAAATTTGCCGAGGATGTAACAGGGGTCAACGTTATTGTTTGTCCAGGGCAGATGCCTGCATCAGCAGGTAACGTAATAGCGGGTATAGGTAACTGGGTTATAAAAACAGAATCGCGGGTAGTGCCACAGCCGTTCCGCACATCGGCCCAATACCAGCCGGCATCTGCTATAGTTACCGGCGAGCCGGTAGAGCCATTGCTCCACACCGTATTTTGGCTGCCGGAGTTTAGCTGGTGGGTAAAACTTCCGCAGAAAGATGTATCCGCGCCAATGTTCACTACCGGCACAGTAGAGTCATAATCAACCCTGATTACATCGCTAACAGCGCAACCCAAAAAGTTGGTCACTGTCACGGCATAGTTACCTGCAGAGGTTACCGTATAAAACTGGCTGGCCAAGTTGTCCTGCCATTGGTAGCTGCTTCCGCCGTTTTGGGCATCCAGCACCAGCGATTGGCCCACGCATAGTGCTGTATCATTACCCAGATTTACAACCGGCGCAACATTTTGAGATAACGTAATGGTATCGCTAACGCTGCCACATGCGTTAGAAACCCTGGCCCAGTAAGTGCCTGGCCCATTTACTGTAATTTGTGGTGCGGTTACACCCGTGCTCCACACGGTAGATGCCAGGCCCGTAGATAAAACACGTGTAAAGTTGCCGCAATAGATAGTATCGTTACCCAGGTTAAACGCATTGAGCGGTGTGGCGGTAGAAATTACAATAGTATCGCTCACTGCATCCCCGCAGGGAGAAGTAAAGCTGGCCCAGTAGGTGCCTGGTGCATTCACTGTAATTTGCGCTGCTGTAACCCCTGTGCTCCAGTTTGTGTTAGGATTTCCTGTCGAAAGCGTCTGCGTAAACGGCGCGCACAAGGCAGTGTCGTTGCCGAGCACAAACACAGATGGCCTGCGAATGATTGTTTTGTTGGGCAATCCGGCTCCACTTGTTCTGCCACCAAGGTTAAATCCATTATCTACCAGGTTACAGCCTGATCCTGCCGTATTGGGGTTGTTTATTACAGCCAGAAAAGGATCCATATACACGGCGATATAAATTTTGCCATCCGGTGCCCTTTGCATATATCCTGTAAAATAAGGCGCGCCGGGTCCATCTACATTTCCTAAATTAACTTCGGATGATGCTATTGCCGCCTGGCTATAATTACTAAGGTCGTATTGAGAAACATAGTGTGTTGTCCAACCGGCTACATATAATTTGCTTCCATCGGGCGAGAACTCAATTCCCCAGGGCTGTGTGTTGGTGTTAAACAGCAGTGCATTTGACAGAGTACCGGTAGCATTATTAAAATTAAATAGTTCCCATGTATCTGTTCCCCAATTGGCCGTAGCTATTCTATCGTTGGTGGGGTTTACATTTATCTGCCCCGTAGCATTGTTTGTGTTGCCGTTTCGCACAGCGCCAATGGTAGTAACTACCGGTGTTGTATTAAGGCCATTACAGGTTAACAGGTAGCAATTAAATGAAGATGAATTCCATGGGTGTGTCACAATCCATATATCGCGGTCATTGGCATGTATAATGGGTATTATCTGCTCCGATGCAGGGGTAAGTAAAACTATGTTTTTTTGACCGGGTACTATATCGCCCAGGCCTCCGTTTAAATTCATGTCAATAATGTTATAACGCAGCCCGTTAGCCCCTGCAAAAGCATCCATCGTAAACAGGTAATACAAACTTGAATTGCCTGGTTGCCTTACGGCAGTAGCGGCGTGGCCACCAGAAAGATTTGCCAGCAAACCACTTCCATTCGGCATTAATGTATGGTTACGTGTCCATACGCTTATGCCATCGCAATAAAATAGCAGGTTACCGGCTGAGTCTGATATGCTTGCCGGATTGTCGGTGGCTGCCATGGCGCTATTTGTAAGTGGCGTGGCGCTACCTGTTGTAAAGTCTATTGCTGCATTATTCCCTGTATACCACTTATGATACTCTTGCTGAGCCGGTAAGGATATAAAGGCCAGGAAAAACGCAAAAATCAGGAACGGTTTTTTCACGGTTTGAAAATATAATTATTTAATGCTTACGACGGTAATCTGTCCGGCAAGATATCCTCCCGCAAATGTATGTAAAACAAAAGCCACCGCAATTGCGATGGCTTTTGTTAAGCTGATTACAGCTGCTTATCAAAGTTTTACCAATTTGAAAGTACGGTTTGCATTTCCGGCAGAAATCTTTAACAGGTAAAGACCACTCGCCACATCCAGGTGTATAGGTGTGGTTAATTGCTGTATGGTTGAGCGGTAAATCAACCTGCCCTGGTTATCGGTTATTTCAAATGCGTTTCCAATACGGTTTGCATCGGTATACAAAATCCAGTTTCCGCTTTCCGATGGATTAGGGTAAACCTGGATGAATGCATTTGAAAGCTCATTGCCAAAGCCAACCGAAAGGTTAACTGCGTTGGAAGTAGAATTACATCCGTTATTATCAGTAAGCACTACTGTATAAGCCCCGCTTTGGGTACCTACATATATGTTTGATGTTGCGCCCTGTATCAGGTTGTTGTTGTAATACCATTGATAGCTACCGGCACTGTTGCAGGTCATAGTGTCGCCGCTAACCGATATAGAAATAGACGGTACCGGATGTGTGTTCACCGAAATGTGATTAGATTCCACAGTACAGTTTCCATTGTCTGTTACGGTAACATAATAACTGCCTGCAGCGTTTGCGTTTATACATTCAGTTGTGCCACCAGTGTTCCATTGGTAAGCACTAAAGCCGGCTGGTGCACAAATTTCCGAAATATCACCTACACATATAGTTGTTTTATCTGCAGTAACCGCTACACTGCCTACACCAGAGCCGGCTACCGTAGCTGCGGCCGAAAGTGAACAACCTGTCTGGTCCGAAACTGTAACCGTGTAACTACCGGCCGCCAGGTTCGAAATAGATGGCGTAATAGCTCCATTGCTCCATATATAAGTGTATGCACCGTTGCCTTGCGCCGCTATGGCCGAGGCACTTCCGTTATTATTTCCGCAGCTGGTATTTACAGGTGTTAATGCCACGGTCATATTACATCTTGGCCACACAGTGTCTCTTACAGTATTGGTAATTACAGGCTCGTTATAGTCAAAATAAATAGCCGCAGAATTGCTCAGTACAGTACCTATCGGCAGGTTTGCTCTTTTTTCTATAGTAAAGGTTACAAAGCCTTTGCTGCCTTCTGGATTTGTAATGCTATCTACCAGTCGCAGAGGGTTAAACGTCCATGTTAATATACCTGCTCCGGATACTGAGAAATCGCTGTATGGATGGCTCGATGCTACGGTTACCACACTCAATGGGTCAAGGTATGGCGAAAGCGTATCTCTTAGTATTACAAAATGCGTTGAATCGGTACCACAGTTTTGAAAGTGTATAGTATAGCGAAGTACTGAATCGGTTGGGTCTATGGTGTTTTTCGGTTCCACATCTTTCTCATTAGGGTCAAACGAACCCGTTACAATTTCATTGGTATGAAATTCGTTGTTAGTGCTGTCGCAATCGCCTGCTGTTGGTGTAATATAGAAATGACTATGAAGCTCCTGACCGAGTGAAGTACCTATTGGCACCAGGAAGAAACTGCGCAGGCGCAATTGGCTCCAGCTCCATGTTGACGTAGGAAGCGAATCCAGTACCCAGGTTAAGGTGTGGTTGGCTGCATCATGCACCGGCATAGTAGGTAAACTATTCTGATAAACCAGCAGCGAATCGTAAACAATAGTTACAGTAGCCTGTCCCGTGAAGGCTGCGCCTGATTGGTTATAAGGCATTACCCAGTATTCTTTTTGAAAGCCAGGGTTAGCAGCTGTCCATCCCGGGTGAATTCTTAAGTCAAATCCAGGTGTAGTTATTGATACAAAATTGTTGTTAAGTGATGAATCGCCAAGTGTGGCAATTGTAATAGTCTGGTTAGGATTGTTGCACATTGTAAGGTCGGTACACACCGGTGAACTGGATGAAACCGCACTAATGGTATAAGTGCCGGTATCTGGCACTACTATTTTGTATTCGCCATTGGCGTTGGTAGAGCCGTAATAGTTATCACCGTTACCGCTGGCTTTTATAACCAAAGCCTGCATAGGTATTTCTGTTGTATCGAAAATGCAGTTTTGGTTAGTGTCAACAAATATGCTACCCTTTATTATGCTTGCGCAAAAAGTTTCAACTTCTATGTGCCCATATCTGCGGCAGCCAGAAGAATCACTTACAGTTATAGAATACTCCCCACCCGGCAGTTGGGCAATATTCTGGGTGGTATCGCCATTGCTCCATAGGTAGGTATAGGGCGCTACACCATTCTGTACATCGGCTAATACCGCACCTGTGTTGCCGCAGTTAGCTTCTGTAGCCGATAGATATACATAATAACCCCACACATCGTTCGCTGGATTTAAATTGTAGTCGAAAATGGCAGAGCACGCGGTTGCATCGCTTACGGTTACCGAGTAGCTCCCGGCAGGTACACTATCAAGCTGTGCGGTTGTTGAACCATCGCTCCATACATATGTATATGGGGAGGTTCCTCCGGTTACATTTAACGACACAGCGCCCGATGAATCGCCAATGCATATAGGCTGCTTGGCTTCTTCAAGCGATACGATAATCCCTGCGTTTATCACCGTATCAAATGCCGAATTAATACATCCGGTGGCATCGGTTACCGATACTACATAAATACCAGCCGCCGAATACATGTGTAATTCAGAAGATGTACCTACCTGGTTGCTGCCATCGCCCCAATGGTAGTTTATAGGTTCCGTTCCATTGGTTACTTCACCTCTGGTGCTATCAACCGAATGGTTACAATCTATGTTGTTCAGTTTTACAAGCGCTAAGCCTAGTGTGCTGGTAGTTCCAGAGGTTGTAAACTCAACGGTATCTGTGCCCGTTTTACCATTCGCGTCAGTTACGGTTAATATGTATGTCGAATTTTGCCCTACGGTTACACCCGGGTGTTTACAGTTGCTGCAGCTTAGCTGGTCGCCGGTAGCCGTCCATGCATAAGTAAGCGGAGGCACACCATTGGTAACCTGCGGGTCGAAAATTATATAACTGCTATTGCAAATAGTTTGAGAATTGCCAATTTCAACGTGTACTGAATAATTTACCGGCGTTACGGCAATCTTATCTACCAGGCCGGCGTCATTTTTCCGGCTACCAAAATTCAGTGCGTTGCCATCATAGTTGCAGGCAGAATCGAGTGCATTGGGATTGTTTATTACCCCTACTTTGTTGTTAAAGCTTTGAGCTACATATATTTTATCATCAGGACCCAGGGTCATGTAACCGCCATAATAATTGCCCCATATGGTAGGTATTGTGCCAACAGTACTGGCAGAAGCTATAATAGCGCTTTGCGTAAAATTGCTCAGGTCAAATTGGGTGATATTTGGCCCCAGATAGCGTGTAGCATATAATTTAGAGCCATCGGGCGAAAACTCAAGACCCAATACTCCACTATAACCGGTAATAGTTTTAGCATTGGTCAGCACACCGCTTTGTCTGTTAAAATTAAATATCTCAATCTTTCCATCGTTAAACATACAGCAGGCCACCCGCGAGCCATCCTTACTTACAGTTAGCTGCCCTACAGCATTGTTAACATTGCCACCATGTACCGAGCCTATTGTAGATGCAACATAGTTGGATACAAAACCATTGGCAGTAAGTAAATATGATCTAAATGTATTTGTGCCCCATTCGTGCGCCAAAATCCAGATATCATATCCATTGGCATGCACCACAGGCACAAGCTTTTCTGCCGTAGGTGTATAAAAAAGTATGTTTTTGTTATTTGTATCTACATCGCCCAACCCTCCGTTTAGGGTCATATCCACTACTGTATATCGCAGGCCATTTGCGCCTCCAAAGTTTGGACAGGTAAATACATAGTAAAGGTTTTCACTGCCTGGTTTGCGTACAATTGTTGCAGGTTGGCCACCGCTGGTGTCTGCCAATAGGCCTGAACCATGTGGCATTACTGTCCCATTTCGGTCATATATCCTTAATCCTTCAGAATAAAACAACAGGTTGCCGTTTGCGTCGGCTATGCTTGCTGCATTATCCCAGGCATTAATTGTGCTGGTAAATGGGGTGGCAGTACCGCTGGTAAAGTCCAGTCCCAATCCGTTGCCAAAAATCCATTTATCAAATTCGTGTTGAGCACTGGCGGTGCCGAAAAAGCAAGCCAGAATTACAATAGTGTAAATTCTTTTCATAGGTTCGGGGTTTAAGGTTCGGCGGTAAAGGTAATAAATTATTGTATTAAGCAAATTTGATATGAGGAAAGCTTAATCAGGTTGCAGTAAGGGAATAACTGTATTCCCTTACTTGTTTCTCTCCCAGGGCAGAAAATGATGGAATTCCGGAACTATTTTTAGAAAGTAAGTAATTACCAAAAAGGAACCTCCTAAAACAACACTTCTGAATATGATGTTAAGGATGGCTGAACTAAAAACAGGCAACACATAGTTCAATGCAAGGCAGAAAAGCAGGATGGCAATCGTTTTAACTGTATTAATATCAAATGGCTGAAACCCAAACTTGCGATGCGTAATAAATAGCCTTATTCCTGTATATAATAACGAAGAGATAGCGGTGCTCATGGCGGCTCCATTTATTCCAAAACGCGGAATAAGAAGCATGTTGCAGGCAAAGGTAATAACAACCAGTAGTAATAATAAGAGCGCCCCCTGCCAGTATTTAGAAGAATAAAAAACAATGGAACCGTTAGCCCCGCCCATCATATTTATCAGTGCTCCTACAGATATTATCCATACCACTTCATAGCCTTGCTCAAAGTCTTTTCCAACTAGCGAAAGCAAGAAAGTGATATTGCAGTTTATACCCACAAAAAGTAGTGCACCTATAAGAGAAAGGTATTTAACTGATTTGTAAAAAACATCTTTTACTTCTGCTATATCATTCTCTACAATGGCATGTGCCACTTTTGCTGTTACAATCCTGTCTAAAGCATTAAGTGGGGTTTCTATAATAGTGGGTATAAACGAAGCAATGGCATAAATACCTACAAAACTGAGCGGTAGAAATTTACCTATCAAAACCGAGTCGAGTGTTTTTAACCCAAGCGCTGCTATTGATGAAAAGGAAAGCAGCAGGCCAAAGCTTATCATCTCCTTAAGTCCTTGTTGTTTGAAAAAATCCCAATTTATAATCAGCGATGGCTTGTCTTCTTTTACCAGATAAAATATAAGTAGTAGTAACTGTACGCTATAAATACCTACATAAGCACCCATAAATTGCCCAAGTGTAAGGTAGTTGAAGTAATACAGGAATATTAACCCTATGTATGCCAAGCGGGTATATAGATCATTTATATAGGATGGTACTGTGCTTTTAAATAATGCAATAAGGTAAGTGGTAACAACTGTAGAAAATGCAATAAACAAACTGAAAGGAAAAATGTAGTTGTAAAAATCAATGATCAAAGGCGATTCGCGGCGGTACTGGGCAATCACAAAATCACGGAATATATATAACCCTGATGCTGAAATGATGAACCCTATAATGGGAAAAATAAGCATAAACCCGAAGAAGCCGTTGTGCCCGTTCTTGTGGTTTCTGAAATAAGGGAAATACTTAATAGTCATATTGGTTACCCCTATTGGGATAAAACTTGCTATTAAGGTAGAAAAAGCAAAAAGTACCCGCGCCAAACCAATCTCTTCTGGTTTAAGAAATTTGGGCTGTATTATAATAAGCGATACAAAGCCTAGAAGAATGCCCAGGTATGAGCTGATGGTGTTTTTAATGCCTTGCCGCTGTATTATGCCCATTGCAGTGCCTGTTGGGGCTATTTAATTATCCCTTTCTGTTTAAAGTATCTGCTAAACAACTTATAACGTATGTCGAAATAACATTTCACATACGCCTCATCCCACGAGTCTTTCAGTAATAGCTTTTTCTTCCACTGCCCATAAGTATACGTTGTTCCTTTTACATCAAAGGTTGGGTTTGGCTGATAGGTGGGGCTTACCTCAAGGCAAATTGGTTGTGTTTCCAGGTCGTCGTTTTCCCATGCATAATCATAACCACCCGAAGCCAGCTTTAATTTTTTGTTTACGTCTATAAAGTAACTCCTCCATTTTTCCGGAAAGGTTATAAAATCCACATCGCTGCCATGGCTGGTAGAGGTCGGCTTCCATTCTTTAGATGGATTAGTGCGCCAGTAGTGCAATATAATTTCATCACCCAGTACCGTCACCCGCAGGTCTTTGCGCATATTCAACAACTGCTGGGCTATAATTACCCGGTTATCTCTTTTAAAGCGTTCGCTGGTTAAAAGCTTCTCGGCATCCTCTGCTGAGTTTACTTTAAACACACCTTCGGCAGCGTGTGAGTGTGCCTCTTTTATAAGCAATGGGAACTTAAGGTTAGCCTGCTTAAAATCTTCGTACGAATGAAAAATAGAAGTATCGGGATGGCGTATGCCAAGCTCTTTAAACTTGTTATACATGTATTCTTTATTCTCCCAGTATACAATTTCATCTGCCCCCGGAAACACATTATTGCCCTGGTATTCCAGCTGTTTCATTACATACGCCTGGTACGAACTATAGTTTTGAAACTGGTGTTCGTTAAACAGGTAGCTGGCGTTAAAAACAATTGTTTTGTCGTAAAACTGACCATACTTATTGCCCCGGTATACCCGTAGTGGCAATCCCATTTTTACTATCACACCAATCAAAACGATATCCGGTTCAAATGTATCTTTGAAAATACTTTTTAACTGAGGGCGCATCAGCACTACTATACCTGCATCTTTCGAGTGCAGGCGGAAAAACTGCAACCAGTTAACTGTTTTAAAGGTGTAATACAGCCTGATTAAGCGCTTAACATTACGGTATAAGAATCCTTTCACTTTTTAGTTTTCGAGTTAAAGCGCTTTATGGTATTGTAACCCACATAGCGCAATGGAAGGCCCGAAATTAATTCAATTTCGCTACTGTAAAATTTTACATCGCCCTTTTCGTGGTTCCAGCTCAAATCGTCAATAAAAGTTACATCCCGTTTACGGGGTAGAATTTTACTGAGAAATTCTATTTTTTGGCCAGGGGAAGAAACAATAATTACATCGGTTAGACTTACCTCTAATCCATTGTTTTTAATCCACTGATGGGTAACAGCCCAGGTAAGATATGAGCGCGATGTAAGAAAAATAACCTTACGGCTTCTTGACTTCAAAAGACCGGAAAGCAGATTCTTAATTCTTGGAAAAACAGGTATAGAAAGCAATCTTTCTTTTTCGGTTGCATACTTCTGATTCAGAGTAGGGTAGGTGTCTCCAATGGTATTGTCAATATCAAAAACATACAGGTGCTTATCGTCATTCAATTTCGATTTTATGCGAAATAGTATGAGAAAAAAATAACCACACACGAAATTGAAAACGCCTCTTATCACTTTGTATTTTACGGGTTATGGATGTCGGGTTGAATCTGAATAATATTAAGCAAGCAATTCGCGGAAAGCCTGCACCATTACAGCATTTTCTTCCTTTGTTCTCGATGCTACTCTTATGTATTCTCCCTGCAAACCAATTTTATCGTTAGCCGTACGCACATATATACCATGCTTAATCAAGAGCGCTACTACCAATTCCATCGATGTTACATTGTTTAATATTTCTACCAGTACAAAATTGGCCTTGCTTGGCAGCACTTTTATTCCTTGTAACTCAGATAGCTGTTGGATAAACTCAATTGTATCTGTTATATATCTTTTTCTTACTTGTTCATAATCCCGGGCAAAATCTTCTCGCACGTACAAGCGGAAGAAAAATTCACTTAATCCGTTCGAGTTCCACAAGTAACCATTCTTTATTAAGGCGCTTACGCGTTCTTTACTCATTACACCGTATCCGGACCTTACACCGGCTATACCAAAATCCTTGCTCATACTTTTAATAATCACCAGGTTCGGGTATTTTTCAATAAGCGCCTGCGTATTAATAGGGTCAAATGAACTGTCTTCGTACGCAAAGTGTATAAAGCTTTCATCCAGTATTATGGTTTCTACATTTTTTAGCTCTTGCAGTAAATCCTGCAAAGCGGCTACTGGTATATATCCTCCATCCGGGTTGTTAGGGTTTATTATTACAACCGTATCGGGATGGGTTTCTTTTACCTTGGTTACCAGGTCCTGGGTATCTAACCGGTAATCATTTTCCTTTTTCAGGTTATTATAAATCACCTCTATGCCTTCTTTTACAAACTCGTAGTACGACGAAAATGTAGGGATGTTAATCAGTATCTTCTTTTTGGTAAAGTTGTGTAACACGGCTTGTATAACCTCTATAGCCCCATTTCCCACAAAAATCTGTTCCGGGTGAACTTTCAAAAAATTGCCCAGTAGTTCGGCTATCACCGTGTTTTGCGATGGGTAAAACTCCAGCAACTCACGTATTTTATCCGTATCCATTACCTCTCTTTTAAAATAAGAAAGAAAGAGGTCGGTAGCATAGGGGTTAGATAAAAAGCAAGCGTCTACTTTAATATCTAACTCAGGCAATTTTTGCTTAAACGTAAAAATACTGGGCGAATGCGAACCCGCTTCCTGCTTTAGCTGATGAAATCTTTCAGCCAATTTCTTTTCTTGCGTGTTTAATTCTATCATTTGGAATTAAATAAGGAATATTAAGTTTGAATTGTAATGGCAAGTATAAGCTATTATGTCAAAACAGAAGCTAACCTACTTGTATTGAACCTTTAAAAGCATAGTAATTGAGTAACAAGAAGAACGTCCTGTTTTTCTATAACCATCTTTCTTCTTTTGTAAAAAAGGATATTGAAATTCTGTCGGCGCAGTATAACGTAAAGGGGCACGATTTTTTGCCAGCCACTAAACTGCACACGCCGTTAAGTTTTTTGTCGCAACTTTTCTTTGTTCTCATCAATATAAGTAAGGTTGATTTGCTAGTTGTTCAATTTGCCGGTTATCATTCCTTATTACCTGCTTTGTCAGGCTGGTTTTTCAGGGTGCCTTGTCTAATTGTAGTGGGTGGTACCGATGCCCATTATTTTCCGGGTATTGGTTATGGCAATTGGCAAAAGCCTGTTCTTAAAACATTTACTGCTCTTTCATTCCGGTTGTGTTCACATATTGCACCCAAGCATAAAACCCTAATGCAATGTGAGTATACCTATGCTGCCGGCGAGCCCTCACAACAAGGCATATACGCGCGCTTGCCAAAATTACATACACCGTTTACAGAAATTACAAATGGATACGATACAGTTAAATGGCATTGCATTAAAGAGAAGAAGAAAAACACCTTCATCACCGTTAGTGGCGCATGGGAGTATCACTTTCAGCAAAAGCTAAAGGGCATCGATTTAATACTGGAAGTAGCTCCGCAATTTCCCGATTGCGAGTTTATAATATTGGGGGTAGATAGTGATAGCCGTATAACTACTAAACCTCATAATGTAACAGTGCTGTCTGCCGTTAAGAACGAAGAACTGATAGCTATTTTTAGCGAATGCGAATTTTACTTGCAATTATCAATGGCCGAAGGTTTTCCTAACTCTCTTTGCGAGGCTATGCTTTGTCAATGCATTCCTATTGGCTCCAATGTTTTTTCAATACCCGAAATAATTGGGGATAGTGGCCTTGTGCTAAAAAACAGGAATGTGGATGAATTAAAGAATACTATTAAAACTGCACTAAGTACAGATAAAGTAGCATTGCAGTCAAAAGCGCGCGAGCGAATTGTATCGAATTACACGCTTGATGTTCGTAAACAAAAGCTGCTTGAACTTTGTAATGGACTTATTAAGCTATAACCCTGCCAGCAACTCCCCCAACTTCCCCGCCTGGTTCTTCCTGCTAAATACTTCCGCTTTAGTATCAGAGTATTTAAACGCAGTCTTTGTTTGTTTAAAATGGCTCAATGCCGATTCAACTTGTTTCGCTGTTTCATTAGTATCAGTAAAAGCCAGCATGTTTTTACGACCTGTTTGTTGCAATATTTCTGCCGCATTGCCATTCACAGGGCCAAAGGAGATTAACTCGGTTTTACTGGCCAGGTATTCAAACAATTTACCCGTTAATATCAGCGCGCCATCCTTTACATCGGGTATTACAAATAACAGCATATCTGCTTGTTGCATTAGCTCTATAGCCTTTTTGTGGCCCACAAAGTCAACATAACGCACATATTCGCTTATGCCACTTTCTGTAATACTATTCTTCACCGCATCATCTACTCGTCCTATTAGTTCAAGTTTAAATTCGCCCTTGTATTTTGCTAGTGCTTTCCAAAGCGCTTCTACATTTTGGCTGGCCATCAGGTTGCCTACATAGCGGATAGTAAATACATCCTCTTTGCGGGTTATGGTATTGGCAAAATCTTCATGGTCGTAACCATTCATCACTACTTCAATCTTCTTGGCCCGGGCTTCAAATTCCTTTTTCATTCCTGGGCTTATTACGGTAACCAGGTCGGCGGTTTGTAGTACCTGTGTTTCCAGGGCCTTATCTTTTCGTTTGGTGCTTTCTGTGCGGGGCAGTATGTTGTTATAAAATATGCCCGTCCACGGGTCACGGAAATCGGCTACCCATTTTACTCCATATTTTTGCTTTAGTTGTAACCCTATCAGGTGTGTAGAATGAGGCGGGCCGGTAGTTATTATAGCGTCAATCTTCTGGCTCTTGATTATATCCTCTCCCTGTTTTACAGCATACGGCACCCAGCCTTTGCGCGCATCGGGTATAAAGAAATTTGCCCTTATGTATTCCGATGTCTGCTGAAACAAGGAGCGCTTTTGATGCGAACCTACCGATACTACCGGCATGGCTTTGCCTTTCTTTCCTTTCAATAAATTATAAAACTCAAAAGGCTCGAATGTTTTGGTGCGGTAAACTTTTAACGATGGCGAAAGCTCGTTCAGCAGTGACTCATCATAGTATGGATAGCTACCGTTTTCTACGCTTACTATTATCGGCTCCCAGCCAAACTCCGGCAGATATTTGCTAAACTTTAGAAAACGCTGCACGGCCACGCCACCGGCAGGGGGGAAGTAGTAGGTGAAAATCAGGACCTTTTTAGTACTCACTTCTTTTTTGTTGTTGGCTTCGCTGTAGGTGTTACAGTTGGTTTAACCGGTGCTTGTGGTTCGCTTTGTATTTCTTTCATGCGCTTGTAGCCGCCAAAGCCAAGTGTACCGAAAACAAAAGCCAGCAGCAAAAACGAACCTGCATACGCAATCTTGTTACCGGTGTAGTACGATTTTGGCTCAAAACGGAATTCAACGGTGTGCTTCCCTTCTGGCAACGCCATAGCGCGCAACACATAGTTGGCACGGAAATGTGGCGTTTCTTTGCCGTCTATATAGGCTTTCCATCCATGCTCACCGGCATAGTATATCTCCGAAAACACTGCTACCTGCGGTGTGGCAGAGTTATATGCGTAGGTAAGTTTGTTAGGCGAGTAGGTTTCTAGGCGTATACTGGCAGCTGAGTCGTTGCCTAATGATTTGTCAGATACCAATGCATCAAACTCTTTATGTATAACAGCTGTGGTGCGTGGGTCAAATGTAATTGCATCTAATGTGTCAATTTCTTCATCGGCAGTGCTTACATGCAGTATGTTGCTTACTAACCAGGCATTGCCAAGGGCCGCAGTATTTGGTATTACGCGCTCATTACCCTTTTCATCAGCTACCTTAAAATATTTGGTGTTAAGCATATCAAATACCTTAGGGTTGCGTTGTGAAATCTGGCGCTCTATCAGGTCCTGGTATATCTGTAGCTTGGCAGGGCTATAACCGCCTACCAGTTTATGGAAATAAGCAGGCGATGCGGTGTTGAATGGGTCAACCGTTTGGTCATATACACGATAGCTAAGGTCTTTATCCTGTAAAATTTGCAGGTCGGTTTGCGATGGCTGAAAGTTTTGTGCAAACTGTGCATCTTCCTGAAAATCATCAGCGTTTAGGTACCGGTTAGCTACTAACCATCCATCCAGTAAAAAGATAGCACCCAGCGTTAGAGCCAATATGTTTGTAGAAATTGTTTTGCGCATATAAAGCCAGATGGCGCCAAAGGCAGTACCGGCAAAGAATAAGGAGCGCATAGCATCGCTACGCAACATGCTGGCACGGTCTTCTCTCAACGCCTTCATCAACCAATCCGGAAATTGTTTGGCAAGTTCCAGGTCGCCTTTGCTGCTGTAATCAGCACCTATGCCAAATAAGCCAAAAATCAGAATGATACCGGCTGTTACACCACCGGCTATAAATAGCTTTTTCTTTAGTTCCTCACCTGCTACTTTACCAGTCACTATTTCATTAATGGCCAGCAGGGCTAGTAGCGGAAAGGTTATCTGCAATACTGCCAGCGCCATGGTAGGCGTACGGAATTTATTGAATACCGGTAGCAGGTTAAAGCACAATTCGAAGAATGGCGTGTTATGTCCAAACGATAACAGAAGGAAGAAGATAGATATAGCCAGCAATGCCCATTTTATAGGCGAGCGAACAATCATTAATCCTAAAACAAAAAGAAAAAATATAGCGGCTCCAAGATAAACCGGCCCCGATGTAAACGGCTGGTCGCCCCAGTAGGTAGGCATTCGTTTTACAATATTGTCAGCCGATTGAATGCCGTTTCCGCTCAATGCTTTGTAAGATGCCGAATTGGTTGATAGCTCACTGCCCGAGGCTCCGCCTTTTATGTTAGGTATAAGTATCGAAAGAAATTCAAAGTCGCTGGCACCTTCGCTCCAGCGGGTGGCGTATTCTATATCCAGGCCACCGCCCTTATTAGTGGCTTTCTTTTCTGCCAGCTGGCTGCCCCCGCCGCGCATGGTTTGTTTGCCATACTCCCAGGTGCTCCATAAGTTAGCTACGTTAGGCACAAATGCCAGGCCCGAAACAAGTATCAGCGCAAGCGTTGCCTTTCCAAAATTTGGCAACGTTTTTTGAATAACCGCTTCTGCCAAAAAATAAATACCCAGCATACCCATAGTAAGCAACAGGTAATAGGTTATCTGAAAGTGGTTAGCGTCAATATTTAATGAAAGAAACAGAGCAGTAACTGCAGCACCCATTAATATTTTGCCACGGTAGGCCAGCACCATGCCCCCTATAGCCGGGGCCATCAGCGCCATAGCCATTACTTTGGTGTTATGTCCGGCTTCTATGCTTATCAGGTTAAACGATGCCAGGCCATACGCCAGCGCCCCCGCTAATGCCAACCAGTGGTTTATACCAAAGCAAAGGAGCAAAATGTAGAAGCCCGTAAACATGAAAAACAGTAAAGCCGATGCCTCGGGAAATACCGGCTGAAAAGCTTTAGGGATATAGCTTACCCAGTTGCCGGGGTAAAGAACCGATATCTGAAAGGTAGGCATACCGCCAAACATACTGTTGGTCCATAGGGCTTGCTCTCCCGTCTTTTCTTTCCAGGCTATTGTCTCCTGTGCCATGGCATTCCATTGGGTGGTATCATGGGCGCCCAGTGTCATGCCTTTATAGTATGGGTAGAAATATATAATTGTAAGTAAGGCAAAAGTGAGCACGGCGGCTACATGGGGCAAAATTCGTTTTTGCATGTAATTAGTTTATTGCGCCCGAAAATAGGAAAATGTGTTAATGTGCTCATACACCTGTGGTAAATTAGCAAATGTTAGAAACGCAAACTTTTTACTTTTGGTTCTCACAACAACGCTCAATAGTATATCTGTAATTATGCAAAACGACACGATACTGGTTACCGGTGCAGGGGGACAAATAGGAACAGAACTGGTTTTAGCTCTCCGTAAAATGTATAAAAATGTTATAGCCTCCGACCTTAAAGATGGCTCGCCGGAGTTAAAAGAAGGCGGGGAGTTTATCCGGTTGGATGTGCTTTACAAAAACGGCCTGGCCGATGTTGTAAAGCGCTTTAAGGTTAACCAGGTTTATCATCTGGCGGCTATTCTTTCGGCTACTGGCGAAAAGAACCCCGAAATGGCGTGGCGCATAAACATGAAGGGCCTGCGCAACGTGCTCGATGTATGTGTAGAGAACCAGGTCAAAAAACTATTCTTCCCCTCTACCATTGCCGTGTTTGGCCCTACTACCCCTAAGGTTAATACTCCTCAGTTCACAGTAATGGAGCCCAATACTATTTACGGCATAAGCAAACAGGCCGGCGAGCGCTGGTGCGATTGGTATTTTCAAAAACGCGGCTTAGATGTAAGGTCTATCCGCTATCCAGGCCTTATCAGCTACAAAACCAAAGCCGGTGGCGGCACCACCGACTATGCGGTAGAAATATACTTTGAGGCCAAAGAGAAGAAGAGCTATGAGTGTTTCTTAAAAGAAGATACCACCCTGCCCATGATGTATATGCCCGATGCTATACGCGGTACTATCGATTTGATGGAAGCGCCCGCAGATAAAATTACTACCCGCTCAGGTTACAACTTTTCCGGTTTTAGCATTGCGCCCCAAGATGTAGCGGCAGAAATTAAAAAGCATATACCTGAATTCGAAATTACCTACAAGCCCGATTTCCGCCAGGCAATCGCCGAAAGCTGGCCGCAGAGCATAGACGACAGCGTAGCACAAAAGGATTGGGGCTGGAAACCGGAATTTGATTTGGCAAAAATGACAAAGGATATGCTGGCTAATATTCCTAAAGAGTGATAAAACTTTTGGGATTCATTACTTGCTATGCAGATAATATATCCTGCTTTCTGCATAATCTGTTTTAATCTCCACAATCAATGAATCCCTAAACCGTGCATCCTGCCTTATATTATCTCCGGGTGAGGTTGTTATAAAGTATTTTACACTGTCTACCAGGTTCATAGTGGCTTTAATCGGCTTATCGGGTTTTAAATATCCTCCTTCGCGAAAATTTAGGGCAAAATAGGCCGGAAAATTTCCATAAACAAGTTCTTCACCCTTTGAAAGTGTAGCGCAGGAGTCAACTATTGCCTGTAGGTTCTGTACCTCTTTCCGGTAGCTCATATCATTATCATAATTGAATTTGTCCGATTCAAAATGGCTCAGGGCTGTTATTGCCAATAGCGCAGTACATATAGCTATCAAGATTTTATTTTGAAGAACATTGACTACGGCCACGGCCACTATAACAGATGAAAATACAATTACTACTACTACATAACGCTCCATAAAGAAGCTTAGTGAACTGAACACTAAAAAGCCCGAAATGAAAATTATAAATAGCACCAGTATGTTTGATCGCAGCGTTTCTTTGGTTAGTTGGTTGCGTGCCAACGCTAAAATCGCACCGGTAAAAAAAATGCTGTTCCACCAAAAACGTCCCTGACGGTGAAAAGCAAAATGGAAAAAGTCAGCGAATTTTTCCCACGTTTGTTCTACGTTGAAACCGGTATTATTTATATGGTATGGGAAAAAATACCATCCCATCTGTGCCTTTTGAATAAGAAGAAATCCACCGAAAAAAATATAGGGCATAAAAGTGGCCAGTAAATTCAGGGGATTGAATGCATCGTTGCCCGTCCGTGTTACAAGCCATCTTAAAACCGAATAGGAAAATACAACTACCGGAAGCACAACCGCACTCTCTTTAGTTAGTATAGCCAGAGAGGCAAACAGGCCAAAGAGGATATATTTTTTTTCAAAATAGCTGACAAGGCTGTAAAACATAAGTAAGGATAACAGCACCTCGGGCAGCAAAAAGATGGATTGAGTAATGAAGATAGGCTGCGCAGCAAGTATCACCACTGCCACTAAACCCGTTAACCGGTTAAAATACCGCGTGGTGTACTTGTAAACCGCCAATAAAAGCAGGATAGCTATAAACAAATGCAGGGAATGAGGCACATAAACCGCTGTGCCAAAAAATTTCATTATGCTGGCATTCATCACGGTAAGAAATAACGGGTGCCCCCTTGATATATAATCGGGCAATGAGGCAGGCATAAGGCTTATGCCATGGTGGTACTGGTACACGGCACATTGTGAGTAGACTCCCAACTCATCCCAAAAATAGGGCAGAAAAAGGTCGTTGAATTTTAACGCGGCAAAAGCTATTAGCACTACGGCCAATAGATAATTGTAAAGTGGGGAATTGTTCGTTTTGTTAGGCATGCTTACTGCAGATTACTTTTTCTTTTTAAGCTGCCCCATTATATACATAAACCTGAAGTTTATCACATTGTTGTATTGTCCCCTGGTTTTGGTGTTAGGTAGTGCTGGCCTCATGCTTAAGAAAGAATAAGAAAACTTAGCCCCCAGATAAAACTGTTGCTTAATTACAAAACCAAAGGCGGCAAAACCGCTTAAGTCAAAACGCTTGGGTGTTTGGTAATTGGGGTTAACAGCCACAGGGTCCATACCATTCAAATCCCTTTCTTTATATCTAACCAATAGCGAAGGGGTTAATCCCACGCTAAACATTACTAGCTTTTTATCGTGCACGTTTAAAATCGATACCGGTATATCTATATAGTCTAGTTGCAGGTTATATAACTGGCCCGCAGCAGGGTTCCGATTAGGCACCAGGCGTTCTTTAGCCCCTTTCATCGAGTAGTGTATCTCTACACTGGTTGAAAGAAACTTGTGGTACCGTATCATTACTCCTACGCCGCCACTAAACCCTAACCTGTTGTATCCCGCCTGTTGGTCACCATCCACCTGGCAGGCATTCAGCCCAACGCTAAAAAGCCCCTTAAACAACCCATCGCGCCTAAAATCAAAATCCTCCTGGTTAGGCATGGTAGTTTTTCGTTTTTGTTTTTTAGGCGTCCGGGCATCCCGTTCTTCCATCGCTTCCTCATCGCTGGGGTAAACAAATGGTTTCTCCTGCGGGGTATCTATCGGTTGCGTTTGTTGGCTATTCTTATCCTTTTTGCCAAAATCTATGGTAATAGTGCCGTCTTTCATGCCGGTTTGGGCAAATACCACAAACGGTAACAACAATATCAACAGTGTTAGTTTCTTCTTCATACTATCAATTAACAGAAAAATATTTTCGTAATCGAATTACAGGACAAAGCAAATGAAAAAAAGCGAACCCTGTTTCTCCTTAACAATCAAACGAATATGCTTAAATATAATGCAAGTTTACTTAAGAAAGTAGAAGATATCTTTAAAGAAGGTGGCTACACTGTGCGTTACGAAAGAGGCAATTTTCAAAACGGCTACTGTGTGTTGGAAAAACGCCGTGTAGTGGTAATCAATAAATTCCACGAACCGGAAGCCAAAATCAATTCAATGATTGATATATTGATGAATATTAACGACCTTGAGCTGGAAAACCTGTCCAGCGAAAGTGCCCAGTTGTTTCAGCAAATTAAAACCGAGAAGGAAACTCTTTTCGAAAAATAATCTACATCCGTTAAATTCTATTGGTAAAGCGCGCTACACGGAAATTACACATACCTTTACCCTATGCAAATAACTTTTCTTGGTACTGGTACATCGGGTGGGGTTCCTCTCATTGGCTGTCAGTGCCAGGTTTGCAAAAGCCCCGACCCGCGCGATAAGCGCTTACGTACTTCCATACTTATTCAAACCGAACAGCTAACCATAGCGGTAGACTGCGGCCCCGATTTTCGCCAGCAAATGCTGCGCGAAGATGTCCGCCACCTCGATGCTATACTTATGACCCACCAACACAAGGACCACACCGGTGGGCTGGATGATGTGCGCGCGTTTAATTTTATTAATAAAAGAGCGCTGGATGTATACTGCGACTATGCTACCGAACTGGGAATTAAAGACCAGTATAGCTATGTGTTTACCGAAACCGATTACCCTTATCTGCCTAAAATGAACTTTATCCGCATTAAAAACAATGAGGATTTTAGTGTGGGGGATTTACAGATAACACCTATCGAGGTAATGCACGGCCCTATGCCTGTGCTCGGCTTCAGAATAGCAGATTTTACATACATAACCGATGCCAAAACAATTGCTGCCGAAGAGCGGGATAAAATACGCGGCACTAAAACTTTAATAGTAAATGCGCTGCGTTACGAAGAGCACTATTCTCATTTTACCATAGACGAGGCCTTGCAGTTAATTGAAGATGTAAAACCCGAAACCGCTTACCTTATTCACATGAGCCACCAGTTTGGCCTGCATGCAGATATGGAAAAGAAACTGCCTGCCAATGTAAAG
Organism: Chitinophagales bacterium; assembly: GCA_035299425.1. Lineage (GTDB taxonomy): Bacteria > Bacteroidota > Bacteroidia > Chitinophagales > LD1 > Bog-950. The sequence continues at coordinate 53,409 of DATGWP010000160.1, read as the reverse complement.
GCCGGTTACGATGGTTTGAAAATTACCATTTGAAAATTTTGAGGTAAGAAAAAAAGAATAGTTTTACCCGTAAAGCATTCTATAGCAAAACCCAATTTATGAGCGATTTATTTAAAAGAAAATCTATTCCCCAACTTATCCGCGAGTCAGAGGATGGCAGCCATACACTGCACCGTACGCTTACCTCGTTTAATCTGGTTACGTTAGGTATTGGTGCCATTATCGGGGCCGGTTTGTTTTCTATCACCGGCGGTGCTGCTGCCAACAATGCGGGCCCGGCCGTAACTATATCATTTGTAATTGCCGCTTTGGGCTGTGCCTTTGCAGGTTTGTGCTATGCCGAGTTTGCCAGTATGATACCGGTGGCTGGTAGCGCTTATACCTATGCTTACGCTACCATGGGCGAGTTTATTGCCTGGATTATCGGCTGGGACCTGGTGCTTGAATACGCTGTAGGTGCAGCTACTGTTGCCATTAGCTGGTCCCGCTATTTAATTAAGCTACTGGAGTACTACGAAATCTACCTGCCTGCACAAATGGCCATGTCGCCCTTCGACTCGGTCACTAGCGCAAATGGCATGGTTACACATGGCATGATAAATATACCGGCCGTATTTATAGTAATAGTTATGTCGCTGCTGCTTATTAAAGGCACCCGCGAATCAGCATTTGTAAATAATATAATTGTGGCCTTAAAGGTTACGGTGGTTATTGTGTTTATCGGCCTGGGCTGGGCTTATATCAATACAGCTAACTATACACCTTATATACCTGAAAACACGGGCAACTTTGGAGAGTATGGCTGGAGCGGTATCATCCGTGCAGCGGGTATCATCTTCTTTGCCTATATCGGTTTCGATGCCGTAAGCACCGCCGCCCAGGAGGCTAAAAACCCTTCTAAAGGTATGCCGATAGGTATTCTGGTTTCGCTGGGTATTTGCACTGTGCTGTATATTTTGTTTGCACACGTTATGACCGGCCTTGCCCACTATACCGAGTTTCAGGGCCAGGATGGTATTGCGCCGGTTGCCGTAGCTATTCGCCATACACCTTATATCTGGCTGCAGCAGGCGGTTATTATCGCCATTCTTGCCGGTTACTCATCGGTTATCATGGTTATGCTAATGGGCCAGTCGCGCGTGTTCTTTAGCATGAGCAAAGACGGTTTACTGCCAAAGGTTTTCTCCGAGGTGCATTCTTCTTACAAAACACCCTACAAGTCAAACCTTCTTTTTATGTTGTTTGTTAGCTTGTTTGCAGCTTTTGTTCCTGCCCGCGTAGTAGGCGAAATGACAAGCATAGGAACCCTGCTGGCCTTCATCATTGTATGTGCCGGTGTGCTTTACATGCGCTACAAAATGCCCGATGCACCACGTGTATTCAAAACACCATTTGTACCCGTAGTGCCTATATTGGGTATTGTAGTTTGCTTTGGTATGATGGCGTTTTTGCCCGGCGATACCTGGCTGCGTCTTATTATATGGATGGCCCTTGGCCTTGCTATCTACTTTTTGTACAGCCGCAAGCGTAGCAAGTTGAAAGATTCTCAAAACTAAATGCTGATATAAAAATCCCTCCCCCAACCGGGGAGGGATTTTTTATTTCTAATCATCAACTAACCCAATAACCCGATGGCAGAAAAAAAATCCCTTAACCTGCTCGATGCTACTTTAATTGTTTCCGGTTCTATGATAGGCTCCGGTATCTTTATCGTTAGTGCCGATATAAGCCGCCAGACTGGTGGTGCGGGCTGGTTGTTATTATCATGGATTATATCGGGTGTCATCACCCTGTTTGCAGCCCTTAGCTATGGCGAGTTGGCAGGTATGTTTCCACACGCCGGTGGCCAGTACGTGTATCTCAAAAAAGCCTACAACCCGTTAGTTGGTTTCTTATACGGCTGGACAATCTTTCTTGTTGTTCAGTGCGGTACCATTGCGGCGGTAGCAGTAGCTTTTGCAAAATTTACAGGCGTGCTCGTACCTTCACTCAGCGAAAACAACATACTTTTAGAAATAGGCAAATTCAAAATATCGGCGGCTCAACTACTCGGTATCTTCTCCATTTTTATTCTAACCCTTATCAATAGCCAGGGTATCAACTACGGTAAAATAGTAGTACGCATTTTTACTTCTGCCAAGCTCATAGCGCTGTTTGGCATTATCGTATTAGGCCTGTTAGTGTATGGCTCTGCCCAAACATTCAGCCTTAACTGGGCCGATGCATTCAATACCACCCACTGGGATAAAGACAGCGCCGGCAACTGGGTGCAAAGCAACCTTTCATCTATCGCGCTGCTTTCCGCTATTGGCGTAGGCATGGTAGGTTCCCTATTCAGCAGCGATGCATGGAACAACGTAACCTTTATATCCGGCGACATCGAAAATCCTAAACGTAATATCCCTCTAAGTCTTGCGGCCGGAACATTCATAGTTGTATCACTTTACCTGCTGGTAAACATAGCTTACCTGTTTTTGCTACCGCTTACTGGCGACCCTAACGGTGCCGATACTATAGCACGCGGTATTCAGTTTGCGCAGCAAGACCGTGTAGCCACGGCAGCCACAAGTGTCATGTTTGGCAGCAGTGCGGTAGTAATAATGGCGGTGCTTATCATGATTTCAACCTTTGGTTGTAACAACGGTATTATTCTTTCCAGCGTGCGCGTTTACCAGGCCATGGCTAAAGATGGTTTGTTCTTCGAGAAGATGAAGCACAACAACAAGAACGGCGTACCCGGCTTTGCTCTGTGGATTCAGTTTATATGGTCCGCAGCACTTTGCCTTAGCGGCAAATACGGCGACCTGCTCGACTATGTAATGTTCTCGGTAATGTTGTTCTACATACTGACCATCGCTGGTATCTTCATCCTCCGCAAAAAAATGCCCGATGAGGAGCGCCCTTACAAAGCATTTGGCTACCCGGTAGTACCTGCTATTTATATTCTTCTTGCTGTAGCTTTTTGTGTAAACCTTCTTATTGTAAAATTCTCTGCCTGCTGGCCTGGGTTGTTTATTGTGGCAATAGGTATTCCTGTTTACTACTATTGGAATCGACAGAATAATGCAACTAATCAATCTTAATGATAAATACAATGTCACTTAGAGAAAAACTAAACACCACCATCCGCACTGTGCCCGACTTCCCCAAGCCCGGAATTCAGTTCAAAGATATTACACCTATATTTTTAGACCCCAGGCTATGCGATGAAATAGCCGAAGGCATTATCAATAGCTTTTTGCACAATCATGGTAAGGTAGATGCTATTTGTGCTATCGAGAGTCGTGGTTTCTTTATAGGTATTCTTATAGCTCAAAAACTCAACATCCCTTTATTTCCGGTGCGCAAAAAGGGCAAGCTGCCTGCTGCTACCAAAGTCTATACCTACGATTTAGAGTACGGCACGGCCACTCTCGAAATACACACCGGTGTGGTGAAACCCGAATGGCATGTAATGATTCACGACGACCTGTTGGCCACCGGTGGCACAGCCATGGCAGCTGCCGAGCTTGTTAAAATGGAAGGCGGACATGTTTCCGGCTTCTCTTTCATCGCCGAACTCGACTTTCTCAACGGCCGCGATAAAATAACCCCTTACTCATCCAACATAGTATCCTCCATCCATTTTTAGAGGCTGTTAGATTCCCCTCCTTCGCCGCTACCGCGGCGGATTTTAAGGAGGGGTGGCTCGCCGAAGGCGAGACGGGGTGGTGGTTTCACGCCCTATAGCGCGGGTGCACTATTTTTCCTATATTCGCACCCTCATTTTGCTCACAACAAACAGAATAAAAACAACAGCTATATGGGCGCATCGGCTACCAACCAAACTACAAGCACAGGAATGAACTTTGAATACAGCGAAAATCAGATAATGATTGCGCAAACCATTAAAGATTTTGCCGAAAAAGAAATCCGCCCAAACATCATGCTTTGGGATGAGGCGCAAACTTTTCCGCGCGACCTTTTCCATAAAATGGGCGAACTTGGTTTTCTGGGCGTATATGTGCCTGAAAAATACAGCGGCTCGGGCCTTAGCTACTTCGAATACGTAACTGTAGTTTCAGAAATCGCCAAAGTTTGCGGTAGTATCGGTCTTTCGGTAGCAGCACACAATTCGCTTTGCACCGGTCACATTTACTACCACGGCACCGAGGAGCAAAAGAAAAAATACCTTCCTAAGCTGGCTACCGGCGAATGGATTGGTGCATGGGCATTAACCGAAGCCAATACGGGTTCAGATGCTATGCGTATGAAAGTTACCGCCAAGAAAGTTGACGGCGGCTGGGTGCTTAACGGCAACAAAAACTGGATTACCCACGGCGCTACCGGCGATGTGGTTCTAGCCATTGTGCGCACCGGCGAACTATTAGATACCAAAGGTATGACTGCCTTTATTATAGAAAGAGGTACCAAAGGTCTTAAGGCTGGTAAAAAAGAAAACAAACTGGGCATGCGCGCAAGCGAAACAGCCGAAGTAATTTTCGAAGATTGCTTTGTGCCCGATGAAAACGTAGTAGGTGGCGAATCTAAAATCGGCACCGGTTTTCAGCAGGCTATGCAAATATTAGATGGTGGCCGTATTTCTATCGCGGCCCTCGGCTTAGGTATTGCCAAAGGCGCTTACGAAGCTGCTGTAAAGTATGCCAAAGAGCGCGAGCAGTTTGGTCAGCCAATCGCTAATTTCCAGGCTATTGCCTTTAAACTGGCAGATATGGCTACTAAAATTGAGGCAGGCGAACTGTTAACCATGCAGGCTGCTTACCTTAAAAACGAAGGAAAGAAAATGACCAAAGAATCTGCCTTTGCTAAATATTACACCTCAGAGGTAGCCGTTCAGGTATCTACCGATGCTGTGCAAATATTTGGTGGCTACGGATATACCAAAGATTTCCCGGTAGAGAAATTCTATCGTGATTCTAAACTTTGCACCATAGGCGAGGGCACCAGCGAAATTCAAAAGCTGGTTATCAGCCGGGAAATAATGAAAGGAAATATTTAGTTTGGTTTTTAGAAAGGAGTTTTTATTTTTGCCGTCCAAAATTTTTACAACACATGCTAATAATAGACGCAAGAGAGTCGGAATCAATTGACAGAGCACTTAAGAAGTACAAGAAGAAATTCGAAAAAGCTGGTATTTTACGTCAATTGCGTGAGCGTCAGACTTTCACCAAACCAAGCATCGTACGCCGTCAAACCGTACTGAAAGCCGGTTATATCCAAAACTTAAGAAGAGAACTGGAAGGATAGTATCCTTTTGGCCTTTTTATATACCAAAACCTCATTCCGTTTAGTCGGGGTGAGGTTTTGCTTTTTGTAATGCAATATCCGTCCTTTAATAAATCGATATTAGCATAGCAAATTTTGCCCGGGCAATGTATTCTTCTGTTCGCTTTGTATTAACCTTGTTGTTATTGTATTCTATATGCCTATGTGGTTAGTCAAGTGCATTTCTGTATTTATCATGTATTAATCAGTAAATCATACAGATCATAGTTTAAGACCATGAAAGTATCTGGCTTCACCATAGTGCGCAACGCCCTCAAATACGACTACCCCGTTGTAGAAGCCATACTTTCTATACTGCCCCTCTGCGATGAGTTTATTGTATCCGTAGGCAATAGCGAAGATGATACCCTGGCCCTGATACAGAGCATCAACTCCCCCAAAATAAAGATTGTGCAAACCGTATGGGACGATAACCTGCGTCAGGGCGGCAAAGTATTAGCTATAGAAACCGACAAAGCATTTGCCCACATAGCGCCCGATACCGATTGGGCCTTTTACATACAGGCCGATGAAGTAGTGCACGAAAAATACCACGATAACATCCGCGCTGCTATGCTACAGCATAAAGACAATAAAGCCGTAGATGGCCTGTTGTTCAACTACCTGCACTTTTATGGCGCGTACAACTACACCGCCGATGCGTATAACTGGTACCGCAAAGAGATACGCATAGTGCGCAAGCGCACCAATATATATAGCCACGGCGATGCACAGGGTTTTAGAAAAGGGGCGGGAGAGAAGCTTAACGTAAAACAAATCGATGCATTTGTTTACCACTACGGCTGGGTAAAAGACCCGCAGGCCCAGCAGCGCAAGCAAGAGAACTTCCACAAGCTATGGCACGATGATACCTGGGTAGAACAAAACGTAGTGAAGGCCACCGAATACGACTACGGCATTATAGATTCACTAAAGAAATTTGAAGGCACCCACCCTGCAATAATACAGCCCCGCATCGCTAAACAAAACTGGACTTTCGACTTCGATACCACCAAAAGCAAAATGAAACTCAAATATCGCCTCCGCCGGTGGATAGAAAATACTTTCGGCATATCGGTAGGGGAGTATAGAAATTACAAGTTGATAGAATAGTTTATTAGTCGCTCGCGCTTCCCTGTTCACAAGCCATCATAAATATCCCGGCTAAGCGTTGTTACTTTGTAATGGTTGTTTCTTCTTGCATTCTTCTGTTGTCTTTTGGATTAATCTTGTAATTACTGTATTCTATGTTCCTATGTGGTAAAAAATGTATTCTGTATTCATCTGTATTCAATCCTTTCATCCTGTAAATCCTGATTCAGACAATTGTATTTCTGTATTAATCATGGCATTAATCAGCTAATCATAAAAATCATAGTTCAGACCAATGAACGCGCAAATCCAATCCTTTCTCAACTTCATGCAATACGAAAAGCGTAGCTCGCCGCACACGCTCGAGTCGTACACTAATGATTTGCTACAGTTCACCGCCTTTCTTAAAGACTACGAAAAAGAAGTGCCCCAGGCCAGTCATATAGATATCCGCAACTGGATGGTGAGCATGATGGAGCAAAAGATTACCCCGCGCACTATCAACCGCAAGGTATCGGCCCTGCAATCGTTCTATAAGTTTTTGATGCGCAAAGGCGAATTGAAGAAAAACCCGCTGGCCAAGGTGCAAACACCTAAAACCAGCAAAAGGCTGCCTGTATTTGTAGAACAGCCGGGCATAGAAAAGCTCTTGAGCCAGATTGAGTTCCCCGAAGGCTACGAAGGTGCCCGGGACCGCATTATTATAGAGCTGCTCTACGGCACCGGCATGCGCCGCAGCGAGCTCATGAACCTGAAAGAAACCGACTTCGACAGCTACAACTCGCAAATAAAAGTGCTGGGCAAGGGCAACAAAGAGCGCATTATACCCGTGCACAACCGGCTTACTACTACTATAAAGGAGTTTATTGAAATTAAAAGGCAGGCCGTGGCAGGGCAGGAGGGCAGCTACCTTATTGTAAGCCCCAAAGGCAAAAAGCTGGATGCCCCTACCGTTTACAAGGTTGTTAAAAAATACCTCGACCTGGTTACCACCGTGGATAAACGCAGCCCCCACACCCTTCGCCACACCTTCGCCACCCACTTAATGAACAACGGCGCCGACATCAACGCCGTAAAAGAACTCCTCGGCCATGCCAGCCTCGCCGCCACCCAGGTTTACACCCACAATACTATAGATAAGCTCAAAAACATTTACAAGCAGGCGCACCCAAAGGCGTAATACAATGAAGAAGCCTAATCAAGATTGGTTTAATTTTTACGTAAAAGAATTAGAGGGAGCGCAGCAACAAACCTTTAAAGCCTTCGATAAGTATTTTCTGTGCCCGTGTTGTTACCTGCCGACATTAACCGAAAGGCAGGGCTGGAATATATGCCTAATGTGCTATTGGGAAGATGATGGGCAAGACGACCACAATGCCGACAAAGTACTGGGCGGGCCTAATCATGATTACTCTTTAACCGAGGCCAGAGCGAATTTTTGTCAGTATTTAATCAGCTACCGACCATCGGATAGCCCTGGGTTTGAAAATGGAATTAAAAAAGCAGAATTGAAAAAGCAGGTAATTGAAAAATATAACCTTGCAATGACTGCTACCACTATAAAGGAGCGGAAAAAACTGCTGAAAGAAGCTTCTGCTTTGTTAAGGGCGATTTACAAATAGGCGCACCCCAAGGTCTGACCTAAATGTATTAGCGGACTTTAGTCCGTTATCAAATAGAAGTATTTATTCCTTTTATCAAGGTGCCGTTGGTTTCAACCAACGGTTTTATCTAAGGCATAAATCCGGAATATTCTCGGGTTATTTGGAAAGGCCTTGTGAATTTTGGCGTTAAAAAAATCATGAAGTAAACCGTTAAAAACTGCGTGCTGTTCGAAGTGGCGCGGCGCCAGCTTCATTTGTTCTACCAGGTTTTCCACGCGCCACAAGTTCACGCAGTTTAGGTTTACGGAATGATTTTTAGCCAAAAGTCACACAGCCTTGACCTTTTTTGTTACTTTTTTGGGTCAAGCCAAAAAAGTAAAAGCAGAACGAAAAGGCAATAATTCCCTCTTTTAAGACCCCATTTCGTGCAAGAATGTCTTTTAAACTTTACATAGAGGCTCCCAATTCTTATTTAATTGCGCTCCATTCAGAAAACCCTGCAAATTACCTCCAAACCAATTTTGAAATTAGAAATATAAAACTACTTTTGCCGTCCCAAAATAAAAGAGCGAAATGCCAACAATTCAACAGTTAGTAAGAAAATCACGTTCAATCATCCGTGCGAAGTCTAAAAGCCGTGCGTTAGATTCTTGTCCTCAAAAGCGTGGAGTTTGTACCCGCGTTTACACTACTACGCCTAAAAAACCTAACTCAGCCCTACGTAAAGTAGCTAAGGTTCGTTTGACAAACGCAGTAGAAATCATCGCCTACATACCGGGCGAAGGCCACAACCTGCAAGAGCACTCTATCGTACTAATCCGCGGTGGTCGTGTTAAGGATCTTCCGGGTGTTCGTTATCACATCGTGCGTGGTTCATTAGATACCGCAGGTGTAGAAAACAGAAAGAAGAGCCGCTCTAAATACGGTACTAAGAGACCTAAAGCCGGTGCAGTAGCTGCCCCTGCCAAGAAAAAATAATAAGATAAATAAGTAAATAGAAACTTAAAGCAATGAGAAAAAAGAAAGCTCCGAAACGTTACGTTCAGCCAGATCCTAAATTCGGTGATGTAATGGTTACACAGTTTGTTAACCGTTTAATGTACGAAGGAAAGAAATCAGTAGCCTATAGCATATTCTATGGTGCACTTGATTTGATCGAGGAAAGAACCAAAGAGCCAGGAATGGATGTTTGGAAGAAGTCTATCCAGAACATCGGCCCTTCTGTAGAGGTTAAAACCCGCCGTATTGGTGGTGCCAACTTCCAGATACCTACCGAAGTTCGCGGCGATCGCAAAGCTTCTGTTGCTATGAAGTGGATTATACAATACAGCCGCGATAGAAACGGTAAGAGCATGGCCGATAAGCTTGCTTCTGAAATTATCGCAGGTTCTAAAGGTGAAGGTGGTGCTTTCAAAAAGAAAGAAGATACACACAAAATGGCCGAGGCTAACAAGGCTTTCGCTCACTTCAAGTTCTAAATAATAAATCCCCGCCCCGGCGGGGACTTTTAATAAAAATAATAAACAGAGGACACTAAAAACAAAATGGGAAAAGATCTTAGTTATACAAGAAATATTGGAATTGCTGCCCACATCGACGCCGGTAAAACAACTACTACCGAGCGTATTTTGTATTACACCGGTGTAAACTACAAAATAGGTGAAGTACACGAAGGTGCGGCTACTATGGACTGGATGGAGCAAGAGCAGGAGCGTGGTATCACCATCACTTCGGCTGCTACCCGTTGCGCCTGGACATGGAAGAACAAGAAATATGACATCAACATCATCGATACTCCGGGACACGTTGACTTCACAGTAGAAGTTAACCGCTCATTGCGTGTATTGGATGGTTTGGTATTCCTTTTCTCTGCGGTGGATGGTGTTGAACCTCAATCAGAAACTAACTGGCGCCTGGCCGATAACTACGGTGTTGCCCGTTTGGGTTTTGTAAATAAAATGGACCGTCAGGGTGCCGATTTCTTCAACGTAGTTACCCAGGTTAATACCATGTTGGGCTCTACACCTATGGTAATGCAAATTCCTATTGGTAACGAAGAGAACTTTAAAGGTGTAGTTGATTTGATTACCAACGAAGCTATGATATGGAACGAAGATGACAGAGGTATGACCTCTACCATTGTTCCAATACCTGATGACCTGGTAGAAGAAGTAAAAAACTACCGCGAAAAAATGTTAGAGCAGGTTGCCGAGTTCGACGACATGCTAATGGAAAAGTACTTTGCCGATCCTAACTCAATATCTCCTGAAGAAATCCGCGCTGCGGTTCGTAAGGCTGTAATTGCCCAAAAGGTAGTTCCTATGTATTGCGGTTCGGCTTTCAAAAATAAAGGTGTTCAGGCTGTATTGGATGCAGTTTGCGCTATTCTTCCTTCACCTCAGGATAAGCCAAACATTAAGGCTACCAACCCTGATACCGAAGCAGAAATCGAAATTCACCCTGATACTGATGCACCTTTCTGTGCATTGGCGTTCAAAATCGCTACCGATCCTTATGTAGGCCGTTTGGCATACTTCCGGGTTTACCAGGGCGGGCTTGATGCCGGTTCTTACATATTAAACACCCGCACCGGAAAGAAAGAGCGTATCTCTCGTCTGTTCCAGATGCACGCCAATAAACAAAACCCGGTTGACCGTGTTGAGGCTGGCGATATTGCAGCAGCGGTAGGTTTTAAAGATATCCGCACCGGCGATACACTTTGCGAAGAGAAGAACCCGGTTGTGTTAGAAAGTATGAAATTCCCTGAGCCGGTTATATCATTGGCTATCGAGCCTAAGGCACAGAAGGATTTAGATAAATTGGGTATGAGTCTAGGTAAGCTTGCTGAAGAGGATCCTACATTCAAGGTGTCTTTCGATGAGCAAACCGGCCAAACGATTATTGCAGGTATGGGTGAGCTTCACCTTGAAATCCTTGTAGATCGTCTGCGTCGCGAATTCAACGTAGAATGTAACCAGGGTGCACCTCAGGTTAACTACAAAGAGCGCTTAACTAAAACTATCGAGCACCGCGAGTCGTATAAGAAACAAACGGGTGGTCGTGGTAAGTTCGCCGATATCAAAATCGAAATCGGACCTGCCGATGAAGGTACTATAGGATTACAGTTTATCAATGATGTATTCGGTGGTGCAATTCCTCGTGAGTTCATCCCACCTGTAGAGAAAGGCTTTAAAGAAGCTATGAAAACGGGTGTATTGGCCGGCTACGAATTAGATAGCTTAAAGGTTCGTCTGTTCGATGGTTCATTCCACGCAGTTGACTCCGATGCCCTGTCTTTCGAATTGTGCGCTAAGCTTGCTTTCCGTACTGCAGCTAAAAACTGTAAGCCGGTATTGCTTGAGCCAATCATGAAGGTAGAAGTTATTACACCTGATGAGAACACCGGTGATGTGGTAGGTGACCTTAACCGTCGTCGTGGCTTGTTAGAGGGTATGGAAGCTAAGGTAAATGCACAGGTAGTAAAAGCTAAGGTGCCATTGAGCGAAATGTTCGGATACGTTACTCAGTTGAGAACGCTTACTTCGGGCCGTGCAACTTCTACCATGGAGTTTCACAGTTTCCAGCCAGCGCCTGAAAACGTTGCTAACGCAGTAATTGCTAAAAACTCAGGTAAAGTTCGCAGCAGCGCAGTTGAACAATAATTGAAAATCTAAAAACTAAAATCCATAAACCGTTCTTTTTATGAGCCAAAGAATCAGAATTAAACTAAAAAGCTACGATCACAACTTGGTAGACAAAAGCGCCGAGAAAATCGTAAAGACAGTGAAGAATACCGGTGCCGTAGTTAGCGGACCAGTTCCACTTCCTACACACAAAAAAATCTTCACGGTTCTTCGTTCTCCTCACGTGAACGCAAACTCTAAAGAGCAGTTCCAGCTTTGCACTTACAAGCGCTTGCTGGATATTTATCAATCATCTTCTAAAACCGTAGATGCATTGATGAAACTGGAACTTCCAAGTGGTGTGGAAGTTGAGATCAAAGCATAAGTAGCTTAATCGTATCTAAGTCCCCTTTAGGGAATTTAGATGTTATAAATTTTTTATTCATTATGAGCCGCGACTAAAAGGGCTCCTCTAAAACCAAGTAGTATGAAAGGAATTATCGGAAAGAAAGTAGGAATGACAAGCGTGTTTGACAATGGCAAACAAACTGCTGTTACAGTTATCGAAGCTGGCCCTTGTGTTATCACACAAATTAAAACTGTAGAAAAAGACGGTTATACCGCCACTCAGTTAGCGTTCGACGACAAAAAAGAAAAGAATACTCCAAATGGTGTTTTGGGCCATTTTAAGAAAGCAGGCACAACTCCTAAAAGAAAGGTAGTTGAGTTCCGCGATTATGATTTTGGAAAGCCGGTGGGTGAGACCGTGGTTGCTACTACATTTGAAGAAGGCGACCTGGTAAACGTAATTGGAACTTCGAAAGGTAAAGGTTTCCAGGGTGTTGTAAAACGCCACGGATTCTCTGGGGTTGGTATGGGCTCACACGGTCAGCACGACCGTATGCGCGCACCAGGTTCACTGGGTGCATCATCCGATCCTTCACACGTGTTTAAAGGCATCAGAATGGCCGGACGCATGGGTGGTAACCGTGTAGAAGCATTGAACCTGCGCGTGGTTAAAATCCTTGCAGATCAGAACCTGGTTCTTGTAAGAGGTTCAGTTCCGGGAGCAATAGGCTCTTACGTTATTATTGAAGGGTAGTTCTTTGACGGCCCTCTGGCCCGAAAGGATCCCGATAAAGGAAAGTGAAAGGTCCCCCGGTTTTCCGGGGGATTTTTTCGTTATATAAAGGGTAAATTTACCTTGTATGAATTTGCAGGTTCTCAAAGCATATTTGCAGCAACAACTCCCTTATCAGCTTATCTTTGATGAGATAGCCTTTACCTGGCAGGTTAGTTTTGTTAGAATGGTGGGGGGAAAGAAGAAGGATTTCTGCTGTATAGAGCAATTTTATGCAGCCTGCATCATGTCACCAAATAACCAAACCGGCAGATATGTTTATGAAAGCGAATGGATTGAACGTGTAGATTTTGCCGGTTGGGTAGATGGGCTGAAAATCAAAATGGTAGACGAAGCTGACCTGCATAAGGATATTCAGGAAACACTACAGGAATTGACAGAAAACCCTGCTGAAAATGGTGAAGGTTTGGAGATAGATGTGGTTAAACTGCCCGAAAAGGTAATAAGGTGTTTTGATATAGAAGAAAGCAGCATGCCTCGTAATCCTGTAGGTTGGAACCGCGCGAAACTGGCGGAAACGGCTGATGACTATTTTTACCTGGAAAGGCACTGGGAATCATAAATTCGGTTGATTTTTTTTAACAAAAAGGCACCCCTGTATTTAACTGACAGCTTTATATGCCTCACAGTACATTTATCTCTCCTGTTTATTTTGAAAATTCCCCTATGTAGTTATATTTGCGTCCCTTTTGGATAAAGGGGTGAGGGGCTATTGCCGTAAGTTAAGGGTAAATGTCTCTTGCGCAGTAGTTTAAAAAGTTAGGGGCATGGTGCAATGGTAGCATACGGGTCTCCAAAACCCTTGATGTCAGTTCGAATCTGGCTGCCCCTGCTAAAAAACAGGACACGGAATTTAAGTAGTAGTAAGTAATTAGAACAAAAACAACAATGGAAAAATTCACATTATACTTTCAGGAAGCTTATGACGAGCTGGTGCATAAAGTTACCTGGCCTACCTGGGCTGAACTTCAGGAAAGCGCTGTAGTGGTTTTAATTACTTCGCTTATTATTTCAATTGTTGTGTTGCTGATAGACCTGGCTTTTAAATCAGGCACGCAGGAACTTTATAAACTAATTATAGGATAACCCATGGCAGAAGGAAAAAAATGGTACGTAACGCGAGTTATCAGTGGCCAGGAAAAAAAGATCCGGGAGCACATCCTAATGGAGGTAAAACGCGCTAAGTGGGAAGGTATAGTAACCAACATATTAGTACCTACTGAGAAGATATATACAATCAAGGCCGGAAAAAAAACCATAAAGGATAAAACTCTTTTCCCTGGTTATATATACATAGAGGTTGAAGATAAGCGAATGACACAGGAAATGTGGATGACAGTTCGCCAGGTGCATGGTGTATTGGGTTTCTTGGGAACCCTAAGCCGCGCAGAAGAAGTGAAGGTGTTAGGTAAAGCCGATGAAATGCTGGATGCCGGCGAAACAATGGCTGAACCGTTTATCATAAACGAAGACGTGAAGATTGTTGACGGTGCTTTCAACGACTTTATCGGAACTATAGAGGAGATAAACAACGAGAAGAAGAAACTGAAAGTTGTAGTTAAAATTTTCGGTCGTAAAACTCCGGTTGAAGTGAGTTTCATGCAAGTAGAAAAAATCAGTTAGTAATAATCAATTATCAATAATCATTAATAAGTCATACAATGGCAAAGGAAATTCAAACATTCATCAAGTTACAGGTTAAGGGCGGACAAGCTAACCCGGCTCCACCAATCGGACCAGCTTTAGGTTCTAAGGGTGTGAACATTATGGAGTTCTGCAAACGCTTTAACGCGCAAACACAGGACAAGCAAGGAAAAATCCTTCCATGCGTTATCACTGTGTATACCGATAAGAGCTTTGACTTCATCATCAAAACTCCACCGGCTCACGCATTGTTGATGGAATATACCAAGAAGCAAGCAGGCTCGGCTGAGCCTAACCGTAAAAAAATTGGTGTAGTTAGCCAGGATATCATTCGCAAAATTGCAGAAGAAAAAATGCCTGACTTAAACTGTTTCACTATCGAAGCAGCTATGAGCCTGGTAGCAGGTTCTGCTAAAAGCGCTGGTTTCAACGTAGAAGGTTACTAAGAAATTGGAATTCAGAATGCGGGTTTCGGGATTAATTCCGGCATCCGCATTCATCATTCATATTTACTAACGAGGGAGGAGTTCATTGCTCCAGTTGACCTCACAAAATCAAAACAATGAAAGTTACCAAAAGAAGAAAGGCCGTTAACGGCAAGGTAGACGCTGCTAAGCTCTACTCATTGAACGATGCTTCTAAGCTCGTTAAAGAAACAACCACCTGCAAATTCGATGCATCGGTTGATTTACACATCCAGTTAGGTGTTGACCCTAAGAAAGCTGACCAGGCTATCCGTGGTACTACTGCACTACCTCACGGTACCGGTAAAACCAAGCGCGTATTGGTGTTAACTACTCCAGACAAAGAAGAAGAAGCTAAAAAAGCTGGCGCTGATTTCGTAGGTCTTGATGAATTCGTTCAGAAGATTGAAACAGGCTGGATGGAATTCGACGTAGTAATCGCTTCTCCAAACGTAATGGCTAAAATTGCGAAAATTGGTAAAGTGTTAGGACCACGTAACTTAATGCCAAATCCTAAATCAGGTACTGTAACACCAGAAGTAGGTAAGGCTGTAGAAGAAGTGAAAAAAGGTAAAATAGCGTTTAAGGTAGATAAGTTTGGTATCGTTCATACATCGGTAGGCCGTGTGTCTTTCAGCGCGCAGCAAATCAATGAGAATGCTGAAGCATTGCTTCAAACTTTATCTAAGCTGAAACCAGCTACTGCCAAGGGTATATATTTCAAAGGTATCAGCATGGCCTCTACTATGAGCCCGGGCATCAATGTTGATTACAAAACCGTTGCAGGACTTTAATAACTATCGACTCACTTTATAATCAATATATAAAATGGAAAAAAATCAAAAGAACCAGGAAATTGCCGACCTTAAAGAAAAGTTCAGCAACTCAACATATTTCTACATCACAGATTCATCTACACTTACCGTAGAAAAAATCAACAAGTTCCGTCGCCTTTGCTTCAACGCTGGCATCGAGTACCGTGTTTCTAAAAACACGCTTATCCGCAAAGCCCTTGAGCAGGTTGAAGGTACTGACTACGAAGCTCTTTACCCATTGTTGCACGGACCAACCGGCGTTATGTTTGCTGCCGATGGTGCTTCACCAGCTAAGGTATTGGCCGAGTTCAGAAAGACTAACGACCGCCCTATTTTGAAAGGCGCATACATCGATAGCGATGTGTTTGTAGGCGATAACCAATTAGCAGTTCTTGCAGCTCTTAAGAGCAAGGCAGAGCTTATCGGCGATATCATCGGCTTACTACAATCACCAGCCAAGAATGTTATCGGTGCTCTTCAGGCTTCATCTGGTCAGAAAATCGCTGGCTTGTTGAAATCAATCGAAGAAAAGGGAAGCAACTAAGAGTTCTCTTTAAAAGAAAACTTAATACACTTAAAAAGTCCGTTCATTATTTGAACGGACTTTTTTATTTTTCCGCTATGCGCAAATGGCTGGATCAGCTTTTCACTTTTACCCGGGGCGAACGAAATGGCATTGTGGTATTGGTGTTTCTATGCCTGTTTGCCTTTGTGTTTCGCTACGCATATTTCTATTTCAAACCTGTAGAGCATTTCAACAACTCTGAGCATGACAAAGAAGTAAATGAGTTTTTAGCTGAGTATAACAGCAAGAACGGGCAACCCGAACCGCAAGAGCAACATGTCTCTACGGATACGGCGCATGAGGTTGGATATCGGAAAAGCGATAGCGAACCATACACCGCAAAGCCGCGCAACGCTACATCACTCAAACTCGATATCAATACAGCAGATGCAGAAGAGTTTGAAAAGCTACGCGGCATTGGGCCGGTGATATCCAAACGCATAGTAAAGTTCCGCATCCTGCTGGGTGGCTTTGCAGCAGTTGAACAACTGAAAGAAGTATATGGCTTACCCGATAGTACTTACCGGCATATCAAAACGCAACTGGTAGTTGGGTCACAAGCCCCCACCCACATAAACATTAACACGGCCAGCTATAAAGAATTCAAAGCGCACCCCTACTTTAGAGATAATGCAAAATTGATTGAAGCCCACCGCAAACAACATGGGGATTTTAAACAGGTAAGCGATTTGAAAAATGTTGACGGCGTTACTGATAGCACCTATCGCAAAATGGCACCGTATGCAACGGTGGAGTGATGGCTTTTACAGCGTTTCTGTTACAGGAGAAATATAAATTGTATCGTAGGAAAGGCCTTGTGAATTTTGGCGTCAAAAAAATCATGTAGTAAACCGTTAAAAACTGCATGCTGTTCGAAGTGGCGCGGCGCCATGCTTTTTTGTTCGCTAAAGGTTGCAACGTGCCACAAGTTCATGCAGTTTAGGTTTACGGTATGATTTTTAGCCAAAAGTCACACAGCCTTGAATTTTCTTTGTTACTTTCTTTGGTTCAAGCCAAAGAAAGTAAAAGCTAAAATTGGTGAACGAAACCATGGGTTAAGCGGTATTGCAATCACACACACACCGTCTTACAGCATCTCCTCCTTCACCTTATAATTCACCCCGCGGCTTTTCAAATAGCCTAATATAAAACTAAAGCAGTTGCTATCCTCACCCAGCATTTCGGGCGAGGTAATGCCGCGTTTTTTGTATTGCCCGTTTAGCACCAGGTTAGCGGCTGCTGTGGCTGTGTAGCCCGTAGTGCGAGCCATGCTGCTTGTTTTGGTAGCATGGTTATACCGGTCAAACAAATCGTATGTATAGCGCTTCTGCTTTCCCTTCTCTTCGCCCTCTACTATCACACGCATCACCGTAAAGTCTTCCTCACCCTCTTCATACTTCCACTGGGGGAAAAGTATTTTGCCGGCCAGGTCCACCGGTTTTACCTTGGCGCCATTAACTTCAATTTCATCATTGCTGAAAAAGCCAGCATCGCGTAAGGTCTTCATCAAATCTACATGGCCGGGGTAGCGCAATGTCTTTTCGGCCATATCGGGTATCTCCAGGTTCAGGAGGGTTCTCAGTCCATCAGTGTTGAATGCTTCCAGCGTGCCCAGCCCTTCAAAATCCACAAACTCAGTTTCAGATAAGGCCGGCTTGGTAACTATCTCGCCTTTTTCTACCAATCGTGCAGGTCGGGTATACTCCTCAATTACATCAATAGGAGAGAAGGGCGCTTTATACTGCCACGGCATACGGCGCTCCACAGGCAAGCCGCCCACCATGCACACAAACCGGATAACCTTCATCCGCTTGTGGTGGTAGCCAAGTATGATGTTATCCATACCCGGCGCCACGCCACAGTCAACTATAGCGGTTACTTTAGCCTGCCTGGCCAGTAAATCCAGCCTGAATGGGTCCTCGGGGAAGAAGGATATGTCAACAATATTCTTTTTGGCATCCAGCACGGCTTTTAGCATGTTAAAGCCCATAAAGCCGGGCACCGCGCCCAATACCAGGTCGGCGGTAGCCACCACCCGCTTAATCTCTTCTGCATCGCTCAGGTCGGCATATATGGTTTTAACCTTGGCCGCCTTTTGTACCAGCGTTAGGTTTTGTTTGCTTTTATCTACTGAGGTAACATCGTAGGCCTTGGCTAGGTCTGCGGCCAATGTACGGCCCACCATACCTGCCCCTAAAACGGTTATTTTCTTCTTCATAAACGGCTATTTTTGTTCCATTGGCTCAATCTATTAAACCTCCAATGAACTTACATGGGCAAATCAAAGAAATTTCCCCTTAAAATGTTTGCATAAAACCTAACGAATTATATATTTGCCGTCCGTTTTAAAGGGGCTTCCAACTTTTTTTCAACGGACGTTTTCAAAAGCCCTGTTTACCGATGTGTGTTACAGCATTTGGGTAGCCGGGGTACTTAGAAGACAAACATGGTATAACAAACAAATTAAAACTCATAACAATGGCAGATTTAAAAGCATTAGCTGAAACGTTAGTAAACCTTTCAGTAAAAGACGTTCAGGAATTAGCAACTATTCTTAAGGCAGACTACGGTATCGAACCGGCTGCTGCTGCTGTAGCTGTAGCTGCAGGTGGTGGTGGTGGCGCTGCTGCTGCTGCTGAAAAAACTGAGTTCGATGTAATTCTGAAAAGCGCAGGCGCTCAGAAATTGAACGTAGTTAAGATCGTTAAAGATCTTACAGGCCTTGGCTTGAAAGAAGCTAAAGACTTAGTTGACGGTGCACCAAAACCAGTTAAAGAAAAAGTAGACAAAGCAACTGCAGAAGATCTGAAGAAGAAATTAGAAGAAGCAGGTGCAGAAGTTGAAGTGAAGTAATTCGCTCCACCTTGGCAAAATAAAAAAGCGCTCTCAGCAATGGGAGCGCTTTTTTTGTTTTATGTATAACTCATCCCGAAACAAGTTGAAAGTTCGGGTTATATAAGCAATGCCTTTACCTTTTCTATCTGGCCCTTGCTGCCCATTACAATTAAGCGCATGCCTGGCTTTATTACCATTTGAGGCGTAGGGTTAAGTGTATACTCTGTTCCTTCTGCTTTTAACCCCAGCACCGTGGCACCGGTCCGTTTCCAGGCATCCAGCTCCTGTAGCGATATATCGCATTGCGCTTCTATTTCAGTTATAGTAAAGTTATCGCTGTATTGGGTACTCATCATATCTACAAACTCCTTTACATCCGGACTTATAATTAGCGTAGCCATATGTGCCCCGCCAATTTTATCGGGCATTATCACGTTATTGGCACCGGCCGTTTTCAATTTCCTTACAGCCGAGTTGTTCGATGCCCTGCTAATGATTTTTATGTGCGGGTTCAACTCGCGCGCAGTAAGCACCACATATAAGTTATCGGCATCGTCCGGCAGGGTGGTTATCAGCGCACTGGCGTGCATAATGCCCGCATGCAGCAGGGTTTCGTCACGGGTAGCATCATCTTCTATTATGTAAGGCACGCTGAACGGTAAATCATCTTTCCTCGATTCTACCTTCTCTATCACTACAAACTTTTTACCATTGCTGCTCAATATGCGCGCAGCTTCAGCGCCATTGCGGCCAAAGCCGCAGATTATTACGTGGCCCTCCAGGTTATCTATTGCTTCTTTCATCTTATACATTTTATAAGTTCGGGTAAACTCGCCATCTAAAAAATAGTTAGAAAGTTGGGTAAGGAAATAAGTAAACGTACCAATGTTGGCCAGTATCAATATGCTGGTAAATATCCGGCCTGCATTATCCATGGCATGCACCTCGGTGAAGCCCACGGTAGAGAGGGTTATTACCGTCATATAAAAAGCCTCTACAAACGTGTAGTTCTCTATAAGCATGAACCCCGCCGTGCCTATTACAAGTATTATAAAGAAAAACGCCAGCGAGATGTATATTTTCAAAAAGTGGCGTACAGGTAAAAAAACTCTCATGGATGGATTGGTACTCCGAAAGTAAAAAAAAGCAAGAGAGGACATAACCTCTATTTGCCATAACGTAGAGACGCCATGCTGGCGTCTCCTGAAGAACCAGAAATACAATGCCGGCATCTCCTAAAACATAAACGCCACCCTAATTGGATGGCGTTTGTGTTTATCTATTGCCTGTTTACTATTAACTATTCTCTGCTTATAGTTCAAACAAGCCTTCTATAGAAAGATAACGCTCGCCAGTGTCGTAATTAAAGCCCAATACTCTTTTTCCTGCAGGTACCTCCGTAAGCTTTTTGGCAATGGCCGCCAATGTAGCACCCGATGATACACCACCAAACAGCGCCTCTTCCTTAGCAGCGCGCTGTGCATAGTCAAATGCCTCTTCTTTAGTAATTTGTATTACACCATCTAGCAGGCTGGTATCCAGGTTGCCGGGTATAAACCCAGCACCTATACCCTGTATAGGGTGCGGTGCAGGTTGTCCACCGCTTATTACCGGCGATGCAGCAGGCTCTACCGCAAACACTTTAAGCTGAGGAAACTTTGCCTTTAGTACTTTGGCCAGGCCTGTAATGTGGCCTCCGGTACCTACGCCGGTTATCAGGTAATCTATCCCTTCGGGAAAGTCTTTCAAAATCTCCTCGGCTGTTGTGCGCACATGCACATCTATATTAGCCGGGTTATCAAACTGCGATGGTATCCACGAGTTAGGCGTGGCATCGGCCAGTTCCTTTGCCTTTTCAATAGCACCCTTCATTCCCTTTTCGCGGGGGGTAAGCTCAAATGTAGCACCATAAGCCTTCATCAATCTTCTTCTTTCTACACTCATGCTCTCCGGCATTACCAATACAAGTTGGTAGCCCTTTACAGCGGCCACTATAGCCAGGCCTATACCGGTATTGCCCGATGTAGGCTCTATAATTACACTACCGGGCTTTAGCAAGCCTTTCTTTTCAGCATCCTCTATCATTGATAAGGCAATGCGGTCTTTAATACTACCACCCGGATTCTGCCTCTCCAGTTTTATCCAAACTTCGTGGTTGCCAAATAATTTGTTGATACGCAGGTGCGGGGTGTTACCAATGGTTTCTAAAATACTGTTCGCTTTCATTTTATATGGTTTGTGTTTAGTGGCCGAAAAGTAATTAAACAACTCATCTGCCGGTTTAAAATTAGTTTACATTTTCTTTAAATAACAAAATCTACTACTGTAGTCATCTCCGATTTGTCGCGTATTACCACATCGCTGCGGTGGTACACCACCGAAAGCGGGGGTACACTATTCACCAGCCACACATTGCCGCCTATTACGCTGCTGCGGCCCACTTTGGTATCGCCGCCCAGTATACAGCTACCAGCATATATAATTACATCATCCTCTATAGTAGGGTGGCGCTTCACCCCTTCACTTTCTTTGCGCACCGCAAGTGCCCCCAGTGTTACACCCTGGTAGATTCTTACATGGTTGCCTATTATAGTGGTTTCGCCCACTACCACACCCGTGCCATGGTCAATAAAAAACGGGCTGCCAATACTGGCGCCGGGGTGTATATCTATACCCGTTTTATTATGCGCATATTCGGTAATAACACGCGGCACTATAGGCACCCTTAGCTTGCTAAGCTCGTGTGCCAGCCTGTAAACCGTAATGGCATAAAAACCCGGGTAGGCAATAATTACTTCTTCTATACTCTCAGCGGCCGGGTCGCTTTTTAAAAAAAACTCTGCATCCTGTATTAGTTTATTATACACCGCCGGCAGGCTATCAAAAAACCGCTGCACTATGCTGGCAGCATCCAATTGGTAACGGCTGCTTATAGGCTGCAAAATTTCATTGAGCGTGCGGTGCAGGCGCTCTTCTTTTTCATCGGCCACCTCGTAATGGTAGGTAAACGTAGACTCGATAGGAAACAGCAAGTCTATTATCTCATCGGTAAATTTATAGATAACCGCCCTGCTGGGCAGTTTGCTAAAATCAATCTTGGGCGAAGGCTCAATTCTCATATACAGGTTTAGGTTTTAATAAATAAAAAACCCCTCGGTTTTAAGCGAAGGGTTACGAATATTTTTGTGCAATAATGGCTCAAAGCATCAAAAGCGCTATTCATTCCCCTGCGGGAGAGCAACAACAGCAACAAGCGATAGTTTGAACTAGCATGGGGCTAAAATAGAATTTTTTGACAAGTACAATTAAAATCAATTACAAATACTAAGTCTATAAATACTGAAAGGGTGATCACCGGCTTTATTATAAAAAACATCTAAAACTGGGAAAACCTCACAGCTGGCACCCTTAAAATTCACCCCAGGGACACCATTAAGCCATAATTACCTAAAAATCAAATTGTTACAAACATCAATAGGGGACACTTTTTCAAAATCTGCATTTTAGGGACACCCTCATATTCCTTGGTAGCTGTTTAGCAGCTGTTTCGTACAATTGGTTCGCTTTGGATACTATATATATGTAAGCTATTCAAAACCAACCTTAGCAGGTAAAAAGCATTTAATCAAAAAAGGGGCATTTTTAAGCAAAAACAACCATCTTTGCCATAAAATAGGCACTCTATACTATCCAATATACACTTATACTTTTTTCCCACAGAAATATTTGGAAACGTGTAAGGAAATTCTACTTTTGCGTTCCCTTTTTAAGGGGGTAGTGGGTATTTTTCAAAAAACTGAATGGCAAAACAAGACCTAATCAAGCAAGACGGAACAATAACAGAAGCGCTAAGCAACGCTATGTTCAGAGTGAAGTTAGAGAACGGACACGAGTTAATTGCTCACATTTCGGGAAAAATGCGGATGAACTATATTAAGATTTTGCCTGGTGATAAGGTGCAGTTAGAAATGAGCCCTTATGACCTGAACAAGGGAAGAATAACATTCAGATACAAGTAGTTAGTATAAGATAAGAATATAAACAGCAAATAAAACCCGGTTATGAAAGTAAGAGCATCAGTAAAGAAAAGAAGCGTGGATTGCAAAATTGTAAGACGCAATGGGGTGGTTTACATCATCAACAAAAAGAATCCTAAGTTCAAACAACGTCAGGGTTAATTCTAAAAATCAATAAACCAATCAATAAAGAATGGCACGTATTTCAGGTGTGGACCTTCCCAAAAACAAAAGAGGCTTAATAGCGCTTACTTACATTTATGGCATTGGCAGAACAACAGCCGGCAAAATCCTTGCATCAGCCAATATAGATCCTAACGTAAAGGTGAAAGACTGGACCGATGTGGATGTTAACGGTATTTTGCGCTTTATGGCTGATAACCTGAAAGTGGAAGGTGAATTGAGAGGAGAAGTTCAGCAGAATATTAAACGTCTGCAGGATATTGGTTGTTACCGTGGTATCCGCCACCGTAAGGGCTTACCTCTTCGTGGTCAACGTACAAAGACTAACGCAAGAACGCGTAAGGGTAAGAGAAAGACCGTTGCCAATAAGAAAATGGTAACTAAATAGTAGTTAAGTAAATAGTATAAAGACAAATACATAAAGTCACAATGGCAAAACAACAACAGCAATCAGCTTCGGCGGTAGCAAAAGCAAAGGCTAAGAAAAGAATTGTAAAGGTAGATGCAGAAGGAAAAGCTTTCCTGAACGCTACTTTCAACAACATCATTATCACCTTCACTAACATGCAGGGACAAACAATTAGCTGGAGCAGCGCCGGTAAGGTAGGTTTCCGTGGTTCAAAAAAGAACACTCCATATGCTGCACAGTTAGCATCGGGAGAAGCAGCTAAAGTTGCTCACGAAGCAGGTTTGCGCAAGGTTGAAGTATTTGTAAAAGGACCAGGTGGTGGCCGTGAGTCTGCTATCCGTACCATCTTCACAAGTGGTATCGAGGTTACTGTTATAAACGATATGACACCAATACCTCACAACGGTTGTCGTCCTCCTAAAAAGAGAAGAGTGTAGTTTTTAGTAAGAAATAATCAAATAATCAGTTTATCAATTATAAGTAATGGCAAGATATACAGGACCCAAGACTAAGATCGCCCGCAAGTTCGGAGAAGCAATTTTCGGAGAAGATAAATACTTCGATAAGAGAAGCTACCCACCGGGACAACACGGACAATCTAAGAAAAGAAAAACTGCTTCGGAATATGCTGTGCAGCTAGCTGAAAAGCAAAAGGCAAAGTATACCTACGGCTTGCTGGAGCGCCAGTTCCGTAACCTTTTTGAGAAAGCTTCTCGCAAGAAAGGTGTAACCGGCGATAACATGTTCAAATTGCTTGAGGCAAGATTGGATAACACTATCTACCGTCTTGGTCTAGCTGCTTCACGTCAGCAGGCGCGCCAGCTGGTATCGCACAAGCACGTATCGGTTAACGGCCACATCGTAAATATTCCATCTTACACTTTAACACCTGGCGATAAAGTTGCATTGCGTGAGCGTTCTAAAAACCTTACTGTAGTACAAGATGCTATTGCTAAAAGAGGCAAAAAATTCAACTGGCTAATACTGGATGAAAAAGCTGCCGAAGGTACTTTCCTTGAGTTTCCGGAAAGAGACCAGATACCAGAAAACATCAACGAGCAGTTGATTGTGGAATTGTATTCTAAGTAATAAGCAAAGCCTGGCAACGGGCTATTGCTGTTGAAGTAAGACTATTAATAATAATAAAATCCAAAATAAACTATGTCACTACTAACCTTTCAAAAGCCCGACAAAATCACTTTACAAAAAGCTACCGATTTTGAAGGAACTTTTGAATTCAAACCTCTTGAGCCGGGCTTTGGTGTAACTATTGGTAATGCTTTAAGAAGAGTTCTTCTTTCGTCATTAGAAGGTTATGCTATCAGCGGTATCAAGATTACCGGAGTTGACCACGAGTTTTCTACTATCAAAGGTGTATTGGAAGATGTAACTGAAATCGTACTTAACCTTAAGCAGGTTCGTTTGAAGAAAGTAATGGATGATGAGAATGCTGCTGAGAAAATATATATCGCGTTAAAGAATGCTACAGCTTTCAAAGCCGAGCATATCGAAAAGCATACCAACGTTTACCAGGTAATGAACCCGGACTTGGTTATCTGCAACATGGAGAGCAGCGTAAACCTTGAAATTGAACTTACTATTACCAAAGGCCGCGGTTATGTACCGGCTGATGAGAATAGCAAAGAGCACGCTATCGGGTTTATTCCGGTAGATGCTATCTACACGCCTATTAAGAATGTAAAATATGCAGTTGAGCCTTTCCGCGTAGAACAGCGCGTGGATTTCGAAAAACTGGTTCTTGAAGTATCTACCGATGGAACAGTTCATCCGGAAGAGGCAGTTAAAGAAGCTTCTCGTGTTCTTATTCAGCACTTAATGCTGATTACCGACGAGCATATCAGCTTCGATAGCCCTGCAGCTACTGAAACCGAAATGGTAGACGAGCATGTATTGCATATGCGCAAATTATTGAAGACCCCATTGGAAGATCTGGATCTTTCAGTTCGCGCCTTCAACTGCTTGAAAGCAGCTAAAATCAACTCGCTTGAAGAATTGGTACAGTTCAACACTAACGACCTGTTGAAGTTCCGCAACTTCGGTAAGAAGTCTTTAGTAGAAATAGAAGCTTTGTTGATTGAAAAGGGATTAGGCTTCGGTATGGACCTTGCCAAATTTAAACTTGACGAGCAATAAGCTGCAGGTATTAATAAATAGTAATTAGTAAAATTAGAATAAAAAGAAAGTCATGAGACACGGAGATAAAGTAAATAACCTGGGAAGAAAAACAGCGCACCGTCATGCATTAATGATGAACTTAGGTGTGGCCCTAATCACACACAAGCGCATTTTCACTACTCTGGCTAAAGCCAAGGCGCTGAGAGGCTATATTGAGCCAATGATTTCTAAAAGCAAGGACAACACTACGCACAACCGTCGTATCGTGTTTAGCTCGCTGGAAGATAAAGTGGCTGTAACAGAGCTTTTCAATGTAATAGGCCCTAAGGTAGGTAGCCGCCCGGGTGGTTATACCCGTGTTATCAAAACCGGTTTCCGTGCAGGTGATGCTGCCGAAATGGCGATGATTGAACTTGTAGACTTCAATGAAATTTACACGCAGAATAAGAACACAGCTGTAGCTGCTGAGCCTAAGAAGAAGACACGTCGTTCTTCTGCCAAGAAAGCTGCCGCAACTGATGCAACCGGCGAAGAAGGCGCTACTAAAGCACCAGCTAAGAAAAAAGCCGCTGCCAAGAAAAAGAAAGCTGCTGACGATACAGCTACAGAAGAATAAGCTACTAAACATCCTTGTAAAAGGATTTAATACACATCAAAAGCCACTACTTGCTCAAGTAGTGGCTTTTTTGTATGGGCATAGCCTCTTATCGTATATTAAAAAGTAAATAACGGGTCGAGTGGTAGTGATGTTGCAGACTCCTATGAAAAATCACTGTGAGTAAGGGCCGCCACACCTGACTTTTTTCGGCCTAACTTTGGCTGGACTAAAAAAACAAAGCTCGGAGTTGATACTCAGGAGCTTTGTTTAGTAGGCTTTAGCTGAAATTGCTTTATCTGATAATAGCCATTTTGCCAAAACCTTTCTTGAAGTATTTATCGTAGCTCATGCTCATTTTTTCCATTTCTTTATCTTCCAGCCTTGTAGCTACATGATAGAAATAGATACCATTGGCTAGTAAATCGCCGTATTGGTCGCGGCCATCCCAGGCATATTCAGTAATGTTTCTGCCTATATGCAGCGGGCCTAACTCTTCTTTAAATACTTCTTTAACCACCGTGCCTTTTATATTCATTATCTGGATTTTGAAAACATCGGGAACCTCGCTGCCGGTAATGGTAAACACAAATTTGGTAGAAGTAGTGAATGGGTTAGGGTAGTTAAGCACATTGGTAACCATGGCCTTGGTAATTACCTCAAACGATATTTTATAATCGAAGAAAGTAGCCGGTGTGCCCTGAAAACGTGCATCGGTAGTAGCGCTGTTATTGCCGCTGCGGTCGCGGTTTTTTACAAGCAACTCATACGTTCCATCTGTGGTAAATATAGGTTTAAGTTCTACCTGTGCTTTGTTGCTTACAGCCAGGGTGTTAGAATCAGCCGGGTAAAATTTCATGATAACATCATCATATATCATTTTAGTTGGCTCTGCCGCTCCCGGATATTTAATGTATACATCTATCAGGTCCGAATTATTGAGGGCCAGGTATTTGTTTTCATCCTTCAGGGTTATTAAAATAGTTGGCTTGGCCGAAATAATATCACCATTGAGTATATGCTGGTTATCAAAAGTAACGTCAAGCAGCGGATTAATCTTATCACCCGTTACATTAAAATTAAGTTCAGCAATGTTGTTAAAGTGGTATTGCTCTATTTGGTCATTATCAGGGTTTGCCTCTATAATTACCCGGTTAAGCCCCAAATAATTATTAGCTGTTACCGGCTGGTCCAGCACCAGCATCATGGTTTGCAGGCCGGGTAGCGAATCATACCGGATGTTAAAGTTTATATTATTGAGTAAAGCATCGCGTATTACATACTTAGTAAGCATGCTATCCATAGGTACTTCCGTAACATTCTCCAGAGGAATTTCTAAGTGGAAATTGGACCCTTGTATTACGTTAGGGGTATAGTTAAGCGTAGCTACTGCGGCGGGGTTAATAGCTGCCTCTGGTGGCTTTTTGTAAAGCACCCTCCAGTAGTAAAGTTGGGTAGGGGTGTACAAGGTGGCATCTACCGTACGCAGGCGCAATTTTAAATAAGGGAATAACACCGGATCAATAGTAGGCCCGCCATTGTAGAATAGATTATTAGCAGTACCCGTGGTTAACAGCAAAGTATCTTCGCCATCGGCTTTTACACCAATTATATCCAGCGAATCCTGATCGGTGTTTACACCGTTTAGTGCCTGCCGCTCCCAATGTACGCTGCGCCATTCTACAGCGGGGCCAATTTTTGGAGAGGTGAAATTTCCCTGGAACCAACTTCCTGCAAAGTTAAAGGAGGTGTCAATGATAGAAAATGCACCATTGCTGGTACTTAGAAAGCTATTGTAGTTAGGATTGCCCTTTTGTGTAAAGTACACAAGATGCCCGTCTACCGCACCGCTGGTAAATGGTTGTGCTACAAAACCAATTTTACCTAAGGCTGTTACAAGTGTGGCATCCCAACTGGTGTATGCCGGGAAATTTACCGAGTATACAAGCACATAGTGTCCGGCCGGTATGGTATCAATAAATTCATCAATTTCGGTAGACCATGATTTTCCGGTTAATCCGTTGGTGCCAGTGGTTGGAAAATCGAAACCCGGTTGGTCACCTTTGCCTGCGCAATGTACATTCTCCATATGGTCGCCATAATTATCGGGGTTATAATTATGGCTTATCCATGGCAAACCGGTTACGGGATCTATTACTGCAAATGTAAGGCCACCGCTTAGATAACCACAACCACCCATGCGGTATCTGTATTCGTTGTAGTTATTGTAATCCCAGCCCAGGGTACTGTAATCTACATTGCCATTGGGATGAGCCGCATTGGCCACACCTGTGCGTACATGTATATTATTACTATTCGATGGAAATTTGAATATACGGTCGGTAGAATCTAACCGCATATTCTGATAACTATCCTTTAAGTATTGATACTGGTGCGACTGGTTCCAGCCGGGGTATTCACCCTGCAGGTATATAAAAGAACTGTAGTGCCAACCGGCGTTTGCTGTATCTCGCTGTATCCGCCAATAATAAACAGTACTATCTTTCTCGTAATAAGCAGCATCGGTAGTCCAGCGCACTACACCGCCCACCTGAGTAACTACTGTTTCTCTCTTTTTAGGGCTGTTAAATAGTTCGCTGGTGTCAATTTGTATGCGGTACGCGCGCAAAGGTGCAAATGGATTAACTGTTGATGCTTTTAAAGTAACCCCCTTTTCAGGCACTATGGCAAATTCGTAAGGATAGATGGGAATTACATCATCGCTTTGTATGTACGTAGTAAAGGGGGCTGTAAGGGTGTTGTTACACTCCGCCATTTCAACTACAGCAAACCCCGCATCTACCATGGGTTCAAACAGGTTTTGCCCATAGCCAAGTGTAGAGATAGTTACAGGCAAAGTAAACTTTATAGTGTCTTTATAAAATGGGGCAAGCATTTTTTTGCTGTAGTAGTAGTAAACCGGATTATTGCCGGCATCAAAAATGGTCCTTTTTAAAGATACAGAAATAGTATCTCTGGTTGCCGTATCAATCGCTGCATCAATAGTACGTATGAACGATTTGCCAAGATTGGTTACCACAACATTTATATCAAATGAATCGGATGCTGCGTCCACAGTAACAGGCGTGGTAAACACCGAAGATGGCTCAATAGCAAAATCCGGCTTAGGATATTGGTTCGGTTTCAAACCAGGGTCGCCGTGCAAGGTCATTTCGTAGGCAATCTCCGCGGTGTAGTCATCTATGGCCGGGTTTTGTTGCGAAAATAAATCGGAAAGCGTTTTCTTAACTCCATCGCCCAATGGTTGGTTATAAGTATTTACACTGATGTTTTTATACAAGCGGTCCGAAAAATTATTTAATCCGCTTGACACCGATAAGCTGGAAGTAGCCATAAATGCTATGGCGCCTCTATCTGGGCCCAATACAAATCGCTCGCTATAGCCCTCGCCGGCATCGTGAATAAATCCGGAAAAACAACCATTGGATAATATTATAGGGAATTTAGGGGAGTTGTTATAGTTTTCAGGTTCGTCTATGCTAAAATCGAAGGCGCCGGTAGCCGAGTGTCCAAAGAAGGTTATCCAGCTTGCACCGGCATTTATCTTATCCTTTATTACCTGCGATAAGCTTACATCAATAGGATTGTTACTTGTTTTAGAAAAAGAGGTAACTGTACATCCCCAAAGAGAATCCTCTACTATTTTCCGGTAATTATCTACATAATATTTAAAGATGAATTGCTCCGAGGGCGTTGTCCCCCCGCTAAAGTGCAACACATTTTTCTGCCAGTCTTTAGGCGCTATGGGCTGGGCACAAACGTATGAATTTTGTTGCTCTTCATACAGCTTAATCTTAGCCAGGTAATCGCGTACCTGTGCCACATTGGTGGCTGCCAGGCGCCCTATAGCTACGCAGGGTATATCGCTTTCGCGGCTCGCTGCCAACAAGTTATCCGACCCCGGATAACCAAAAGTGGGAATAAGGCATTTGGCATATGCATCGCTGCCTGTTGGGTTAAACAAAGTGTCGCGATAGGAAGGCGCTTCACGCCCTTTACCTATCAGGAAAATGTACTTTGTTTTGAGGGATATAGCCGTGCTTTTGGCCATATAGTTTATAAAGTTACGCAAGCCAAGGGGTGACTTACGAATGCCATACCCAAACTGGTCATACAACTGTTCTATATCCACAATTCGGGCCTGCGTGAATTTGCCGGTTGCGGGATTTTCCTGCCTGTCGCGGTATTTACGGTATTCTTCTACCCAATAGTTGCCGGTACCATCATCTGCCAGTAACGAACTGTGGGTAACAATGTAATATTCACCCTGGTTATTGGTATTGGTAAAATCGGTAAAGTTTACAGGTGTAATGTCGCTGGCAGTTACGGCACGCACCGCGCCTACATTGTCAGCACGTATTACTACTTGTCGCTTAAGCGCAGAAGGTTCCAGGTTAAATTTAGCAGGATATACGCCGGCTGCTTCATTTGCGCGGTAAATCCTGCCATTGGTTACATCATACAACAAAAGCTGCGAACTATTGTCGAAAGCATTTATTTCAATGTATTTATTGGATGACGAACTATCCAGCTCAATAGAAATTCCATTGGTATTAAAAGTAAATTGTCGGGGATACTCAAGAGATACTGAGCCTATCACATTTTTGTGAGAACTGGTTGCAGGGCCAATATCGTTATACTCAAAAGTATTGGTTCCGTTTACTAAAACGGAGGTGGATACCGGTACTTCTACCCGGTTAAGTTTAAACCCGTAAGCATCTTGGGTGCCGCTGGCAGGGTATACCTGGTTATTGTTTAGCCGTATGCGAACATTGTGCTGTTCGTACGAATTGTTAGTGTAATTAGTACGGAAAATAGCATTAGGCCCTTGTGTATAAATATCGCTAAGTGTTACGGAAAGCGGAACCCCAAAGAAAAACTTGTCGGTGTAGCCTTCTCCTATATCATAAATGGGTTTGTAGGTTTCTGTTTGCCCTACCGAGTAATACTTACCGGGGTAATACATGCGGTTTGCTGTATTGTAAGTAACCTTCTCCCGGTGCATATAGTATTCATCTTTAGGAGGGTGATTGGTCAGATTGTTCGATGCAAATGTCAGCCGTGGGTTATTAGGCAAGTTATTGGTTGTAAGAAAATATACTGCTTCATCTGTAAACAGGCTTATATCGGGGTTTATCTGATCATCGGCAGTGCGATAAAAAAGTGAGTCTATATCTCCCGTATTACCTATGCCATAAAACTCAATATAGTCGTTGGATGTCATTGTGGTACCTGTACCGGAGATGTAAATTGGAAGAGCCTTGCCGTTGCGAAAAAGCACGAAAGAATTCTTACTGATTAATTGCAAGTTAGGTATATGAGCTAAAAGGGCGTTATAACTAATCCGGTGTATAGCAGTAAATCTGCTGGTAAATTTGTAATGCGGTCGCGTGGCGTCTACCCATTCATTACCATACGTAGGCTGCGCTTGCACACCAGCTATACCGGCTAGTAAAAAGAAGAAGAGTAAAATTTTTTTCATGCAATTACTTTTGGGTTCCAAATGATGCATCCTTCCTGCACCTTGCTTGATATACTAATCCTTCTGTTTTTTATTTATGTCTAACCGTAACGATATTACGTGCGAATACAAACCTGCACCGCCATCCTTATCCTTAATGGTAGTAAGGTTGGTAAGCGCGTAATCCAGTGAAATGATTTTTACATGTACGCCGGCGCCAATGTTGGGCGCTACAGTAAAGCGTTTTTTTCCAAGCTCATCGGTAGAGCGCTGCAGGTTGCCTACACCGGCACGTATACACACATCAATATCTTTGGCAGGCACGTATTTAAGCTCAAGGCCGGCGTTCATATCAATGCTTATAGGCTTGGCGGCTATTAAT
The DNA here is from genome assembly GCA_035299425.1 of Chitinophagales bacterium. Classification (GTDB taxonomy): domain Bacteria; phylum Bacteroidota; class Bacteroidia; order Chitinophagales; family LD1; genus Bog-950. The sequence goes on along the minus strand of DATGWP010000160.1, from coordinate 21,158 downwards.
ACGTTGCGCTTACCATCGGTAGTAAGCGAGAAGTTTACCTCTGGTGTAATAAAGAATTTGTTTTTGATGTTGGCATCGTAGGCTACACCTAACTGTATAGTGGGCGTGGTAATTTCAAGGCTGTTTTGCGGCAGGGCATTATTTGCTTGCAGCAGGGCTTGTTTTTCGGCTTCGCTGAAATTGATATTCCAGGCATCGAAGGTGCTGGTGATATCGCGGGCCATTAAACCAAAGCGCCATTGCTTAAGGCGGTATTGCAAACCAAGGTCGATACCAAAACCGTAAGCCTTGGCAAACTTACCTATGTGGCGATAAATAACTTTGGCACTACCACCCAGGCTAAGGCCTTTAACAGGCAGCGCCTGTGCGTAGTGAAACATAAAGGCATAATCGGCAGCGCTGAAAGAGGTAATCTTGCTGTAATCTACACTACCATCTGGCTGCACCAGGAAAAGGGTGTTGGGAATATCATCTACCCCAAAGCGGAAGAAAGAAAAGCCTATAACGCTTTTTTGCGCCTTAACGGGTACTGCCAGCGATACATAATCGTATTTGGCTATACCGGCAAAATACTCGCTGTGCATTATACCTATCTGAAAGGTGTTGGGTATATGCACCAACCCTGCCGGGTTATAGTAGTTAGAATAAGCATCGCCAGTTGTGGCTACCTGGGCATTGCTCATGGCCAGCCCGCGGGCACCTACACCAATGTTCAAAAATTCATTGCTGTATTTACGCACTACCTGGGCAAATGCACCTGAACAACAAAGTAAAACAAGGATAACAAGTCCGCTTTTTTTCATCATAAATTAAAGGTTCAAAATTTCCTGCCAGCTATAACGCAATCTACTGTCTATATTGTGTAAACCAATTAAAAACCTACGCTTTTCATCAGCTGTAAACTCTATTTTGGTAACCGACCCATAAATTTTGTTCAATCCCTCTACAATACTCTCAAGTTCCGTAAACAAGAGCAGGAAACGCTTTTGCTTGTAAAACTGAAAATTACGCAAAAAAATCTGCTTTTCAACCTGCAATGAAAATAGGTCAAAATATTGACCTATAAATTCCTCGTCGGCACGGTCAACTAAGGCGTAATAATCATCACAAACCCCTTCATTTTCCAGCATAATCTGTCTGTCAATTAACATCTCTACCGCTATATGGGCTATAACAGATAATCGTAACCTCTCCCGGCTCAAACCCGCATCTACAAAGGATTGTATAGCAAGTGTGACCTCCTTCAAAAACGGGGCGGCATTATGAAATCTCTTATCGGCTCCAAAGTGTTGAACGATTCCCAAATGAATCTGTTTCAAAGCGTGACTTGTGGAAGGCATGTGTTTAACAATGTTTGAGTTGTATGCTTTGGTGAAGCGGGGAGCCAAATCAGGTATGGCAAGGCCCACAACAAACAAAGGGTCATTTTGGGGTAACTCGGTAAAGTAATGGGCCAGAAAGTGCATCGTTCAATCTATTTTGCGCAGAAATTGTTTAATTACCTAAGAAAACTGCCCTACTAGTGGCCTATTTAATTGTATTTAAGGGTATAATCAGTAGGTTTGTGCAAATTAGTAATCAAAACAGAAACAAAAAGTAAAATGGGATTTGTAGACGAGTTAAGGTGGCGGAACATGCTGCACGATATAATGCCGGGAACTGAGGACCTATTGAATAAAGAGATGGTGACCGGGTATATTGGTTTTGACCCTACGGCAGATTCGCTGGGCATAGGCAACATGGTGCAGGTAATGACGCTGATGCATTTTCAGCGGGCAGGGCACAAACCAATGGCCTTAATTGGTGGTGCCACAGGTAGGGTAGGCGACCCATCGGGCAAAACGGCTGAAAGGTCGTTGCTATCGGTAGAGGAGATACAGTACAACCTGGATTGTCAGAAAAAGCAGCTGGAGAAGTTCCTTGATTTTAACTGCGGCGCTAACTCGGCCGAAATAGTAAACAACTACGATTGGTTTAAAGAGATTTCGTTTCTCGACTTTATACGCGATGCGGGTAAGTATATTACCATTAACTATATGCTGGCCAAAGATTCGGTTAAAAACAGAATAGAGGCAGAGTCGGGTATGAGTTTTACCGAGTTTACGTACCAGCTGATACAGGGCTATGATTTTTACTGGCTATGGAAGAACAAAAATGTAAAACTGCAATTGGGCGGTAGCGACCAGTGGGGCAATATAGTTACCGGCACTGAGCTGATACGCAGAAAAGATGCGGGCGAGGCTTTTGCCGTAACTACCCAATTGATAAAAAAAGCTGACGGAACTAAATTTGGCAAAAGCGAAGGCGGTAATATCTGGCTGGATGCTAAAAAGACATCGCCATTTAAGTTTTACCAGTTTTGGCTAAATGCTACGGATGCTGATGCGCCTAATTTGCTACGCATATTCTCGTTGAAAAACAGAGAAGAAATTGAAGCGTTGGAAAAGCAACATGCCGAAGCGCCGCATTTGAGAGGGTTGCAAAAAGCATTGGCGGAAGAGGTAACGGCCAGAGTGCATTCTGGAGAGGATTTGAAACGCGCACAGGATACAACGGCTATACTTTTTGGCTCATCGTTTGAAGATTTTAAGCAGCTGAGTGAAGCTGAAATTGAAGATTTGATAGATGAGAAAGATATTTTTACTGTAAGCAAAAGCCTGTTTGCGGCAGAGGTGGATACTGTTTCTCTGCTGGGTGCTGAAACTGGTATTTACCCAAGTAAGGGAGAGGCGCGCAAAGCTATACAAGGTAATGGTGTAAGCATTAATAAGCAAAAGTGGAGCATGGATAAAAGGCTGACAGCCGATGACCTGCTCTACGGAAAGTATCTGTTAGTTCAGAAAGGAAAGAAGAATTATTACCTGATAGTGGTTAATTAATGATGCTGAAAAAACTGGTGCTTTGTTTTTGTGTGATGGGTGTTCTGGCACTGTGTTTTACAGGGTGCGGGGGCAGCAATCCTTTTGCCTGTTTTCAGGTAGAGGGTAATGGCGATTCTATTCATGTAAATGAGCCGGTAGTAATTAATGGTTATTGCAGCAGCCAGGCAAGCCAGTACAACTGGCAAATTAACGATGACTCGGTGTATTTCACTCCCCGTATAACCCTGCACTTTGCTACACCCGGAGAGCATACTATCTACCTGCTGGTTACCAATGGGCGAAAATCAAGCGGCACCAGTGAAAAGATAAGGGTGTATCCTTAGTTAGGTTTCCAGGTCGGCTTCTAACACCTGCATCATGCTTTGGGCTTTCAGCAGAATTTCGTTCCATTCGTTATCGGCAATACTATCGTAAGTGATGGCGCCACCCACACGGATTGATAGATAGCTTTGGGTAGCATTGTAGAGTATGCTGCGGATTACCACATTAAAATCGAAATCGCCATTAGGAGTAAAGTAGCCAACGCTGCCACTGTAAAGGCCGCGCTTAAAATCTTCGTAGCGCTCTATGTTTTTCATTACCTCTATTTTGGGCGCACCGGTCATACTGCCCATGGGGAAGGCATTTTTTATTGCTTCCACCGCACCTGTATTTTCCAACTGAGATGTAACGGTAGATATCATTTGGTTGACGGATGCGAACTCATATATTTCACAAAGCTCTTCTACTCTCACACTGCCCGGTGCCGAGCTTTTGGCTAAGTCATTCCGCACCAGGTCTACTATCATAATGTTTTCGGCACGCTCCTTTTCATCGCTGCGCAGTTGGCTTTTTAGCAGTTCATTTTCTTCCTCTGTTTCCCCTTTGCGGATAGTGCCTTTAATAGGCTGCGATATAAGTTTAGTGCCTTCTTTTTTCAAAAACCTTTCGGGGCTGGCGCACAGCAGGTATTTGTCATTCAGCTTAAAGTAGCAGCTAAAGGGGGCTTGTGCTTTTGAATTTAGTTGGGTGAAAACATCTACAGGGTTGATAGCAATTTGCTCTGCATAAAACTCGTTGCAATAATTCATTTCATAAAAGTCGCCGGCTACAATTTGCTGGCGTATGCTCTCTATGTTTTCCAGGTAAGTGCCCTTGGCTGTTCTTGCTTTCAGAGGGGTACTTAGTTTCGTATTTCTTATTTCGTTTTTGGTATTCTGTATTTGCTCAATTAACTCGAATGTCTCGGGGTAGTTTCTGTTCACCGTGAGTTTGCTGCCGGTTATTTCAAGTATGTAACGTGGCTTGAAAAAGTAGAAGTTGGGAAACTGCAGCCCATCGTAGTTATTACTTTGCAGGTCTTCAATTTCATTCTTTAAGTCGTAGCCTAAAAAGCCGAATATGGAGGAGCCGGCATTGGCTTGGAAGTGTTGCAGTTTCTGGAATGAGTTTATTCCAGTGGCAACCGGATTTAAGGATAGATTGTTTGCGGCACTATCTGATACATAATCTGCGGCATCTACTGCCAGTAGCCATTCGGCAGGCTTATAATTATTATGTGGGTAGTTATTAGAATCGAGCAGGCATGCCACCGGGAACTGATTAGCCCATGCCAGCGCTTTTAGCTTAAACGCTGCTATATCTGCTATGGTAACGGTAGTTGTCTCTGCCACAGCGCAAGAATAATGTTTATTAGCATTGCATTACATTTGGAACTATGCTGAACCTGAATTTTACCCCCTTTCCTGTATTAACTACCGAACGCCTCTTGCTAAGGCAGTTAGAAGCTAAAGATGCTCCTGCATTATCTGAATTGCGTTCGATAGAAAGCATGAACCTGTATGTTGACAGGCCTAAGACTTTATCAATACACGATGCAGAGACGCGTATAGAAACGCTGAATAACTTCCTGGCGAACAACACTGGTATTAACTGGGCGGTCTGTTTAAAAGATAACCCACAACTGATAGGCACTGCCTGCCTCTTTGGCTTTAATAATGAACACCTGAGCACCGAACTTGGGTATGAGTTGCACCCCGATTACCAGGGCAAGGGAATAATGGTAGAAGCTGTTACAGCTGTTATTGATTATGCGATTAACTCTATGCAGGTGCAAATGCTGGAGGCGGTCATTCATCCGGATAATGAAAAGTCGCTTAACCTGGCGCATAGGTTTAAGTTTAGCCGCAATCGGGCTGCCGAAGAACGCATAGGGCAAGCAGACCTGAAAGGGTTGCATGTTTACGCCCGGAATTTGTAGCACTGTTGCTGGTGCACCAAAATGCCAATTTTTAAAAATGGTGCACACGGCGCTGCTTAAAGTGTTGATTATCAAATGTATTTTTTGAGAAGTGGTGCAGGGGGGGTACTGTTTGGAACAATAAAATTTTACCAAAATAAGGGAATATTAGCAATGGGAGAATCGCCTCGCATGTACCTTAATATTGCGCCCTTGCAGGGCTTTAAGGAAGGAGTTGCTTAAGATGCCACAGGCCTTCGACCTGTGCTGATAGATGAGGTCCTTTCAGGCCGGAATGCAAAACGCGCGGCAGTTTGTAACTTTGGTCAGATCTGGTATTGTTTTAAGGAAACTATCAGAACAATCTTTTATGTAAAAACCACATACATATAAAAACTGTGCAGTATGTTTGCACTATGCTTCGCAAGTGGTATATTGAGTTACCCATTTTGTTAAGCGCTATCCTTCTCTCCACTTGCATAGCGTTGCAAATTGATTTTGAAGTTCCGGAACACATTGTAACGTTTGAAAGGAAAGAGGAGTCCCGCTGGTGGTGTGGTACAACTATGCCTGTGCCCAAAGCCGTAGCCCCACAATGGCATGAAGGCAAAAGTCTTTTTAAATCTAACTGCGCATCGTGTCACAATCCCAAAGCAGATGGTACCGGTCCTCCATTACAAGGTGTAACAGCAAGGTGGCAAGCGGCAGGTAAATACAAAAAGAAGAGCGGGGAGCAATGGTTGTACACTTGGATAAAAAACTGGCATGAAGTGGTGGATGCCGGCTATAAATATGGAATAGCCATGTCTAACTCACGCGAAAGCCAGATGAATGTATTTACAACCCTTAGCGATGAACAGGTTAAAGATATTCTGCTTTATATAGAATACCCGGATGGCAACATACCTCAGGCGTTAAATGCTGCAATACCATAACAAAAGGGCAACAATAAACTGAATTACTGTTGCCCTGCTATAGTAGTTATTTGTTGTCTACTGTGCTACTTGTTCTGCTGCGTTTTTAAACACCAGGCGCTCGCGCTCTGGCCCTGTAGATATCATACTTACCGGTGTGCCCAGGTATTCTTCTACAAAGTTTAAATAGCCTACGAATGTTTCAGGCAGGTCGTCGTAGCTGCTGAATTTACGCAGGTCGGTTTTCCAGCCGGCTAATTTCTTGTATACCGGTTCTATTACGGTGTTAGCCATATCGTAAGGTATTTCGCGGCTTGTTTTACCGTTTACAGTATAGTCGGTGCAGGCTTCAATAGTTTCAAAGTCGTTTAATATATCGGCCTTGGTCATCGCTATCTGCGTTACTCCGTTAATCATAATGGCATACTTCAATGCCGGCAGGTCTATCCAGCCACAGCGGCGCGGACGGCCCGTAGTAGCGCCAAACTCGCCGCCCACTTTGCGTATCTGCTCGCCTGTTTCGTTCAGCAACTCGGTAGGGAACGGGCCGCTGCCTACACGCGTGCAATAGGCCTTGGCAATACCTATTACCTCTTTAATTTTAGTAGGGGCAATACCCAGGCCGTTACAAGCACCCGATGTGATGGTGTTAGATGAAGTAACATACGGGTATGTTCCAAAATCAATATCGAGCATGGTTCCCTGTGCACCTTCAGCCAATATATTTTTACCGGCAGAAAGGGCGTTGTTCAGGTAATACTCAGAGTCTATCAGGTTAAGCGACCTTACAAATTCAATAGCATCAAACCAGTCTTTTTCACCTTGTTCGGGGTCGAATTCAAAGTCGTACATCTTCAACAGGTTAAGGTGCTTTTCCTTAATACGGTTGTAAAGAGTTTTAAAGTTATCGGCCAGTATATCGCCTATGCGCAAACCGTTGCGGCCTGTTTTATCCATGTAAGTAGGAGAGATGCCACGCAGGGTAGAACCTATTTTTTCCTGGCCTTTAGAGGCCTCGCTGGCGGCATCCAGTGTTTTGTGCGTAGGCAGAATAAGGTGCGCTTTTTTAGAGATAAACAATTTCTTATTTACATCTACCCCCATGCTGGTCAGGTTCTCAATCTCCTTCTTTAGCGTAACCGGGTCTATTACCACCCCGTTGCCAATTACGTTCATGGGCCTATCCTGCAAAATACCCGAAGGCACGGTGTGCAGTACAGTTTTCTTGCCATTTATTACCAGTGTGTGGCCCGCGTTTGGCCCACCCTGAAAGCGTGCTATTATATCGTATTTAGGGGCCAGGTAATCTATTATTTTACCCTTGCCTTCATCGCCCCACTGAAGGCCCAAAAGTATATCTACTGCCATTATATTGTTGTTATATCTTACTCTTTAAAATAAATCCAGTTCATAAAACACAAATCACAAAAACGAAATTCCAAACGACACCAACACTATAATTTGTCAATTGTTGTTTGGAATTTAAAAACCGTATTACGGAATCTACCTACGCACCCTTAAGGTATGCTATAGCTTCGTCTTCAGTTCCTTTAACTATAAATGCGCCGCCCAGCTTGGTCATTTGCAATAGCTTGGTCATTTGCTCAGGCAGGGTGCACAGGGCTACTTCGCCACCGGCGTTTCTTGTTTTGCTAACAGCAGTTAACAGCATACCCAAACCGGTACTATTTATAAATTTCATTTCGGCCAGGTTAAACAATACCTTCTTGTTACCTGCTTCAATTACCTGCTTAATCAGTTCCATTACAGGTGCATTGCTGTGTTCGCCCAGCAGGTTACCCTCTAAGTAAATAACCAGTACTCCGTCTTTAATTTCGTTCTTCATTTGATTGGTTTTATACAGTTAATATTTTTATCCGTTATTGTTTTAATCTGCCGCTACTACTTCGGTTTCTCTTTTTGTAGCATCTATCTCGCGCTGCTTTTGGCAGTTGCCGCAAATGCCGTACATATTTAGTGAATGATGGGTTATTTTAAAATTCAGCAAATCGCCCATCATGGTCTTAATATTCTGGATCCGAGGGTCACAAAATTCAACTACTTTTTTACAATCTACACAAATAATATGGTCATGTTGTTTATAACCGTAGCTTTTTTCATACTGTGCCTGGTTTTTGCCAAACTGGTGCTTTTTTACCAGGTCGCAGCTTACCAATAGCTCCAGCGTATTGTAAACGGTGGCCCGGCTGATGTTGAATTTTTTCTTTTTAAAAAAGTTAAACAGCGACTCGGCCTCAAAGTGGTCGTCGCGCTTATATATCTCTTCGAGTATGGTGTATCGTTCGGTGGTTTTGCGAAGTTGTTTCCGCTCCAGGTAAGCAGAAAAAATATTCTTCACTTCTTCAATAAGGTCTTCTCGCAATGTATTCACGTTCGAAAATAAGGGAATTAGCCAAAAAGCAAATATAGCTTTTAAAAGGTGTGGATAAGGGGTGTTAAAAGGCAATGCGCGATTCCAACTAAGACAATTGCTATATTTAGTTTAACAAATAAAGAACAAGGCATTATGAAGATTATTTTAGCAGACACCAAGGAGCGCATGATAGCAGCCTGGAGTGAGTTTTTTAAGGATGAAAAGGATGTAAGCCTTGTGGAGGGTGATATCACAGTTCTTGAATGCAGTGCTGTTGTTAGCCCTGCTAATTCATTCGGTTTTATGGATGGCGGGCTGGACTATGCTCTGTCGGAAAGGTTTGGCTGGGACCTGGAGAAGCAATTGCAGAAAAGAATAAAGGAATTACCTGAAGGAGAGTTGTTAGTTGGACAGGCTATGGTACTGGAAACAGGCGACCCTAAAATCCTATTTTTGATTTCTGCACCAACCATGCGTATACCTACCAATTTCAATATTTACACCTCGGTAAACGCCTACCTTGCCATGAAGGCCATTTTGATAAAAGCGAAGAATGATGAGCGGATTACATCCGTTGCCATACCTGGTTTATGTACAGGCGTGGGAAGCATGATGCCTATGAACGCGGCGCGCCAGATGTACTTTGCCTACAAAGAAATTATACTGGGCCAGCGAATGGATTTTGCCACCTTCGGCGAATCTCAGAAATATCACTGGGAGATAAACCCGCAGGGGATGATATGGACACATTGATTTAATGTAAGCCAGGCGTTAAGTTTCCTCTTTTCGGTGAAGAATTTATTGGAAAATGTATTAGAGTTTCCTCAAAATTTTAACTTCAATTCTCTTTTTCCGTATACCGACACATGGCCCGTTTTATTTACACCTACCTTATCAGCCTGCTATTGCTTTTGCCTATAGGCAGCAGTGCACAGTCGCCCTACGATGATGAGGTATGCCTGGATAAAACGGTAAAGCAACTTAAACGCGAAGAACAGAAGAAAAAGCTGATGAAAGGGTTGGATAAAACCCTTATCTATATTTCGTACCTGAGCTATAAAGACCGTACTGTAGACCGCCCCCTGACAGGTATTGCCGAGTTTGAGCCTTACGGCGGTATGATTATCCGCAACATTGATATAAAAGTAATAGACCCCTATGGTGTTACCATAGAGAAGCCAACCAACGACCACTACAATAAGTTTCAAAAATTTGCCAACCGCATACAGATAAAGACGAAAGATTGGGTGGTGCGGAACGACCTGCTGTTTAAGCACGGTGAGCGTGTAGTGCCGGTATTGTTTGCCGATACGGAGAAGAACCTGTGGGGCCGGAATACATTTAAGGATGTAAAGATATTTATGCGCCCGGTAGATGGCAGCGAGGAGTTGGTAGATGTGGTAGTAATGGTGCAGGATATGTGGAGCTGGAGCCTGAACACAAGTTTAGAATACAACAAAATAGCAGTGGGTATTCAGTTTAATAATTTTTTGGGTATGCCGCAGAGTATATCTAATTGGGTGTCGCTAAACTACCGGAAGGACAACCTTTATAGTGTATATGGTAAGTATAGTTACGATAATATAAAAAGCTCGCATATAGATGCACGGGTATCGTATGAGTATAGCAACTTTACTAAGGGTGGTGCTATACGCATCCGCCGCGATTTTTTTTCGGCTAACAGCCGCTGGGCGGGGCATATAAAAGCAGGCTTGTATAAAGAAAATAATGCAGTGCCAAACGCATTTGGCCCAAGTATACCTACCAATGTGTTTTATAACTGGCAGGATGTGTGGCTGGCAACCTCGCATAAGCTGCCGGGCAGGCTGGGCAAAAAGTACGACCTGCTGCGCTTTATACTCTCTGCACGGATGTACCGCAGCAATTATACCTCGCGGCCATTTAAGCGCAGCCAGGATGGGGCGCAAACGTTTATAGACCGCACGTGCTTTCTTGGTAGTATGGGTTTTGCCAACTGGAACTACTATGTGGACCACTCGGTATTTTACCTGGGGCAGGCGGAGTATTTCAGCCGTGGGCTGAATGGTGCATTAATACTTGGGTTTGATTATGATGAAGAGTTGCAAAAGCGATTTTACGCAGGGCTGCAACTGGAGTACGGAAAGTATATAGGCCGTGCCGGTTACTATAACGCACGTGCATCGTATGGAGGCTTTGTGAAAAAAGACAGCTATCAGCAGATTTTATTCCGGATTAAGCAGACCTTTTACACCAGCGCTATTAAGCTGGGGCCACGGTTTATGATGCGGCAGTTTATATCGGTTGACGTTAACCTTGGTTTTAACCGCCCGCTTGGTAAAGAACTGGTGCTGAACAACGCAAGTGGTATGCGGGGTATTTTTACCAACTATATACGAGGTACGCGCAACTACATATTTAATTTTGAAACAGATGTTTACCCTACGTTTAAAATACTTGGATTTACCAGCAGTGCCTTTGCTTTTGCCAATCTGGCTATATCGCAAAAAGGCTCTATGAATGAGTTTCAATTAAAGCAGGCTTACGGGGCGGGTATACGTTTGCGCAATCTTGGTTTAGGCATCGGCTCTTTCGAAATTATGTTTGCCTATTATCCCGGCCTAAATGTGCCTAACCTGAAACCATGGACAGTAGCCGGTGGCTTTGATAATACCAGAGCTATTACGCCGGAGAATTTATTTCTGCCGACTATACTTAATACAGAAGGGCAGCCGCTGTTGAGTGAGTAATTGAAGAGACGCCATGCTGGCATCTTTAGACGCGAACATCGCGTATCTACCGTTTCAATATCTTTAGTTCTACCCGCCTGTTCATTGCCTTATCATCATCGGTTAACTCCTCTACCATAGGCTGGCTGCCATAGCCTTTGTGTTTTAACCGCCCGGGGGCAATGCCATTTTTTACAAGGTCGTTATACACTGCCTGCGCACGGGTAGAAGATAGATTGTATTTGCGCTCGGTAACATCAAATGCTTCTTTGCCTTTAGGCACACAGCAAACATAGCCCTGTATCTCTACCTCAATTTCGGGATACGATTTTAAGATAGCTGCCAGTGTATCAAGCGTGGGTAGTGATTCAGTAACTACAAAGTGCCTGCTGCCGTAAAAATTAAGGTTGGGTAGCCTTATGGTTTTGCCTACCTCAGCGGTGCTCATCAACTTGCGCAGTCCGTCAAGCGCTTTGCGTTCGCTTACAGGTATCTCATCACCAACCGTACCTACTGCGGGTTTAGTTTCTCCAGCTACAGCGGCCACTGGTGTTTCTGCTTTTACTATCTCCTTTTTCGGTACAGCCTTATTGTGCGCAAAAATCAAAACCTCTGCGCGCCGGTTTAGCTGACGTAATGCTTCGGTGCTGTTATCGTTCACCGGTTGGCGTTTGCCATAGCCTGTAACATCTTTGAAGGCACTGCTTCTTAGTTTTTGCTCAATCAAAAATTGCTTTACCGCTTCGGCTCTTTTTACTGCCAGTGCCTCGTTAGCCTCAATACTGCCTATGCTATCGCAGTGGGCATAAATTTTCACCGAGTCTATCATCTTGCCGGTATTATCTTTTACCGCGTGCTGTAAGGTGCTCAACGCCCCGGAAGTAAGGGTCTCTTTATTAAAAGGGAAGTACACTACATACTTAACCGGCCCCTGGGCCTTGGCAAGGCCCAAGCAAAGTGCAAACGTAAAAACGAGCAGGCTTTTGCGCATAGTATAATAACGTAACTTCAACCTATAATAGTATAACCGGCTTTTATCTCAAAAGTAACACAGATCTATGGGCTATTTCATTTAAAGCAAAAAGCAAGCCTTGCGGCCTGCTTTCAGTATTGCTTGAAAATTAATTTTTGGCAATTGAAAAATATCCTATACCGCCTCTACCACTCCGCACAGCTTACCTTCTTTGGCTTCGTAACGCACACGGAATTGTTTGCCGTTGTCCTTACGCTTGTAGGTAAACTCTCCTGTTCCACCTTCGGCAATGGCCTTTTGCACCACTGCCTTCAGTGCTTCGGTATCTTCTGCGCGGCCCAAAGCATCATCTATGTTTTCAGTCTTCATATCGGGGTTTTGCCCGGTAATTTTAAGGGTATAGTCTGACCTGAAAACGTTCTTTGATTTCATATCGTACTCTATATAACCTACGTTCAGCAGTTTTTGTATGGTATCTAAGCGAGAGTTTTCTTCGTCCAGTTTCTTGGTGAAGCTGTCTATCTGTTTATTAAGTTTAAAGCGCTCAAAGGCAAACATTACCGATGATATAAGCACTTTGCTATCGAACTTGCCTTTGGTTAAAAAATCCTGTGCCCCGTAGCGCACAGTTTCAAGGCCCACTTCTTCGTCGGTAAGGCCGGTAAGCACTATTACCAGGTTGCCGGGAAACTTTGAAAGTATTGATTTGATAGTATCTACCCCAAAACTATCGGGCAGGTTCATATCACTTAAAATAATGTCGAATGTATTTTCGCTTAATAGTTCAAGCGCTGCTTTTACTGTTTCGGCATGCGAAACCTGAAACAGGGGCGAGGTAGATTCGCCCAGATAGAATTTCATAAGAAATGCGTCGCCGGGGTTGTCCTCAATCAATAAAACTTTTAGTTCCTGTGCCGACATATGTTATTCGTGTGGTAGTTGAACGGTATTAAACCAATATACTTCTATCAACCGTATCACTTTGGCAAAATCATCAAAGTCTACCGGTTTTAAAATGTAGCAATTAGCATTTAGTGAATAGGCCTTGGAAATATCATGGTCGGCATCAGAAGTGGTAAGCACTATTACCGGTATTTTGCGCAATGAATCGTGTGCCTTAATTTCCTTCAATACTTCAATTCCGTTTTTCTTGGGCAAATTCAAATCGAGCAATATAATATGGGGGCGAATGCTATCGGCATACTTGCCTTTCTTCATTAAAAAATCAATAGCCTGTTCGCCATCCGATACTACATCCAAATGGATGTCCATCTGGCTTTCTTTAAGCGCTTCCTGGGTTAAGCGGATATCGCCGGGGTTATCCTCTACAAGCAATACCCTTGGTTTTTCTTTATTATTCTTCAAAAAATCCATATACAAAAACAATTATTTTTTAATTGTAAAATAAAACGTACTCCCTTTATCCTTTTCCGACTCTACCCAAATTTCGCCTCCATGCCGTTCTACAATTTTTTTGCAAATAGCCAGTCCTATGCCGGTGCCTTCATAATCTTTACGGTTATGAAGCCGTTGGAATATCACAAATATACGATTGTAGAACTTATCTTCTATACCTATTCCATTATCGCGTACAGAAAATTCGTATTCATCCTCTTTCTCTTTTACGTTAATATCTATAATAGGGTTTGTACTTATCGTTTTAAATTTAATGGCATTATCAATTAAGTTTTGAAATAATCTGATTAACTGAAAACTATCTCCCATAATAACAGGCATAGGGCTGATGTTTACCACTGCATTATTCTCCTGTATGCGCGCTGTAAGGTGCGTTACGGCTATCTTGAGCACTTCGTTCAGGTCTACCTGGGCAAAGGGGTTGCCTTTGCGGGTTACGCGCGAAAACTGCAGCAGGTCGTTAATCAGGGCCTGCATGCGGCCGGTGCCTTCTATTACATAAGCAATAAACTCGTTCACCCGTTTGGTATCGCCCTGGTCAATATTTTTTTGAATCAGCTGCACGTAGCTAAGTATCATGCGCAGGGGTTCCTGCAAATCGTGCGATGCCACGTAGGCAAATTGTTCCAGTTCTTCGTTAGAGCGCATTAGCTCTTTAGCCTGGTTGGCTAATATAACCTCGGTTGCGCGTGCTTCGGTTACATCTATACAGCTGCCTATATAGCCTGCAAAAGTGCCATCGGGCAAAAAGCGGGGGTTGCCAATTTCGTGTATAAAACGGTACTGTCCATCGTGGCGCAGCAGGCGGTATTCAAAGGTGTATTTTTCTTTACGGTCCAGTATAGGTTCCAGGGTATTGAACAGCTTTAAATCGTCGGGGTGTACGCCCTGTAACCAGGCGGTGCCAGCTTCGGCAGCCACGTTTCTGCCTGTAAAATCTGTCCACGATTTGTTGAAGTAGTAGCATTGGTTATGCTCATCGGTCATCCATATCATTATGGGTGAGGCATCTGCCAGCAGGTTAAATCTGTTCTCGCTCTCTTTTAATAACCCTTTAAGCAGGGTTACATCGGCATTTTCGGGTACACTTATCTGGCCTATCACGTGGTTTTCTTTTAGTTTGAAATTACCCGCCTCCACAGTTCAAAAAAATGCAACTGACAAATAAAAATACAAATACTTTGGAAATAAAAACGGCCCCGATATTAACCGGGGCCGTAAAAGGTGACTAGTAAGTTATAGCTATTATTTTATTGGAGATACTTTTTCAATCATTAACCCGTTAGACGAAACCGAAAGGGCAGGATTGCTTTGTGCCGGTAATTGGTTAAAGTAATCTTTGTAAGTGTTGCCCAGTATGGTGTAACCACCTGTGTTCAAATCGTAGAAAATGTTGTTCATCATGTTGATATTGTTGCCCGAACCTGCATTTCTGTAATAAGCCTGTGTAGACGATTGCTTGCCATTGATGGTCAATTTTACACGGTTAAAGTTAAGCACCTGGTTATCTGACGAGCCTGATAAGTAGATGCCGTAGCTTTCGCTGTTGCCGCCTACTGCTATCGAGTTGTTGTTTATTTGACCAAGGTTGGTAGCCTGTGCATTGCAGTTATTCATAGCCAGGCCATAAGAACCGTTGGCAGCGTTTACAATGTTATTGCTGATAATTACGTTGTTAGCTACGTTATCAAGGTCGATAGCGCGGAACGAAGTGTGTGTAGAAAGGGTGCTTACTACGTTATTGGTAATTACCGGTGCATCTTCATTGGTAAGCGCCAGGCCTTTTTCAAACTGGTTGAAGAAAAGAGTGCCGGTGATAGATGTTTTGGTATCCATTTCATCGGCGTTCATGCCGCCTTTGGTAATGCCGGTGCTGCCGTTGTTTATTTCGCAATCTTCAAAAGCGATATCAGACTTAGGTGCTGTAGACGTGAAGTATACAGTGGCGCTGTTGGCATTGGCGCGGTTAATTTCTACGCCTTCAAATACTACACCTTTAAATTGCAGGTTGTTCGATTTGCCGTCTACGCGCATACTGCTACCATAAGTAGCTGACTTGTGGTCTACGGTTATGTTTTCGAAGTTAACGTAAGCTACACCGTTTAACACTACCGTAGCGTCGCCGCTTCCGTAGCTGATGATAGCGTCTGTATTGTTACCCGATTTAGATTCGAAGGTTACCGTATTGAAAGAAGAGGTGCCTGGAATAGAAGAAAGAACCAGCTTTTCGTTGTAGGTGCCATCTTCTAAAAGGAATGTTACAGGACCCGAAACACCACCGCACTTAAGCGCATTGGCAGCATCGGTTAATGTAGAGAAATCTGCTGTTTCTCCTTTGCCGATGGTGAATTCACCAGAAAGGGCAGGGCAGTCGCCTGCAGCAAAGCTGCTCAGGGATAAGGCGATACTTGCAAAAGTTGTAAGAAGCTTGTTCATGTCTATATTTTTAAGTGCTTATTTATATCTATAAAATAGTGTGCCAGTAAAAATTTGTCAAGGCTTTAGCCTAAAAAAGTTTCAAAAATCTGACTTGTAACTTACAAGTCTTTGATTTTCAATTACTTTAAAATGTGTCCTGAGACCAAAGGTAGGGTATTTTAATAAAAACCCAAATATTTGACAGGATTTAGCCTGTTTGGCAAAAGGGGCAACCTCTGGCCCTAACCCAGAAGTGCCCCTTAGAACCTATTTGGCTAAAAAAAGTTTTTTGGCGGTAACCAATTCACCATTGGTTACACGTATCATGATATATGCAGCTTCACCAATTTCAAGATGTTTGGTGTAAATGGTGCTTCTACCGTATCGTTCATTTACCAACTGCTGGCCCAGTGTATTATAAATTTCAATGGTAGCATCTGTTTGGGCCAACTGCCTGAAATCTACATACACCATATTCTCATTACTCCATACAGAAATAGGAGATTGTTGGGGTACAGTTGTTAATCCACTGATGATAACCTTTTGGGTTACTGTAACTACTTGCGTGGTAGTTGAATGGCATCCGTATACATTGGTAACTGTTAGTGTAACTGTATAACTGCCCGCCACCTGGTATTGGTGGGTAACGGTAGCCAGTTGGGTGTTAACTATGGTGCCATCGCCAAAATCCCAGCTGTAGCCGGCTGCGTTAGCAGTGGTACTGGTAAAGGTAATGTCATCGGTAGTTTCGGCAGTAGCCGATGATGGGGTAAATACCGCAGCATCTGGCTGTGTGCCGCCTACAGTTATGGTTTTTACTATCGAGTAGTTATTGCTGTCAACCAGGTTTAAGAAATAAGTACCCATAGGTACAGTGGCAGTTATACTACTGCTGCTGTTAAGGCTGCCGCTATCTATCACCGCGTTGTTATTGTCGGTTAGGGTGTAGTACCAGTTAGCTGTACCCGGCTGGGTAATATTTATAACGCCGCCAGTTTCGCATACCTGGTCGGTAATGGCTACTTCTGCCTTTGGTGTAAAGTGCAATACAAACCTATCGCGGTTATCGGCAGCATCGGCGGTAAAGTTATAGTTGCCGGTTCTTACATCATAAAAGGTGGCCAGCTTTTTATCTTCAAGCGTAATGTAGCTGGTAGGGTCAAAACTGCTTAAGCCATCAAACGTAAAGGTATAGTCGCCGCTTACACCGGGCTCCAGGCCAACATCCACCATGCTTGTTTCTGAAATAGAATGCAATATGTTTTTACTCATCCAGCTTCCGTTGTTTAAGGTGTACAAATTGTGGCGGCTCAGGTTACCCGATAGTTTATTGGCATCGTAGTCTACATCAAATTGTGTAGTGGCATCACTGTTGAAGGCCACCGTAGTAACATCGGTGAGCGTGGTATTATTGTTAGTAGCAGTTATAGTCAGTTGCTCATCGTTGTTTTGCAACTGGAATGTTTGCGGGGTTACCACACGCTTAGCGCCATCAATAGTATATGTGCTGCCGGGGTTGCCGTTCTTTTTTATAAAGAAAGCCTGGAAAGGCGCTATAACCGTTGCATCCTGGTAGCTACCTGCGCCCGGGCCGTGCGTTACCCATACCTTTATCTGTGCATCAAAACCGGGTTGTGCCGCCAGGCCTGTTAGATCAAGTGTGGCATTATATGGATTAGATACCAACTGCCAGCCGGCTACATAGGTATGGTTTTGCAGGCTGGTATTACTCCAGCCGCTATTAATCAAACCGGTTTGTGTATAGCTGGCGGCCGTGTTGGGTGTACCGGTTACAGTTAATGTTCCTGCACCTGTTTTGGCTACAGAGTAGCCTTTTCCAGCCTGTGCAGTATTGCCTGCTGCCTCTACATACCAGCCTGCCATTGCGCAAGTGCTGCCGTTGGCCTGGTTATAACTAAATACATTGCCGTAAACTGAGTACTGGCTTAATTGTGTTTCATCGCAGTTAGCAGTAGGTGTTACTGCGCCCGAGCTGCCACCGGCACCAAATTGGGCCAGGTCGGCATTGCTTACCGGGCTACCCATGTAGTGCTGGTTGTAACTATTGGCGCTAGGGGCTTCATAATAGCGTTCTTCTTTAATAGTACCGGAAAAGGTGCCGTAGTAAGAACCATAGGGTACTCCAAAATCATTAAAAATAGCGTGAGATGTGGCCGTGCTTTTTAAGGTAAGCGTGCCCGGCCCTGTAATAAAATTGCCACTGGCCAGTTCAAGCGCCTTGTATACGTCTACGGTACTACCTGCCTGCATGGTAACCGCGGCACTAGCTTTATCTATGTGCAATGTCTGAAATTGTGTTTTGCCGCTTATTACCTGGTTTGTGCCCCCGCTCATTATAAGGGTGCCATCTCCGGCAATTGCAGCCTGGTTAGTTGCTGCACCTATCCAGTCGCCGCATACCGAAAGGCTTACGCCATTATCAATAGTTATTTGTGTGCTGTTGGTTACCTCTACAGTGCCGGCATCTGCATTGGCAGATACTACCGGCGAGGCACCGGCGTTTACTACCACCGCTTTACTTGGGTCGCAGGCCGATGGCACAATGCCCAAGCTCCAGTTGGCAGGGTCGGCCCAATCGCTGGTGGTGCCTATCCAGGTATTATCGCATGGAGTAATAGTAAATGTTGTATAAGCAGGTACGCTCCATCCGCAGCATTGGTCTTTTACGCGGTAGCGCAAATTATAAGTGCCCACTGCCAGCGATGAAGCATTGAAATTTACAAGGCTGGCCGCAGTTGAAGATAGTACCGGTGCATTGGCATCGGTAGTAAATACACTCCACTCATGTTGCACAGGGCTGCCACCGCTCCAGTTGGTAGGTGTGCAGTTAATGAGTGCCGCTGTGCCCACGCACACATTACTTATAGCCGATAGGGTAGGAGCCGTACGGTTATCGGCAGTAGTTGTTATAAATCCATCGAAAGCTAAAGGACTGGCAAGGTTATACGATGTACTTACACTGGTAGAATACATTTTAACCGATGCAGAGTTTGTGTTGAATGACTGCGTTGTTGCTGTTTGGTCATTTACCCAATTCAGGCCGGTTGGCAATGCCCATGTGCCAGAAGCTTTGGTTACAGTAATCTCGCTGTTGATGCATGGCTTGCAGTTGTTGTATAGTATTTCAACTGTAGGGGAAGAAGGTGTACTTACGGTTAATGTGCCTGCTACTCCATTGGTTACCAAAGCTGCGTTTACACCATTGGCTCCATCGCGGCCGCGGCCGCCTGCGCCACCGTTACCACCATTACCACCATTGCCACCCCTGGTATTATTGCCACCTATACAGGTGTTAGGGCCTTGTCCATTGGTTTTGCCAACATTAAGTCCTGTGTTAGGTGCCGTTTCGCCGCTTCCTCCATCGCCTCCCTGTGCAACCGTTCCCGGTACTGTAGCTGAAGTTTGTGTTATAGTTGCACCGGTGCTGTTATACTGCCAGATTGCAAATGAGCCACCACCCCCAAAGCCACCTTTACCGCCGCCGCCGCCTTTGCCGCCACCGCCACCATTTCCGCCATTCTGCCCGCTACAATTAATGCAAAACGCACCAGAAGAACCAGCACTATTGCCGCCACCACCGCTACCGGAACCACCACCACCACCGCCACCACCACTGGTGGCCTGCGGCGCTGTAACATAAAAACTTGCATTGGTAGGGGCTACTGCGGTAGGGCGATTGCCTGGTCCCCAGGCTTTACCAGCGGTACCATTACCACCGGAGTTCCCATCGGGGCCACTTTGTCCTGAGGTACAGCCACCATTTACGGTGCCTGTTTGTGTGCCCGCAGAGCCTGCGCCACCACCGGTACCCGGTACACCCGGATCGCTACCAGGGGAACCTGCATTACCAGCTAAACCACGATTGGAAGTGACCGTATTTACAAAGTCGCCTCCTTTACCGGCACCACCACTTCCGCCGGGCGTGCCACCGTTTCCGCCGTTATTTTCAAATCCTGTGCCATCTGCTCCATCACTTGCGGCACCTGCTGTAAACTGGCATCGTATTACATTATAATTGTCGGCACCGCTTATCCATAGCGCGTAATTACTGCTGCCGGGGCCATTCGTAGCTGTACCGGTAACAGCGGCCGTGGTTACATTCAGGTCCTGCAAGGTCCAGTTATCGGTAGTAGCCGAAAAGCCAATTAAATGCCGTGTATCATTATCATATTGGGTAACCGTTGGGTTGGTGCCGCCGGTATTGGCTGTAAACGTAATGTTAGTGCCACCGGTACTTGTTTTTTTCCAGTTAGCTGCAGCATTATATCCACCTTCTATAATTACACCTGCGGGTATATCAATTCGTTGATCTATGGTGTAATTACCCGCTGCCATAATTACGCGGTTGCCACCATTCATATTAGCCAATGCTTTGCCAAGTGTAGCATAGGGGTAATCGGCAGAGCCATTGTAGTTGTCGTTGCCTGTAGCCGAAACATATACCGTGGCGCAGGTAGGCAGCGAAACAGTAACCGGTATGGTAATACAACTTGTAATACCGCAATCATCTTCGCGGCGCACATAATAGGTGGTGGTTGTTGCAGGGCTTACGCTAATACTCGCGCCTGTGCCTGCTGTGGTTCCTCCGCAGCTGCCGGTATACCATTTAAAAGCCGCACCTGTGCCCGCTACGCCACCGCTTACATTAAGCGTGCTGCTGCTACCCGGTGCTACGGCTGCCGGTGTTGCAGTGGTAGTAGTTGGGGTTGTAGAATTCGTTTTTAGATTCACTGTAACCGTAGGTGATAACTGTGTAGCACAGGTAGTACCGGTGCGCGTGGCTAATACATTGAATGTAGTAGCTGTGCTCAGGTTTCCTGTGGGCAAACTAATAGTTGTGTTAGGTCCCGAAGGGGTTACCGGGCTACCTACAGGTATATTGCCTGCATTATTGCGCAATTGATATTCTATTCCCACTTCGGCATTGGCTATCTGAATGTTGGTGCCTGTGCCCGGACAAATGGGGGTAGCCTGGGCGGTAGGTGTAATATTAACCGGTGTACCATATATGGTAATTGTTTTGCTTACACTTGCCGGACAGATGCCATCTTTTTTTACTGTATAAGTTATGTCGGCAGTGCCGGGGGCTACACCGGTTACTACACCGGTAGATGCGTTTACGGTAGCAACAGCTGTGTTGCTGCTGGTCCATTCACCATCTATCCATTTTATTATAACTATGCCTGAGCCTCCCGCTGCGCCCACATCGGCACCTGTGCCGCCGCTTCCGCCAC
>DATGWP010000159.1:0-56824 GCA_035299425.1 Chitinophagales bacterium | reverse complement strand
ATAGGTAGCCGCCACACCGCCGTTAACACCGGTAGCTGTAAATTCTGACAGGCTGCCCTGGCAAACCGAAGGCTCTGCAGCTGCTATGCTTACACTGGCAGTTAGGCTGCTTACGACGGTAATACTGATACTGTTAGATGTCGCCTGTGTGCTTGCTACGCAAGTTTCGCTGCTGGTTAGTATACAGGATACCACATCACCATTTATCAGGGTTGTACTGGTATAGCTGTTGCCGTTAGCTCCGCTTATCTCATTTCCATTAAGGCTCCACTCAAATACGGGGTTATCTCCACCATTGGTGGCTGTAGCAGTAAAGCTCACTGGGCTGCCTGCACAGGTAGTTGCCTGGCCGGTAGCTATGGTTACCTCCACCGTGTCCTGCTCCAATACTGTAACAATGCGTGGTTGCGAAACTGCCTGTAACGGATTGGCACAGTTTTCAAGCGAGGTTATTATGCAACGGACAGTATCGCCATTGGCCACATTAATTGGTGTAAAGGCAATTGAGTTACCCAATACGGCGTTCACGCCATTTATGGTCCATTGAAAAGAAGCCACACTGCCATTGCTTTGTGCAGTATATGTTACCGATGAGTTTTCGCACATCGTATCCGTAGTACCCGATATGCTTACCGTTGGAACAAAGACAGGCGTTACATCCATTGTAATTGTGTTGGAAGTAGCAGATTGTGGCGATGCACACGATACCGATGAAGTAAGCACACAAGTAATTACATCTCCATCTGCCAGTGCCGAAGCGCTATAAGTTGCTGTGGTAGCACCGCTTATGTTTACTCCATTCTTTTTCCATTGGTAAATAGGACTGTTGCCACCATTGGTAGGTACTGCGGTAAAGTCTACAGTAGCACCTGCACAAACCGTAGTAGTGCCCGATGTTGTAATAACTACCGATGGTGTTACACTGTTGCTAATAGAAATAGTTATTGAGTTGCTGGTAACATTGTTTGTTGCCAGACAAGTTGCGTTGGATGTTAACTGACACGTAAATACATCGCCATCGGCTATGCCTGATGCTGTATAAGTGGCAGATGTTGCACCGCTTATATTGCTGCCGTTTTTCTTCCACTGGTAGGCTGGTGTACTACCGCCGTTGGCAGGTGTGGCAGTAAAGGTTACACTACCGCCTGCGCAGATAGTAGTTTGACTGGCAGTAATACTAACAGCCGGGGTAAGTTGCGGGTTTACAGTTACCGTAACATTGTTGCTGGTGGCTGTAACAGGCGAGGCACAGGCAGCAGATGATTGCAATACACAGCTAACTATAGTGCCGTTAGCAATATTAGGTACTGTATAGGTTGCAGTAGTGGTGCCCTGGTCCACGCCATTCTCTCTCCAGGTGTAAGTAGGGTTGGTGCCACCGTTTACCGGAGTGGCAGTAAACGTAATACTGGTGCCTGCGCATATAGTTGTATTAGGTGTGGCTATAGTTACAGAGGGGGCAACAGTTGGGTTAACAGTTATCTGTAGTGTGTTAGATGTAGCTGTGGTTGGCGAAGCACAGGCTACACTACTGGTTAGCACACAGGTTATAGCATCGTTGTTGGCCAAACTGCTGCTAGTATAGGTTGCGCTGGTGGCGCCAGCAATATTGGAACCATTTTTGCGCCACTGGTAACCAGGCGATGAACCGCCATTGGTTGGTGTAGCTGTAAAGGTAACACTGGCACCGGCACAAACGGTAGTATTAGGGGTACTTATGCTTATAGCCGGTGTAACGCTTGTACTAACTGTAATAGTTATGGCATTGCTGCTTGCATTAGCATTGCCCAGGCAGTTAGCATTAGAGGTTATATCGCAGGTAAAGTTATCGCCATTGGCAAGCGTAGAAGTGGTATATGTGGCTGATGTAGCCCCGTTGATACTGGCTCCATTTTTTTTCCATTGGTAAACAGGGTTACTACCGCCATTAACCGGCGTTGCCGTAAATGTAACGCTGTTGCCGGTGCATATTGTAGTTTGTGTGGCTGCTATGCTTATCCCTGTATTAACCAGCGGGTTAATGGTTATAGTAATGGGGTTGCTGTTAGCGGTAGTCGGCGAAGCGCATTGTGCGTTAGAGGTTAGTTCACAGGTAATCACATCATTATTTACAAGTGAGCTTGATGAGTATGTTGCAGTTGTTGAGGATTGTATATTTCCATTACGTTTCCATACATAAGTGGGCGATGCCCCGCCATTAACCTGGGTAGCTGTAAAAACAACAGTGGCGCCGGCACATACTGCACTATTAGGCGTGCTGATAGTAACAGCAGGTGTAACAGCAGGCGTAACGTTAATAGTTACCGTGTTTGACGTAGCCGTAGCTGGCGAAGCGCATGTAGCGTTACTTGTCATTACGCAAGAGAATACATCATTAGCGGCAAGTCCCGTAGCAACGTATGTAGCCGACGTAGCACCGCTAATGTTATTGCCGTTTTTCTTCCATTGATAAGTAGGTGCATTGCCAGCACCGCTTACCGGTGTGGCGGTAAAGGTTACACTGGTGCCAGCACACACTGTAGTATTCGATGCACTGACAGATACCACAGGAACAACCGAGTTACTTACTGTGATAGTAATAGAATTGCTGGTAGCAGTTGGAGCGGTTACACAACCTGCGTTAGATGTAAGAACGCAGGTTATAACATCGTTATGTGCTAATGTGGTAGTAGTATAGGTGGCTGATGTTGCTCCACTAATATTACTACCGTTCTTTTGCCACTGGTAGGTAGGCGAAGAGCCGCCATTGGTAGGCGTAGCCGTAAAAGTCACACTGCCTCCTGCGCAAATAGTAGTAGAACTTGCAGATATTATAACTGATGGTGTAACAGGTGCTGTTACTGTTATAGTTACTGAATTAGAGGTGTCGTTTACGGGATTGGCACATTGAGCACTTGATGCCATTATACACCTGAATACATCGCCATTGTTAACCGATGATGCTGTATAGGAAGATAATGTGGCACCGGAAATAGTTACTCCGTTTTTTTGCCAGGTATAAGTTGGCGATGTTCCGTTGTTGTTAACAGCGGAAGAAAATGTGACTGACCCTGTAGCACATATAGTAGTTGTGCTTGGTGTAATACTTATGGATGGCGTAACACTTTGGATAACCGATACCGACAATGCGTTGGATGTATCTTTTGTTGGCGAGGCACAGGCCAGCGATGAAGTAAGCACACAGGTTATGTTTACAGTGCTGCCTAAGTTTACTGAGTTGATTACTAAAGTGGAAGATGTGGCATTGAATATAGCTACATTGTTTCGTAACCACTGGTAAGTAGGTGTAGTGCCAGCGTTACTAACCGTGGACGTAAAGGTAACGTTGGTGTTGCTACAGGCTGTTGAGTTGGCCGTAGCAATAGTAACTACCGACACGGCAGATGAAGTAACTGTAACAGTTAAATTGGTAGAAGTAGCCGATACTATTGTGCCACAGCTATTATTACCGGTAACTACACAACTAAACACATCGTTATTGGCAATTGCCGAAGGGTAGTAAACAGAGTTTGTTGCCCCGCTAACATTTACGCCGTTTTTGCGCCACTGATAGGTATACGGTGCACTTAGGTTAGTAATGGTCAGTGAATAAAAAACCTGCTCGCCGGCACATATGGCTGTTGGCCCCGATGTGGTAATAACAGGGGCTGGTGGTTGTGCTCTTACTATTACAGTTTTGGCTACCGAGCAAGCGCCGGTAGTGGCACATCCACCCTCGCCGCGTGCATAATAATTGGTAGTTGCAGATGGTGTTACTATAACTACCGGCCCTGTACCCACCTGGGTACCGCCGCAAGTACCAGCGTACCATACCCAGTTAGCATTGCCATTCAAAGCTCCCGAAGTAATAGAAAGTGTATCGGTTAGTCCCGGGCATATACTATCGCTGCTAACTACAACTACCGGCTGTGTAGCTACAGCACAACTGCTGAATTTTTGTAAAAATCCATTATTGCCCCCGCTAATTGCCGGAATTGTATCTACACCGGTGCCGGGGTTAAAGTCAGTTCGTGCATTAAAAATTCCACCCAGGTAAACATCCGGGTTTGCCCCGGCTGAAGGATTGTAAACACAAATAGAATTGCATTTGTTTACAGTGGTTTGATTGGCAGGTAATAATAAGCCACCAAAAGTTACGGCTGTTCCCAACGAATCATAAGCTCCGGTGCTGATGGCAGAGCCAGATGCTGCACCATTGCTTACTGCATAGTAAACAGGGTGGGCGCCGCTCGGGCTTACAGAAACATCTGTAACTTCGTCATCAAAAGTGCCCCCTGTCTTTTTTGCAAACGAAAAAAATAAGCCCGCAGTGCTAAATCCATAGCGCGCTACAAAACCATCTTTGAGTCCGCTTGAAGTTAGAGTTACATCATTTGCCGTAGGGTCAAAATCAAACGTTTCAGAAAAGTAACCACCAATAGCAAAAGCACGGGTGTCCGGATCTGTTTCTATAGATGTTATACCATCGTTGCCCGTGCTGCCTATGCGCAATTTGTTTGTAGAGAAAGTGGGATTACCGCTAGAGTTTAGTTCGATAACAAAACCATCTGTGCCACCGGCAGAGGTAAGCGATACGCTACCTCCATTGGGGAAAGTACAGGTGCCGGCAAAAACTCCTGCCATACGGATGGCCGGCAAACGAACCGACACATCAAAGGCCTCCTGATATCCGTTGCCGCCATAGCCTTGCAATAAGTTTAAACTAAAATAGGTTGTAGGAGTGGTACCAATATTAAAGCCCATTAAGAAGGCATCTGTTCCAACTGCAGATATGCCACCAGACATCATAAAGTTGCCCGAGAAACTGCCTACAACATACAGCACTGTTTGAGAGTTCTTAGCTATCTTGTTAACCTTTATGGCCGAACTGGTACTAAAACTTGTAGATGCATACAAGGCGGCATTAGCAGTTTCTAAAGCAATTAATGAAATGCTGGAATTAGACGTTTGCACCGCGGCATTTAATTTACTGCCCAGGTTAAGGCCAGTTACATGCTGGTTGCCGGATGTGTTGGTACTATAAACCCAAAGCAGGTTTCCGCCATGGTCATATTTTGCTATAAAGCCATCGGTACCGTTAGCAGTTCTATTGCTTACCCCGGCACCGGGGTCAAAATCAACCGTTCCGGAAAAAGAACCGCCTACGTATACGTTTTGATCAACAATTACATCGTTTACCTGCACATCAAAGGCCCCCGTACCGGAAAGGCGCTTAGCCCATTGATAGTTCTGAGCGTGTAGTGTAACAGCAAACAGTAGTAATAAGGGTAGTAGAAATCTCACTTTGTTCATAGTTTATGTATTTGTTGCAAAGCAAATACCCGGAGTGCCTTTAATTGTGTCGTTTTTAATTGTGTTTAGGTTTATTAAACACAGTTATATAGCTTTCTATAAGGCATCATAGCCACAATTGATTAGGGTTCTTATCAAAAAAACCGGATGTATTAAAACAAAAATGCCGTGCACCTTACGGCACACGGCACTACACCTGTAGGAACTACCCTGCCACTACAGGCTTTTTAAAAAGCGGACTAAACTCTTTGTGTTTTCGGTTTTTAGTAAAACAACATACCACCCGGCTGGTAACTGAGCGGTATTGATATTATACTCCGATGAAATGAACGCTTTCTGTTGTAATACGGTTTGTCCATTTGCGTTAACTATCGCCACTTCTATAACCATGGCGGTGCCGCTGTTTTTTATACTTACGCTATTACCATTGTTAGTTGCAAACAAGTTAAACTGCGAGCCTTTGTCCATCTCATCAATGCCTGTGGCAATAATACTTTGCGACTGCAGGCAGTTGGTAGTGTCGGTGCATCCGTTAAGCGTAATAGCTACTGCATAGCTACCACCAAAGGGCGGTGTATAGCTTTGCGCTGTAGCCCCGGTAATAGGTAGCCCAGTAGCACAATACAGCCACTGGTAAGTTGCCCCGCTAACCTGTGTGCTAAACTCGCCGGTGCTTTGAGTAATAGTAGTGTCAAAACCACAGTTGCCATTGGCTGCTTTGGTTGTAACGGGGCTTGATATTGCTATTAAACCCGTAATAGCCCCCACAAGCCCATTGATAAGTAACGATTTGTTTTTCATAAAATGGTTATTTAGTTTTTAATAAATGCTATCCGGTGGGTATTTTGTTTGGTAGCTAAAAAATAAAGCCCATTTCTCTGGTTGCTTATATCCATTGCTTCAGCGCCCTTATTTAATACACCGGTTAATACTACAGAGCCAGTAGCATCATATACAGCATACTTTTCCATGCTCGTTCCATTCCATTTTACGTTGATTGTGTTACCGGCAGGGTTAGGATAAATGCTGATTTCAGCTTCGTTGTTCAGTTCATTTACGGCTGATATGATAACCTCCGTACATTCTGAAAATGAAGTGCAACCGGTCACAGTATTAATAAGCGATACCGTATAGCTACCCGATGTTGTAGCGGTAAAAGCATTGGACGTAGCGCCCGCAATTGGTTGCTCGTCGTCGCAGCTTATCCATTGATAGTTTACGTCGTTAGCACTGGCTACAGATAAAGTAGCGCCGGTAAGTGTTACTACATTATCGGGGGCAGGGTTTACAAGTGCAGTTACCGGAGTTACTTTTTTAATGCCGCACACGCTATCCATTAAGTAGTATACAGTACTGGCGTTTAACACTGGCGTTGTATATTGGTTTTCTGCCAAAAAAACTGTTGCCTGCTCATCGGCATACCAGCCTATTGTGTATCCAAATGAGGCCCCGGCAGCTAACTGCGCAGTCCGGCCCTGGCATACAGTATCGGAAGTATAGAATACCTGCCCGGGTATACTGCAATTGAAATAGCGCGCCCAAAACGCATCCCTGTTTCCGCTGGAGCTTGTCAGGTTTTTGGTTAGTACCGAGGGGTCCATGTCGCCGGTGCCCTGCAGTTCGCCACCCACCAGTATGCCGCCTTGTGCATCAACATGAGTACAATAACCGGTTACACTCGCAGCCCCATAAGAAATATTGGCGCCAACAAGGAAGTTACCATAAAGGTCGTATTTAAGCAGGTATGCGTTTTTGCCGGCTACATCAATAATCTGGGGGGTGCCTATATCATTGCCAGCATCAAAATTACTGCTGGCATATCCGGTTGCGTATATATATCCATCGTTATCGGTAGCTACATCCCAGGCTACAACATACTCGCCCGGTGCTCCATAGGTTATTACCCCCCTGTAGTTACCTGTAGCATCATAGTTGGCTACATAGGCATCGGCTACTCCTAAACCTACCCTGCGGGCTGCACCTACACCCGGTTGAAATTCGCAGGTATCAGAATAATAGCCACATACAATGACGTTGTTATTATTATCAGACGTTACGTTAATAGCAAAGTCGGTATTGGTTTTACCCCCTAGTGCTTTTACCCACAGAAGTGTAGCCGATAAGTCGTACTTGGCAACAAAGCCGTCATTGCTGTCATTGTTAGATGCCAGGTTTACTGCTGTTCCGGTAGGATTAAAGTTAACGGTGCCCACAAAAACGCCGCACAATAGCAGATTACCATCGGTATCGAAACTTATGCTCATAGCCTGGTCGTTAGCACTACCCTGTATTCTGCGGGCACCTATCAGCCCACCTGAAACATTGTATCTGGCGAAAAAAATATCCTTGGCGGCCATAGAAATTAAAGCAAAATCATTAGCCGATGGATCAAAATCGGCACTACCTTCAAACCCGCCACAAATCCATACATCACCGGTTATTGGATGGCGTGCTATTTTATTTGCTACATCATCGCCGTTGCCACCCATAGCACCGGCCCACAGGTAATCACCGTCCTGGTCATACTTTGCAAGAAATATATCGCGGTAGCCAGCAGAGCTAAGGTTTTGTACGCCACTGCCCGGGTCAAAATCACCGGTGCCGCTAAATGTACCGGTAATCCAGATATTGCCATCTTCATCCAGTACCAGCGAGCGGGCTTCGTCGTTCTCTTCGGTACCCATTGCTTTAGCCCATAGCAATTGGCCGGTATTGGTGTACTTGGCCAGAAAGATATCGTCGTTACCGGCAGATACCAGGAAAGCTTCTCCTGCCCCAGGGTCAAAATCGGCACTATCGCCGGTAAACTTACCGGCAATGTAAACGTTGCCGGCCCCATCGCTGGTAATATCCCAGGTAAGGTCGTTGCCACCATCTGCTCCAATTAGTTTTGCCCAATCATAGGCTACAATGTTTTGCGAAAAAAGGCTATGGGCTAATACCAACAGCACAACCATAAAGGGTAGTTTTTTGTTCATGTTATTTTGTTTTGAGGTCAAAGGTCTACTTGTCAAAAGCGTTTAATAAACCTATTTTGCATTAAAATAGGTTTATTAAACACAGGCTCATCAGCACCTTTGCAACATGGCTACCCTAAAACAATTACATGACCTTGTTCATGCGCTGAACAAGAAGGAAAAGATTAACCTTAATTTGTCTATTAAAGCTACTACCGGCAAAGCCCGTAACCGGTACCTCGCCAGCATAGAGATACTGAATAAAGCCAAAACCTTTGATTCAAATAAGCTTCGCAATAAACTAAGCGAACAGGTAAGCGGAATGAACCTTAGTGAAGCAAACAACAACCTTTATCATTTTATATGCCGCAGTCTGTTATCCTTCAACGAAACGCAGCCAAATACATTAGGTTTATTAAGGCAATTATCTATCGCCGATATACTTATATCTAAACGACAGACAGATGCGGCCAGCGATTTACTTGAAGCCACTATTAAAGCCGCCCGGGAAACCCGTAACTACCAGGTACTGCATAGTGCACTTGTAGCCTGGCAGCAATTAGATGTACTAGACCCTAAGCGGCAGCAAAACTTTAGCGGCCGGATTGATTTGCTGGATAAGCGTATTGGTTTTTTGAAAGAAAATATAGAGTACCTGGAATACCGCAAACTGGCCATAACATTTTTTGCCCTGGTAAAGGAAATTGGCAGCCCAAGAAATGTAAAGCAACAGCAGCAATATGAGCAGCTGCTTACAACCAGCCTGTTGAGCGAAACAAAGCCAGTGCATGATTCTCCGCTGCTTATTCAATACGAATACTTTGACCTGCGTAGCATGTTGCTATCGGCCTGCAACCGGTTGGGTGATGCATATAAAGAATGCAGCCGGGCTTTAGAAATAATGGAGGTGCCTTTTCGTAAACAAAAGCGGTTCGACTCGTTACAAAACCTAATGCTGGCAAAGCTAACCTATAGTCTGGAGCTGGAAGATATACAAAAGGTAAATGAAACATGCGCACAGTTGCTGGCTATTAAGCCATTGCTTACCAACAAAAGCCGCATAGCCACTTTAAGCGAAAAGGTATTTCATGCAGAATTATTCGCTTGCCTTAAAGCCGGCAGATATAAAGAAGGTATTGCAATATTCGAAGCACATTTGAGCGACCCTAAACTGAGCGATTGGCAAAAATCGCCATTGGCATACGTAGATTATTTAATGGGCGCACGCCTTTACTTTTTGGCCGGCGATGCCGACCAGGCGCTTACGTGCCTCCTTAAAATACAGGATAAGGAAAAGGTAATGCGCCCCTCTTTTCTTATCGCTTATAAGTTCCTGTTTCTGTTGTGTCATTACAGGCTTAAGAACTATATGTATTTGTCAAATGCAACAGCTACACTTTACAAAGCCCTGCATAAAATGGAAAGAGTTTTTGAACCCGAAAAGGCATTGTTGCAGTTTTTGAAATATGCCGGCGATTACAATAAATGGCAAAAGGGTATGAAAAAGCTACATCAAAAATTTACACAATTACAAGCCGACCCGTTTAACAAGGCCTTTTTTACATACGCCGATTATGACAAATGGCTGAACCTGGAAATGCAAAAAAAGAGGCTTTAATAAACCTAATTTTTATGGTAAAGAGCCTAAATTAAGCAGTGTCATATCGTTCTCTTCGCATCATCTAAAAGAATGATAATGAGAAATTGGTGGATACTATGCTCTTTTCTGTTTCCGGTGTTGCTGTTTGCGCAGGATTTTTGCCTCAACGAAAACGCCGAAGAATTTGCAAAAACTATACGGCTTAAGAAGCCGGCTATAGATGCCCATTACGCATTAATAAAAAACGAGTTGCGCAGCGGCGTTAGTTTTCCGGCAAACAGTATACCGGTTAAAATTCACGTTCTTCAGGATTCTCCGGGTAATGGCCGCTCTATGGATTCGCTGGGATTGGTAGCTGTGCTTAACCGGCTGAATAGCGATTTTGTAAATACCGGCCTACAATTTTACAAATGCGGCAACATCAACTACATAACCAATAGTGCCAGTAACGACCTTGATTTTTACAGCGAGTTTACACCTCTGTATAACAGTACCGCAACTGCCAACATAATAAATATATACTTTGTACGCGACCTGATGTTTGGCGGCTCGCCGGCAGCCGGTGTAGCGCCTACACCAGGCGGCAGAGATTATGTATTACTGCGCGGCTACTCCGCTTTGGGTACTGTTACTCACGAAATGGGGCACTACTTCGGCCTGCTGCATACCCACGGTGTTTCTAATACCGAACGCTCGAAAGAAAGAGTAGATGGTAGTAATTGCAGCGAAGAGGGTGATTTTTTTTGCGACACACCTGCTGACCCAAGCATGCTAAACGTAGTGTTTAATAATTGCATTTATACCGGTACATGGGGAGATGCCAACGGGCAGGCTTATACACCCGATGTAAGCAATCACATGAGCTACTCGCCTGCCCATTGCCGCAACCGTTTTTCTAACGAGCAAACAGCTTTTATGAATTGGGTTTACCATGAGTATCGCAGCTATTTGCAATGCAGCAGCCTGAATATTGATTTTGCGCTTAATGCTGCACAGGTATGCGACAGTCCTTTTTCTATTGCGCTTACCAATGTATCGGTAGGGCTAAGCAATTTTCAGTGGGATGTAAATGAAGATAACCTTACAGATTACACTACTACACATGCTACTCATAGCTTTGGCAGCTCGGGTATAAAGTATGTTCACCTGCAAAGTACGCTGGCGGGCAAAACATACCACCGGCATAAAAAGGTAGAGCTATTTGATGCAAAACCGGTGCCGGCTTACGAAAGCTTTAATGCGGAAGTACTGCAGGATGGCTGGCGTTTTTTAGATATGGATAATGGCCGCAGCTGGGAGCTTGCAAAAGCTATAGGGCCTGACGGCCAGTATAGCAACATGTTGCGTTTTAGAAACTATGCCTACATATCTTCTACATCTGAAGACCAGGTTTATAGCACCGGTTATAACTTAATGGGCCTGCAAAACGCAAGACTTACTTTTGATTTAGCATACGCGTCTTCGGCAGTCACCGATACTTTAAAAATTTACATCTCAACCAATTGCGGCAAAACATACAGCCAGTTAATTTATTATGCCTGGGGCGACAGTCTTAAATCAAACCCCAAGTTTTATGGCGAGTTTATACCTACATCACAAAGCTGGAAAACAGTTACAATTAACCTTACGCCTTATATAAACAATTATGTGCGCTTTAAAATTGAAAATGTAAACAAAGGCGGTAATAGTATTTACATAGATAATTTCAGGGTAGATGGCGGGGCTGGTGTAAAAAACATTGGATTTACTACTAGTCGGATGCAGGTTTTTGAGGGCAATGCTACTATTACCGAGGGCTGTAGAAAATATACGACTGTACATGTGCCAGTTTACGCATCCGTTGTACCCACTACGCCAGTTACGGCTACTATTACAGTTAGCGGCAATGCAAAGAAAAGTCACGACTATGTACTGCTGGACAGCGTAGTTACATTTCCTATAGGTAGCAACGCTACGCGCTATGCAAGGATAAAAGTATATGATGATGTATCAGTAGAAGAAATAGAGAGTATAATCTTAAACATAAATAGCGTTACGGGCAACAGCTTTGCCAGCAGTAACTTAAGCAATACCTGCGTATTAGATATTTATGATAATGAACCTGCCAGTATGCAGCTGGCCGTTTTGGATACATTGTTGCTTAACGCCGATTTTAACAACGAAACTACCTGGGTGCCAGCTGGCTTTACTATAGAAAGCGATTGCCCGTATTGCGTTGGCGTAACTGTACTGGATAGTATGCTGTTTTGGTGCACCACCGGTGCTGCGGGGGGCTGGTTTAATATGACAGAATCGCTGGATAGTACCGATTTTGTAATAATGTGGGCGTTGGATGCTTATAAAGGAGGCCCACTTGGTGAGTACCTTATAACACCAACTATGGATGCGGTTGGTTACGATTCATTAGTGCTTTCATTTGACAATGTATTTGAGCGATACCCGGGTATGGGTAACGAAAAAATTGGTGTGCAGGTATGGGATGGTAGCCAATGGGTAAGTGTATGGTCGCATATAGAGTATAATGGCGACCTTGGCAAATTCTATCAGCCTTACCGTAAAGCAATTAATATATCTGCTTACGCTAATGTTAATCTTAAAGCCCGATTTAGTTTTACAGATAGCGATTGGGGCTATTACTGGGCTATTGATAATGTAAAAGTGCAGGGGTGGCGCACCGGCTATAAAATAGCAACACAACTTAATACCAGCGCAACCGGCTACTTTGCTCCTAATGATACAATACAGCTAACTACCAATCGCACTGCGGTGGCGACCTTAGTAAACAAATCAGGCTGGAACTACGGCTGCACCAGTGTAACCATAGATAGGGCCGGAAACGGCGCATTGCCTTATGATCTACCAGTGGCGCCCCATTTGGTAACAGAAAAGACACTTCATGTAGTACCTGCCAGTAATAATGCTAATGGCGCTTACAGTATAACAATGTATTATACCGATGCAGAAATGGATGGATGGATGAGTGCTACGGGCAACCAAATGCAACAAATGACAGTAATTAAAACCGGCGGACCGATTAAAAACATTACTCCTGGTAATCCCGTAGCAAATGGCCCAACTAACCAGTACTGCACGGCGCAAACGCTATTACCATACAATAATCATTGGCAGTTAACCGGTAATTTTTATTCAGGGTTTTCGGGATTTGGTGGTGGCTATCCTTCATCGCCGGATTTATTGCCTGTAGAATATAGTGAGCCGTTGATCGGCGAGCATGTTGCCGGTACCGGCAATGTGTTAGGCTGGACAACAACCATTGAGATAAACAATGATTATTTTGAAGTGCAGAGAAGCCTGGATGGAATAGTGTTTGAAAATATAGCAGCGGTTAAGGGAAAAGGTAACTCAACAATAGAAAGCACTTACACCTATATTGATAAGGAGTATAAAACAGGCGTAAATTATTACCGCCTCAGGCAGGTAGATTTTGATGGCTATGCTGAGTTTTCGAATATAGCTGCTGTAAATGTGGATGAAGGAATATCTATGCTGCTATATCCAAACCCAGCAAGTGATGTGGTAACTGTTATACTATCTGAACCTGGTGGAGTATTAAATGTAGTAGATGAATTAGGCAATGCAATGATGGCAAAGCCTGTGCAAGGGTACGCTACTAAGCTGTACATAGGTACCCTCCCTAAGGGCATTTATACCGTTTCGCTGCGGAATGGTGTAACTCAACGAAACATACGGATGGTAAAATTATAAGGATAGCATATGTACCGGTGGTGATTTTTCAATTAAAGAGAAGTGCCAATTTCTTTAAGAGATATTCGCCGGGTTTCAGTTTCTTCTTTTTTGCGCGGCCGTAGGCGGTGCTTCTCTACATTGCGCTCAGTGGTCAGGATTAGATGCAATTTTTGGTTAGATAAATCCGTGGCCAACAACGGAAAACCTTAATTCCGGAAGTTGACAATTACGGATGTTTTTCTAAAAATAGCTGGTTGTGTTTTTTGTGCTTATTGTTAAACCCGGGGTTGTTTTACCCAACTACAGGTACCGATGTACTAACCGCTTTTAGCAACTACCTGCATAGATGGTAACACCTACAACGCAAGTAGCAACGCAGCAACCTTTATTCTGGCTGGTAGCAATGGTTATGATAGCGTAGTTACCATGAGCTTAACTATCGATAACCCAACTACCGGTACTGATGAGCAAACTGCGTAGCTTAGTATTGAGCAACGGCGGAAAATTGTAAAAGAGTAAGCTTGAAACGTTGGTGCCGTTAAATTGGTCTCTTATTCAGAGGTCATTTTTATTTGTAGCCATCAAGGTACACTTGTCGAACTTTTTGAAACGATATTCAATTTGCTAGCAATCTTGTTGAAGATTCTGATGTTGCTTCGCTGGGATGTATTTAGCGAACGTCATGCCATGCGGCACCTTCGTCTGCAACGGCGTCCCGCCCCGTTTATAATTTAGCGGAGAATATATCGGCCTTTATGATGGGCCTTGATCTTTATGTCTTTTACGCGAGAGTGCCATGTCTTTGAACTTTTCGTCCACTTTTTCAAGTAAATACTTTTTGTCATACAAATTCACATCAGCGAGCATTTCTTGCTTTATGCTTAATAACGCAGCCTGTTTACTTTCAGAAAGCAACCGCGCAAGATATTTTACCACTGCCAGGTATTGCTTTACGGTAGGCTCACTGAAAAGTTTTTTGCCTTTAGTGCTAAAAAATTTGCGCAGGTTGTTTACATAAGCTTCAAACAAGCGTACTTCTTTCATTTCGTAAGCTAATACTACTTTGAGCCGTAGTATGCTTGATTGCTGATGCTTGTTTTCATAATGGCATTGGTTGATAAGGTATAGTGCCTCGGCATACTTTTGTTCGGCATTCAAAATTTTAGCCTGACAGATAGTCAGATAGTTGTCTTCATCTTCAATGCCTATTATTATGCCTTTATGTTTTTTTAATGTTGCTTTCGCTTCTTGTGTCATTTGTAGCGATAGAAGAGTGTTGAAGTACGTGTCAATGGCAGTAAAGTAAACAATGCCTTTGTTTTTCCTCAGCAAGTCTAAATTTACTTTGGCTAAGTAAAGTTTTTCGGGTTCCGCTTCTCTTGTTCCGGACACTACGTGTATGTTATTGGACAGAATAATAGAAGTGTTATATCTGTCCATATATTCAAGTAACAGAGTTGTGTCGGTTATTTTTTCTTTTAGATAATCGTATAGCTCCAGGGTGGGCGCCTTCAAAAAATCATACACGGCTTTATGGTACGCTAACTCGTTACTGAAATCAAGTTTGAGATAATCGTTCCGTACCTTCTTTTTTATTTCCTCTATACTGTTTTTGCCTAATATGCGTTGCACATTAGCAAAACCGGTTTGTGTATGAATGTTTATTATAGCATCCTTGTTTTTTAAAAAATTAAGCTGGTGCCCAAACATAAAGTAGGTGAGAGCGGTATCGCCATTGTGCTGCGAGCGGTTTATTTTGTAATCAAGGTATTGTTTATACAGCTCGGGAATTTCGGTTGCTTTGCCCGAAAGCAGTTCCTCTTCCATTTCTTTTAAAACTTTATCGGTGCCGCTAAGCATGTTTTTGTTAAAGTACCAGTTAAAGCGGGCCGCGAAAGCGGCAAGAGGTGTGTGGATAGCAAACCGGTAAACTATATATTTTTCCGCCTCGGCCTTTATTTCCGACATAATGCGGTTTATTTCCTTATCGTATTTGGAGTTTAGCTTTTTGCCGAACACGGCTTTGCTGAAAGCTTCTTTGTTGCAGAGGGAGGGAGGGAAGGAAGGAGCTGCGCTTTGTAAGTAAGCATACGCCTTTTTAAGCGGCTCATTTTTTTCGCCTAAGCTGAAGTGCAAAAAGCGCGAAAGGCTTTCCAACTCCTCGGCACTAAATTTTTTCAGGATAGTATTGGTAACCGATTTATGTAACGACATGACAAGGGATTTTTGCTTTAAAAAGTAATTTGCGAATTGTAGCTAAACCTGCATTTTTGAACCAAATAAAAAAAAACGCCACTATGAAAAAAGAAATCATGATTGTTTTTGCAATAATGTTTACGGGCTTATTGCATGCACAAACTACACTGGTATTGCAACCCGATGCTGCTGCCGGTAAAGATGCATTAATTAATAGTGCCACCCCTAATACCGGTTATAGCACGCACGAAGAGGTTTCCAGTTACAACTGGACCAACCAGGGCAACTGGACCAGCGGTCGCAGTTTGCTAGAGTTCGACTTAAGCCAGTTACCAGCAGGGGCTATTATTACAAATGCCAGGCTTTCGTTGTGGTGCAACACTACTACCCAAAGCACTATGCAGTTACATGCAGGCACTAACACCAGCTATTTGCGCAGAGTAACCTCGGCATGGATTGAAAGCGGGGTAAACTGGAGTAATCAGCCTTCTACTACTGCACAGAGTGAGGTTACACTCGCTACTTCCACTTCTTCTACACAGGATTATTTAAATATTGATGTTACTGCTCTTTACCAGGATATACTAAGCAGTGGAAATAACTACGGCCTTATGTTGCAACTGGTAACCGAAAGCGGATTAAGCTCCTTAGTATTTGCCAGCAGCGACTACACTGATGCAGCCAAAAGGCCTAAATTGGAAATTACTTATACGCTTCCTTCTGCCAACTGTATAATACTGCAACCCGATGCAACTACCGGTAAAGATGCTCTGGTAAATAGTGCTACACCTAATACGGGTTACGGCACGCATGAAGAGGTTTCCAGTTACAACTGGACTAATCAAGGTAACTGGACTACAGGCCGTAGCCTACTGGAGTTCGACCTTAGCCAACTACCCAACGGAGCGGTAATTACCAGTGCTACTCTATCATTGTGGTGCAACACCACTACACAAAGTACCATGCAATTGCATGCCGGTACTAATGCCAGCTATCTGCGTAGGGTAACCTCGGCATGGACCGAAAGCGGAGTAAACTGGAGTAATCAGCCTTCTACTTCCACACAGAATGAGGTTACACTCGCTACTTCCACTTCTTCTACACAGGATTATTTAAATATTGATGTTACTGCTCTTTACCAGGATATACTAAACAGTGGAAATAACTACGGCCTTATGTTACAACTGGTAACCGAAAGCGGATTAAGCTCTTTAGTATTTGCCAGTAGCGACTACAGTAATGCAGCTAAGCGGCCCAAGTTAGAAATATGTTACACGCTTTCTACATCACCTTGTGTTACTTTACAACCTGATGCGGCAACCGGCAAAGATGCTTTAATAAATAGCGCTACACCTAACATAGGTTATGCCACCCACGAAGAAGTTTCATCGTATAATTGGACCAGCCAAGGCAATTGGACTACCGGCCGCAGCCTGCTGGAGTTTGATTTAAGTCAGATACCTGCAAACTCAACTATAACTGATGCCCGTTTGTCGCTGTGGTGTAACACTACTACACAAAGCACTTTACAGTTGCATGCCGGAACCAATGCCAGCTACTTACGTAGGGTTACACAACCTTGGACAGAGAACGGGGTGAATTGGACTAACCAGCCGCCTACTTCAACGCAAAATGAAGTGCTGTTGCCTACTTCTACTACCTCTACCGAAGATTATCTTAACCTGGATGTAACCGCTCTTTATCAAGACATAATAAACAGTGGCAATAATTACGGTCTTATGTTGCAACTGGTAACCGAAAGTGGCTTTAACTCCTTAGTATTTGCCAGCAGCGACTACACCAATGCTCTCAAGCGCCCAAAACTTGAAATTTGCTATAATGTAACTACCGGCCTAAACTACTCATCTATTGAATCTAACAGTATAAAGGTATATCCTAATCCATCCAGTGGAATGGTTACCATTGCCTTGGCACATCCCGTTAATGGGGCCAGTAGGGTTAGTATTTACAACCTGTTGGGCGAAGAAGTATGGAGTACAATGCTATATAACGGGCAACAGCAACTTACCTTTAGTACCTATTCGTTTGCCAAAGGGGCTTACCTGATAAAAGTGAATAGCGAAGGCACTACTTATATTACCCGTGTGGTGTTTAATTAACTTGCTGCTTCTGCCAATACCTTTTACACAAAAGCCGCTGCTTTATGCAGCGGCTTTTTCCTTTACAGTTATAAACAAGTGCTTTTTGTAATTGCACTTTAGCTAATTGCTTCGCGTAAGATTGAGAAACGCGGAGACAAAACATATCAACCTCGCTTGGTTCGGGTTTGCCATCATGGTAGGTTCGCTACCTGCATCGAGCTTTGCGCAAAGGACAGCCGTTAATTTAGTACTGCGTACGTTAGAGTATAACAGATGGTATTTGCAAAATTTTAGTTATTCTCCTAAAGAAAGGGGTATTCCTTTCTGACGTAACCATTCTAAAATTTATTTCCGTCTTCATAAATACTCCCCATCTATCTCAAAACAAGTGGGGACTATTTTATAACAAAGTCGAACTTGCATTTGTAGCTCCGTCAGGAATCGAACCTGAATCGAGGGCTTCGGAAACCCTAATACTATCCATTGTACTACGGAGCCAACTGATGCAAAATTAAAAAAGCGAAGGTAGCTCCTTCGCTTTTTTTGTGGTCCCACCTGGGCTTGAACCAGGGACCCCCTGATTATGAGTCAGGTGCTCTAACCAGCTGAGCTATAGGACCGGGCAACCGTGTTGCGGGGCGAAAATAATTATTTGTCTGTATTTTCGAAATTGAATTTATAATCCGTGAAATAGTCCTAAAAAACCCCTTTTTAGCCATTTCGTGGCTTATTATTACAGTTCATTTGCAATACCTTGATGAAACCCTACAAAAATTTGATTTTCGATATCGGCGATGTACTGGTAGATATCGACTACATGGTAACTGTTGCCGAGTTTCAGAAGCTGGCTACCGTCGATTTTAGCCAGATAGTATCCTACGCCAGGCAAAATCCCATTTTCGACTTGTTTGAAACCGGTAAGTTAACTGCCCAGCAGTTCCGCGATGAGCTAAAGCAGTTTTTAAAGGCTGGCACACCCGATACAGAAATAACCCGTGCATGGAACTCTATCCTTATCCACTACCCTGAAAGTAAGATTGCCCTGCTGAAGCAGTTGAAGGAACAGTATAAGACCTTTGCGCTCAGCAACATTAACGAGATACATGTACACACCATAAACGATGCGGTAAAAGCCCAATACGGTATCGAGAGGTTTGGCAATCTTTTTCATCATGCCTATTACTCCAACGAGGTAGGCTACCGCAAGCCCGATAAAGAAATTTACGAGCTCGTACTGCAGCGGGAAAATTTAAAACCCGAAGAGACGTTTTTTGTGGATGATAAGGCCGAAAACGTAGAGGCCGCTAAAGCACTGGGTATACAGGCTTACCAGTTAACCGATCGTAACAAGCTACACCAATTGTTGGCCGAACTAAAGATTATATGAAGCAAAGGCTGTTTCTCTATTCCCTGTTTACTGGTTTCAGTTTGCTTTTACAAGCAGGCACCGGCTATGTTTACCTGGCCGATACTACCCGCCTGTTTTACGCCAGCAATAATGAGATTTACTCGCCGAATGGCAAGCAGTTGCTTTACTTTCAAAAGGGCAACATATTTTTTAATGGCTCCAGCGATAGTAAGGACAATATTTTTCTGCTCACCACCAGTATGAACCACGCCAGCACTAAACTGGAGCTTATTTACGAAAAGGACAGCCGCGAGGCGGCCTATTCCTTTAGCAACAATAAGTTTTACGCGGGCCGGTTAGAGAGTGAAGACCTGCGCCAACGCAGCGAATTGATATATGTAAACCGCATTAAAAAGTGGCTTAGCTTTTACTCATCGGCCAACGACTCGCTGCTGGCATATTTCAATGCCGATTCGCTGCCTTCTTCTTCAGTAATTATTGTGGTGTACTCGCTTATTAAAAAGTACGAACTGGAAAAAAGGCTGACGGTGCAGCAAAACAAACTACCCTTTGAAGATGTAGAGTATGTAACCATGAAGCCGGTATGGGGCAATGCCACCGCCAACGAGTGGATGTGGGATGGCAAAATACTGCGCCCCCGCTGGAATGTAGACCCGCGCCTGGCATGGGAGTTTGATGGTAAAACTATTAAGCCCCAATACAGCACCAACATCTACCAGCAGTATGAGTGGGATGGCGAAACCTTTAGTCCAATATGGCGCACCAGCCGCCCGGAAGAATGGACCTACGATGGCCGGGTGATAAAGCCGGTGTATGATACCGATTGGGCCAATCAGTATATTATTGAAAATGGAGTGGTAAAACCCTGGAGCAACGTACATACCGAAAAGGAATGGCGCACCGATGGCACTATTCCTATACCTATGATAATATTGATTGTAAGTGGTATTGCCAAGCCGTTTTAAGCTGCCGGAATTATTGCTCTTTTAAAGCGTGCAGTGCAGGTAGCCTTACAGCTGGATAGGTGCGCGTAATGCCTTCTTTAGTTACCGTTTTAATGCGGTAAAATACATCGGATGCAGCACCCAGCGGGTAGTTATCGCGTTTTACTATAACCACACTATCGTTAGCCGATTCGTTAAACTTAATGTATTTGCATTGGCTAAAACCCGTTTTGCTATCGGCGCTCCTTTCAATCATTACATATTCAAATTCAGAAGCTTTTGAAAACATAATGGTGATATCTATGTTACCAGCATTGCGCGAAACTTCCATGGCTACCTGCTCATCGGCAGATTTAAAGGAATAATCAGAACTTTGAGCAAGTGCGCAATTTGTACTACCTAAAAGCAGCACAAAAGCTAAAGCACGAAAAAAAGAACCGTTGGGAAACAAGTTTCTGACTATAAAATATCGATACATTAAATTTGGCCTCGTTTTACAGTTATAAAGATAAAGATTTATGCAGAAAGCGTGCCTTATTTTATGTTTGACCATTATTTTACAATAAGATTTATATGAAAGAGATACTACTGTTGCATGGGGCACTGGGTTCAAAAGAGCAGTTTGCAGAATTAGAAACACAGCTCTCGGGTGGTTACAAAACTCATGCATTAACATTTTCTGGACATGGCCGCCGCCCATCACACCATCATGCTTTTACCATTCAAAACATGTGTCATGAGGTGCTGGATTGGATGAACGAAAACTATATAACCAGCATCGATATTTTTGGCTATAGTATGGGCGGATATGTGGCCTTGTGGCTGGCCCGGTTTTATCCTGAGCGCGTAGGCAAAATATATACGCTGGGCACCAAGCTAAAGTGGAGCGACGAAGATGCTGAACGTGAGATTAAGATGCTAAATGCGGATAAGATTGTAGAAAAAGTGCCCGCTTTTGCCCAGGCACTGGCCGAGCGCCACGGCGAACATGAATGGAAAAGCGTGATGAGCAAAACAGCCTTGCT
Organism: Chitinophagales bacterium; assembly: GCA_035299425.1. GTDB lineage: Bacteria > Bacteroidota > Bacteroidia > Chitinophagales > LD1 > Bog-950. Next base: position 35,631 of record DATGWP010000159.1, on the reverse strand, counting down.
GATGCGCGATCTGGCCCACACCCACTTAACCGAGCAGGATTTTATAAAAATAGAGCACCCTGTGCTGCTTACACGCGGCGATAAGGATAACATGGTAACTTTTGAAGAAACTGAGTTTGTACACCGCCTGCTTAAAAATTCAGAGTTTAAAAATTACGAAAATGTGCCGCACCCTATCGAGCAGGTACCGGTACAGTTACTAAAAGAGGAAATAGAAAGATTTTTTGCATAGCCCGTAAACAACAAAGCCATCTTTACGATGGCTTTGTTGTTTTTATTTTCCGCTTTCTACAAACTGTGTGCTCAGCGGCTTGGCATGCTCCAGGTCGGTTTTTATATCCCCCTTTAAAGGGTATTCATCCAGCGCATCGTAGTTATCCCAAAACTTGCTGTCGTATTTATACTTGGTTAAATACAAATCAGAAAATTCAGAGTATTTCCCTTTTTGAATCAAGGCTCCAACTCCTTCCGTTTCATAATCATCGAAAAACATATCGAATGTTTCTTCAACTATAAAATCCACAGTACCGGTGCGTGGGTTTACCACGTGGTGGTTATAGGTGCGGCTAAGCGCACTTACAAATAACTTACCATTCACTTTTTCTAATTCAATTATGTCTGTCTCGTTCACTAGCTGCCAGATGCTTGTATTGGCATACCTCGACTTGGTATAATAAGGGTTAGGGAATTTCTGCACTTCAATGCGCAGTATCGCAAATGTCTCTTTCTCTACCCACACGCGGGCCTGCTCCAGTTTGGCGCTACTGCTTTCCTTGTACTGGGTTTTAATTACATACTGTACCGAATCTTCGCTCTCAAATTTAGGGGCGAAGAAATCAATCATCTTCGGGTTCATAAACGTTCCCTTGTTATAGCTAAAAGGGTTCTCCTTTAGCAGGTCGGCCAGGTGGTCGCCGTGGTTCATAGCGTCTGTATTGCGCTCGTAGTTTTCGCTGCGGCGTTGTTTGTTTACCTGCATCAACTCGTGAAAAGAATACTTATAAATGCTCTTTACATTAAATGCTATGCTTACATCGGCCTCCAGCAGGCGCACATACTTACCGTTCTCTTTATGGTATTGCCGGTAAAACCCGGTTTGAATAATAGAATCTACATACAGGTTTTTGCGCAGGTTATCTATAGCTTTTAATAATACACCCCTTGCATTGTAAGATGTAATTACAGCCTCTTGCTTGGTTTCAATAGCAGATGCTACATATATACGCAGTGTGTCGCCTTCTTTATAGTTAGCAACTGAAAGGGTTTGTGTCTGGTAGCCAACAAATGAAACCTTTACCGAGTCTTTCAGGTTCACCTTGGGTATGGGGATTTCAAAATAACCATTGTCTTCGCTAAGCCCTCCCAACTGTGTATTCTTAATTTGTATAGCTGCACTGCCCAGGGGTACATTGCCGGCATCTTTATCGTACGTAAAACCACGCAGGTAAATGTTTTCCTGTGCTGTAGCTACAAAGGTGCCCAGCACCATCAATACCAAAAGAATGTTTTTCATACCAACGAATTTATAAACTTAACGCAGCAAGTGTAAAAATTGATGTACACAAAAGCAAAGAGCCCACCATTTACTGGCAGGCTCTTACGCTTAGTGTAATCGTATTTTGAACTATCTTTTGAGCTATCTACAGAACTGTTTTCTTAGTTAACTTTAACTAAACGGATAATTTTTTTGTCGTTCCCGCTGGTCAGGTTCATATGATATACACCTGCTGCTTCGCCGTTCATATCTAGTTTAATTTCATTAGTGCCCGTAACCAGTTCCAGGTTTCTGCTCTTGATGGTGCGGCCATTAACATCGGTAAGGGTCATTGTCACCTTTGTGCTTTGTTTCATGGTAACCGCTACGCTTGTTTTGTCCGTTACGGGATTAGGGTATACGCCGGTTATGCTTATATCGAGCATATCATCTACACCGGTTACAGCGCTGTTACTGTTTACCAATACATTTACATTATCCTGCGATTGGTTATTGGCATCCAGTGTTACACTCATAGCATAAGGCACTTTGTTTATCTGCTCGGCGTATACTTTGTATGTGCCCAGTGCCAGGTTGCTAAAGGTGTATCGCCCGTTCGCGTCTGTAACCGATGCAGCTACCGGCATATCATTTTCGGTAACCAGGTTAATTTGTATACCTGCTACAGGGTCGCCATTGGCACGCGACTCGTTACCGCCGCCTATAGTAAGGCCGGCGCCCTCATACACCCAGCCGCCTACAAAACCGGGGCCTCCAGGGTTTACACCAGCTACGAGGTTAACGTGAAGGCTATAGTCGTGAGCAGTAACATGTATAGGTGTAGCATCTGCCCAGTTTACAGCACCGCCATAATAGGTTGGCAGATAACTGGCATATTCAAAGTCATCCGTATCTACAGCGGCCTTCAGGTAGTAATAGCCCTCTGGCACTCCCGAAAAATTAAACCTTTTCCAGCAACTTACAGAATTAGAGTCGGGCTTTTCAGACTTAGCCACCACGCTTAAATAACCTGCGCTGTCGCTTATAAGGTAAGCTATAGCGCTGCATGTATTGTTCGCGCCCTTATATACATATCCCGATAATAGATAAGTAGGCGCCGGCACAACCCCTACATGTATGGTATCGCAAAAAGTGTAAGTGCAGGTAGCGCTGGCTATATTCACGCATACATCATAATCGCCATCGGCAGCAAACTGGTGGTGCACGGCATTACCTTCTAAAATAGTGGTATCACCAAAAGTCCAGGTGTAAGTTACGCCCGGGGTATTAAAACTGTCGTGCTGTACAATAAACTGCACTTGTTGCGGGGCATATACGGTGTAATTAAAAGTGCCGGTACAAGCATTTGGTTGTGCCTTTGCCCCGCCAATGGCTGCTATCAACAGAAGCAGCAGAACTGTTAGTTTAGTTGTTTTCATAGTTAATTTTTTTGCTCCGGTGGTTAGCCGGTTGGTTAAAAAAGTGTTTTATGCTACGAAGGTGCAGTGATAATGCGGTCTACACAAATGAGAATTAACTGATTCTTACGCATAAAGAAACAGCATTTGCTTAGTGCAGCTTAATGATATTAAAAGGGAAAGGTGTATTTTTCTTACGCGCGTAAAGAATTAGTGAAAGCCAGTTTTTTATTAAGCCAACCCTCGTAGCTTATAATCTCAGAATCGCCGGCAGTGGGGTCAGTCTTGTACTTTAATAATGATTTTATTCCTTTCTGTATATCTGCATCATGTTTTACATCCCTGCTGTCTGCCATAAGTTTAAGCAGTTCAAGCAGTCCAAAATCACGCAGATAGTTTTTGTTAGATGCAAAAGCTTTGTAATCTTTTTTCACCTGCTCTATACGATATAGCAGCGTGTCGTAGTCGGCAGATTCGTAGGTTATAATCAGTTCGCTCATCTCTACCTTAAACCTGAATGCCTTATCGGCATTTAGGTAGCTATCGCTTACATATAGTTTTACCAGGCTTTTAAGGGCATCCTTATACCTGCCGGTATCGTAAAACAAACCGGCTCGGTTAAGGTAAATGAAGGTGTCGTAATAGTAGTTCTTTTTGCGGTGTATCTCGTTCTGAAAGTCATCCAGTATTTTAAGTGCCTGCGCAGGGTTTAGCACAGAGTTGTTTATTATCTGTAGGTTATAAAAGAAGAACAGATACCGGTCGTAATGTAATTTGTTGTATTGTTCTATTTCGTTACCTAGTATATTAGTTACAGCCAGCGATTCTTTATTTCTGCCGTTTTTATACAAGGCATTGGCATAGTAGGTAAGCATTTGAAGCTTAAGGTCATGGTTCTGTTTATCGAACCATTTTTGGTCCTCAAAAAGCTTGTAGGTTTCCTTCATCATTTTTTCCAGCGCTTCGTAATTGTGCTGCTGCAAAAATATCTGGCTAAGGGCCTTGTATATTTTGGTTTGAAGGTTACGGCCAAAGTGCGAGGTTGTTTGCTTGCTTATAAGGCCCACCTGCTGTTGTAATTGCGCCAGCTGTTTCTTGTCTCCGGCACCAAAATTCTGCGATAGCTTTAACCGGTAAGTTACCGTAGCCAGCAAATCATCCAGGCTGCGCAGCTGCGTTACCAGCTTAGCATTCTCTTCGCGCAGCGCAATATAATCGTCCGGGTTAACCTCTATCAGTTCGGCCGAAAGGCGGATAAAGTTAGAATAAACCATATCCAGCAATTCGTAGTTCTCTATGTTACGGGCAAGGCGCTCTGCTTTTTTAAGATAAAACAGGCAGGGTTTATACAGGTTTTTTGAGTAGTAGATGTGGTACAGCGTAATATAATGCTGCAGCTCATACAGCTCGTTTTTATGCGTGTGCAGCACGGTTAATGCATCGCCTATATCCTGAATCACCCGGTTCTTTAGCCGGTAATAACTGTTTTTATCCTTTGTGTTGTATTTTAATTTTTTTATAACCTTTTCTTCATCAAATTTATTGCCGGCATGGCGCACATAGTCTACCAGTACAAGGTCTTTGCGGTCATCACCGGGCATGCTGCCCATAAAGAATTTAAAAAACCGCAGTTCGTCTTTGGTCAGTTTCTCTACTATTTGATTAAGAATATCCATTTTAGGGGTAGTTTATGTATGTAAGATTAAAATTAGATAGATTAAGCAAATTACCAAACAGGGCTTACTTTTACGCTAAATACATACCGAATGAAAAAGGTAAGAAATCTGCTACTGTTTATAGTGTGTACCTGCTGCGCAAATATATTGCACGCGCAAACAGCGCTTAGAATAGAGATTCATTCTAATTCGCCGGATGGCACTACAATAGAGATGGGCGATACGTTTAGTTTTGCCATACGCATAATAAATGTAGATACAGGTAATTATACGGGTATTGTTTCCCTTGCCTATAGTATAGATGATGGGCAGGATTCGCTTACATACATGGGTTCCACGGGCACTTCTGATTCCAGCGGGCTGTATTTCTTTGAAGGGAATACCAGTATTCCGTCGGGTGATACAATTATAAGAAGCATATCGGGCACTGTAGGGCCGCCCAGGTTTAAAACAGGGCCATCGGTGGTAGTAATATGGCCTATAGCCACCAATAACGGCTACGCCATCAATAATATGAGCTTTAGCATAGATATAGTAGACCCGCTGAACATAGGCCGGCTTGCCCAGGGGCGCATCAGAGTTTATACAGGTAATGGCAATATGCAAATTGAAAGAGATGAAGAAATTGCTATTAAACGTGTAAGAATTTATGATATTCTTGGGCGGCAGTTGCTGGATGCGCCTAACCCGGCCAATAGTATACCATTACCGGTGTCAGGGCCAGGCATTTACGTTGCAGAAATAATATATAATAACAACCAGCGACAGACTTTCCGGTTTTACCGGTAGATTGTATATTCACTCACAGATACTATAGCTATGAAAAAATTACATTATTATTTATTGATTTTGTTTTGTGCGCTGGTAGCACTACCGGCATTGGCACAAAATACCCTGCGTATAGAAATTGTGCCAACGGGCACCGATTCATTTGCGGTAATTAAGAATGGAAGTGTACCGTTTACCCTGCGCATGCACAACGACAGCCTTACTGATTATATCGGTGTTTTTGATTTTAACTATACCATAGATAGCGCTGGTGCGGGCTCGCCTATACAGTATACCGACACTAACGGAACAAGCGGGTTAAACTATTTTATTGTTACCGATACTATTTTCGGGCAAGACTCAGTAGATATTGGTATTACAGTTAATGCTGGTGAGCCAAGGTTTAAAAGCGGCCCTTCGGTTGTGGTTATCTGGCCAATAAGAAGTAATGGTGATATAGCCGGCAATCAGCTTTCTTTTGTAGTTAATGTATTAGACCCCGCTGGTGTAGAAGAAGCCGGGGAAACAAAACTACGCGCCTTTAGATGGGAAAATAATCTGCTTATACAGCGCCAGGCCGGGGTGCAGCTAAACCGCCTCCGGATATTTGATATACTGGGCCGTGAAATATTGAATAAGCAAAACCCTGCAGACACTACCAGTCTGCCACTAGATAATCACGGAGTTTATATTGCAGAAATCACATACAATAATAATATCCGCAAAGTGTTTAGGTTTTATTACTAATACATTCCTTAATAAAAAACGAAACGGCCCATAAATTTTATGGGCCGTTTCGTTTTGCTACTGTTTAGATAGTATTACAGCCCCCAGGCCACTTAAGTGAACTTTAGTGCCGGTTACTTTTTCTTCGGGTGTTACAGATAACAACACGTTGGTGAAATTATCGGGTAGTACAACATCCTTCTCCGATTTGCCAAAATTCATAATCACCAGTATTTCTTCATTTCCCGCTTTGCGGGTATAAGCCAAAACATTTTTAGGAAGTTTAGTGCGGCTTACAAACTGTATGTCTCCTGTTTTAATTGCTGCCATGGTATTTCGTAGTTTTAATACACGTTGAACAAATAATAGCAACGACCCTTCGCTGCCCTTCTCTTTCTCAACGTTCACTGCGGTATAATTATTATGCACCGGTAGCCATGTTTTTGCACCGGCGGAAAATCCGCTGTTAATGGTATTGTTCCATTGCATAGGTGTGCGCAGTTCATCGCGGTTAGGGGTTTCGCCGGCCCAATCGAAAATAAAGCGCGGATATTTTCGCATTTTTTGTGCAATAGGGTCCAGGCCTTCTTTAAATGGAATACGCGAATCTGTCATGCCTATCTCTTCGCCGTAATACATGCAGGGCACACCGCGCACCGTTAACTGAAACAGGTGTAGCAACTTTGCTTTCTGCATATCATCTTTTATGCGTTTTATGCTTCTTCGTCTGTCGTGATTGCTAAATACATACACCGGCATAAACGGCTGCGGAAAATCCTTTTCGATGTTTTCTGAGAGCTCACGAAAATACTTAGCCTTAAACTTAAATCGCAGCATCTCGAAATTGAATACGAGGCCAAGCCCATCATTCTTCTCATCGCCACTAAACTTGCGGATGGTTTTTCTATCGCCGCTTACTTCGCCCAACAGCATCCGGTCTCCAAACTCATTACATACGGCACGCAGCTCTTTAGCAAAGGCCATACTCTCCGGTTGGTTAGTGGTGTATTTAAACTGCTGAAAAAATCCATTCGGATTCTTTTCATCGGGCACAGCCTTCATAGCAAAGGGGTTGTTGCGCAACTCAGCATCTTTATATATCACGTTAAATATATCGAGCCTGAAACCATCTACCCCTTTGCGCAGCCAAAAGCGCACATTCTCCAGCATGGCCTTCTTTACCTCCGGGTTGCGGTAATTCAAATCGGGTTGAAAGGGCAAAAAGCTGGCCCAGAAATATTGCTTGCGCTCTTCGCTGTATTGCCACCCGCTGCCACCGGTCATGCTTTTCCAGTTGTTGGGCTTATCGGCCCATATGTAAAAATCGCCACCGCCGCCCTTGCCTTTACTTACATCGCGCTTAAACCAGGGGTGCTCTATACTGGTGTGGTTCATTACCATGTCAAACAATATCTTCATGCCGCGCTTGTGTACCTCATCTATCAGTTGCTGCGCATCGGCCATGGTGCCATACTCCGGTGCTATATCGCAGTAATCAGATACATCATAACCAAAATCCTGTTGGGGCGATTTAAAAAAGGGCGAACACCAGATGGTTTCATAACCCATTTCTTTTACGTGGTCCAGCTTTTGAATAATACCCTGTATGTCGCCAATGCCATCGCCATTGCTATCGTAAAACGAGCGCGGGTAAATTTGATAGATAGAAGTATGATGATACCAGGGTGATTGTGCCATTATTAAACTAAAGGTTAGGAACATTAAACTAATACAGGCGTACATGCGTTTCATAAGGGCAATATAAAAACTTACGAATTTGCATCCTAAATTCATGTTTGCAGTTCGGCAGCTATTGCACAACATTTTAATTTGTATTTTTGGCACTCGCTTACATCCACCTATGAAAAAACTATCCCTGTTATTCTGTTTTGTTTATATAAGCCTGTGTAGCCATGCCAAAACAGATTCTGTTTATATAGATGTTTCCACTTTAAAATACGCCTCAGAGTTTGAGCGCACCCAGTTCGGCCAGCTGGATAAGAAGGGTACTTTCAATGCCCTGCATTTTCTTTACTGCCTCGATAGTACCGTTACCGCAGAGAAAGCCGCACAGATTGAGCAAAAGCTGAACACCTTTTTCGATGAAAAACTCAGTCCGCTAATAGGAAATAAAAATACCGATAAGGCTATTAAGGCAGTGTTTAAGCAAATACACGATAACCTGCTAACCAAGTATGTAAAAGAGTCGCGTTTTGAGCGGCTGCTGGATAACGGAGAGTATAATTGTGTCACGGCATCGGCACTGTATGCATTGGCTTTTCAAAAGTTTGGTATTCCGTACCAGTTGCGCTCTACTACCGACCACGTGTATGTAATAGCCAACCCCGGGCCCAACCAGCTACTTATTGAAGCTACCGACCCTGTTGGTGGCGCCTTTAGCTACAACGAGCAGTACAAGCGCACATATATAGATATGCTGGTAAAGCAAAAAATGATTTCGAAGCAGGAGAATAACGAAACACCGCTTGAGCAGCTTTTTCAAAAGCACTTTTATACTTCCGATACTATTGATTTGAAACAGCTGATAGGCTACCACTACTACAACAACGGTGTGGCTTTAATTGGTGCGCAGGAGTTTGCGCCCGCCGCTAATCAGTTAATGAAAGCTTACTACCTGAACCGGAACAGCAAAGTAGAGCATTTACTGTTTCTTGCATTGGCAGCACAAATAGGGCAGAATTTTGATGTAACAGACACTATCCACCTGCAACGCTATTTTATGTTTTGCAAGTTGGGTAAGGAGACCGATTTCGATGCCCTTTATAATAGCTATGCGCAGGCTTCAGATGAATTGCTTGTGCGTAAAGACGACACCCAAAAGTTTGATGAAGTTTCTCAATATCTTTTCCGCAATCTGCCCGATACCGGTACGGTTAATAAGTTTAAAGAGCATTATTACTATGCGCTTGCCGTAACTTTTTACACAAAAAAAGATTTTATTTCAGCCTACGAGAATATCCTGAAAGCTAATTGCATTAACAGTAAGAACATTCGCATAAAAGCGGTTTATGATGAGTTGAGTAAAAATTTATTCCGCTTTTTAGTAGAGGAGGCTGAAGATGAGAAAGATATGGACTCATTAATAAATCGGATAGCCCTTGCTGAAAATTGCGGCGGTGGTTTGTCAGACCAGTGGAGATTTCAAATGATGATGATACAGGCCGGGATAAAATTTGAAGATAAAGATTTAACCGCGGGCAACTCCCTGCTGGCCCAGGCGGAGAAATTCGCTGCCGATAAAAAAATGACGGACCTGGATGATTTGTATACAAGTCTGGGGTATAGCGCTGCACAAACGTATTACTACCTACGCTATGATGTAGGCAAAGCAAAAGAATATGTGCTCCGCGGATTAAAGCTGGATCCGGATAACAGAATATTAAAAAGTAACCTGGAGAGCCTAAACCGCACCGGTACCTATCAGAGGCCCCAGTATTCAAATGCATTTCCACCGCCACCACCTCCACCGATGTACAAAACAGAAACCAAGCCAACAGCCCCACGCACCGTAATTGTAAAAACCCCGAAGTAATGATGATGAAGTATACCTGTATAATTGCCGCCGCTATACTGTTTTTTACAGCCTGCAACCAAATGCCCGGCGAAGTGCGCATGAACCAGCTGGCCGCCGTACGATATTATAAAGAAGAAGACCGCGGGAAAGTGGTGCGTAAAACTCACTTTTACTACAAGCCTAATATTTACATGTATGGCGGCAAACCCTATACCGGTAAAGTGAAAGAGTATTCTGAAAAGAATGAAGTGAAGTCGGAGGGATTTATGAAGGATGGTTTCCCCGAAGGATATTGGGTGTATTACAACATCAACGGAACTGTTAAGTCAGAGGGATATTATAAAGACGGGGCCAAGGATAGCCTGTGGCACGATAACTACACCGATGGCAGCCCCAAGCTATTGATGCATTTTTCTCTAAAAAACGATTCGCTGCAGCGCGATACTATGGGCGCCTGGTTTTATGGCGGACAAAAGATTGTAGAAACCATTGGCGATACTACTAAGCGGTATTACAAAACCGGCAGGTTAATGGTGAGGACTATACGCGGTGCCGAAAAATCAGAAGAAGTTTTTTATTCCGATGGTACGCTTATATATAAGAAAGACCGCTACACAAAAGACTCTTATTACACCAATGGAAAGCTGCGCAGCCGCACGTATTACCTGCAGGATAAAAGCCGCGTAAACAAAGTGTTTGCCGAAAAAAGTAACTGGACAGCCGATGAAAAAGATGCTGTAACCAAAGCTGATAGTGTGCAATTCGACTACTCCAGCCTGTGGGACCCTGTAATGAAAATTTACATGCAGGAGTAAAGGTTTAATTTTGCCGCATGTTCTCTTCCTACATCATACCTGTAGCTTTAGGCATATCGCTAAGCGCGTGTTGCGGTTTCAGGGTGTTTATACCTTTGCTGCTGGCAAGCGTAGCCGCTAAGTTTGGCTGGTTACCCCTTTCGGCCGGGTTTGAGTGGATGGGCACCTACCCCGCTATTATTGCTTTTGGTGTAGCTGCTTTATTAGAGGTGTTTGCTTATTACATCCCGGTAGTAGATAATTTTCTAGATACGCTTACCACGCCCAGCGCGGTGGTAGCCGGTACTATAGTGTCTGCATCTGTATTTGTAGAGTTTGACCCAATGATAAGATGGATAGTGGCCATAATAGCCGGCGGTACTACCGCAGGGCTTATACAATCGGGCACCGGCTTGCTGCGTTTAGGCTCTACCAAATTTACGGCTGGCACCGGCAATCATATTGTAGCTACTATAGAAAACATCCTCTCGTTTATAGGCGCCTTGTTCTCCCTCGTAATTCCATTAATTATGGCCGTGCTGTTTATCGGCATACTCGGCGCAATACTTTATTACATTATCAATAAACAAAAAAAGGCAGCAAGCTAACGCTCACTGCCTTTTTGTATTCTGTGTTAGTATTTGTATTCTGTATTTGTCTCAATACTAATTACTCAATACTAGCTACTATCTCCTACCAGCTCAAATCATCATCGCTGAACTTCTTCATAAAGTTTTCAAGATCGCCGGTAGCACCTGCTTTCTTTTTAGATGGCTTTGTATCTGTAGCTGGCTTCTTCTCCAGGTAGTCAGTCAATTTGTTTTCGCGTTTGCGCACTGGTCTTTCATCCGATGTGCCTTCGCTTTTCACAAACTCTTTTTTCACGTATTCCTTTTTAGCAAAGTCTTTTTTGAATCCACCACTTGCCGGCGTAAATTTCTTCTTATCGCCGCTCTCTGTGCGCTCGCCATACGGTTTTTTATCACCGTAATCTTTACGTTCTACGCGGTTAGGGCGCTCTGTGCGCTCGCCACCTTCGCTACGGTCGCTGCTGTAAGGTTTACGGTCACCAAAAGATTTTTTCTCGCCGCGGAATTCTTTTTTGAATCCACCACCGCCGCCGCCTTCAAATCTGCGTCCGCCGCCGCCGCCACTGCTGTCTTTATCTTTAGCGCGTGTAACCAGTGGTTTGCCGCCGCGCTTGTTGGCACCAAATACTCCTAACACTACTTCTGCTTGTTCGTGTGGCAGGGTAATGAAAGAGAAGTTATCGTATACGCGTACATCGTGTATTACCTGCGGATCTATACCGGTTTCGCTGGCAATAAACTCAATTACCTTGGCAGAGTTCATGCTGCTGGTATGGCCTTTGGCTACAAACAGGCGGGCCTGGTCGTTACCTACACCCGAGCTGCTGCCACCTTGCGATGACATTTTGCCCACCTCACGGTAGCTCGATTCTTTAAGTGTATCCTTATACATTTGGTTAAGCAACGCAGATACCAGTTGTGCCGGTTCGCGGTCGTCTTCCAATAACTCTGCAGCAAGTGCCAGGTAATCGTTAGCGCTTTTGTGCTCAAGCAACTGAACCAAATCAGTTTTAAGTTTCATTTTTTTGGTTTCAATAACCACATCTATACCAGGTACTTCTTCTTTGCGAATTTGCGACTTGGCTTGCTTTTGCATAAACATCAGGCTGCGTCTTTCCGATGGAGAAACAATAGAGATAGCGGTACCGTGCTTGCCGGCGCGGCCTGTTCTGCCTATGCGGTGCACATAAGCCTCAGGGTCTTGCGGCAGGTTATAGTTTACTACGTGTGTCAGGTCGTTTACATCTATACCACGGGCAGCTACGTCAGTAGCTACCAGTATGGTCACCTTCTTTAGTTTAAATTTCTTAAGCGTAAGCTCACGTTGGTTTTGTGTTACATCACCATGTATAGCTTCAGCATCGTAGCCACGGTCCATTAGCTTATCGGCTACGTTATCTGTTTCTGCCTTGGTACGGCAGAATACGATACCATAAAACTCAGGCTCAGTATCGATAACACGGCAAAGCGTTTCAAAACGGTCGTGGTCACGTACTTCAAAATAAATCTGGTCTACCAGTTCGGTGCTGCCCAGTTTCTTTTCTACCTCTATCAGGTCATACTCGCCCATAAAAGTTTTCGCAATCTTTAAAATTGCAGATGGCATAGTAGCGCTGAAAAGCAACATTCTTTTTTGTTGAGGAACGCTCTTTAATATCTCGCGTACTTCCTCTTCAAAACCCATGTTCAGCATTTCATCTGCTTCATCCAACACTACGTGTGTTACAGCATCCAGCTTCAATGTTTTTCTTTCAATGTGGTCGCGTATACGGCCTGGTGTACCTACTACTATCTGCGTGCCTTTTTCAAGCGCGCGTGCTTGTGTGCTAAAGCTTGCACCACCGTAAACCGACTGTACCCAAAAGCGCTTAGTGCCTTTAAACGAGCTGATTTCTTCAGCTACCTGTATAGCCAATTCGCGGGTAGGGCACATAATAAGTGCTTGTACCTTTTTAGATGAGTCATCCAGCTTTTCAATAAGCGGAAGTCCGAATGCACCGGTTTTACCGGTACCGGTTTGGGCCTGGCCCACTACATCTCTTTCGTCTTTTAATAATAGCGGGATGGTTTTCTCCTGAATGGTAGAAGGTGTTTCCCAACCTTTTTTCTGCAATGCAGCTAGCGTGTTCTCGCTCAATCCGAGCGCACGAAATTTTTCCATGTTTTCCATGTGTGTTTGTTTTGCTGCCACACACACAGATTTATCCCATGTATATTGGCTAGCGATTTAAAAATTAATGTTCGGCGTATCACCGAATTTTTGGAGAGAGAACTGAAGAGGATTTTTGCCCGGCTGGTCAGCATCTCACACTTAACCCGTGTGATGTGTGCATTTTATTAATGCGGCGCAAATATAGTATAATATATGAGATTACGTACTATGCTATTACAAACCGTGGCTTGTAGAAGCTGCATACAGGCTGTTTTTACCAATGAAAACAGCCAAATGGAAAAAAATGTAAAAACAGTCTTTTAGTTGTCCGAGAACTTCTTTTCAGCCTTGTCGTCTTTCTTCTTTTGCGAAAATACCGGCAGGCCCGATTTCTTTAGTGTTTCAAAATCGGCAGCTACCACACGCACGCGGTTAAACCCTATTCGTTTAAATACAGAACCAGCAGTAACCGCCTCGGTTACAGTATTGCCATATATATAGTAGCTATCGTTTGTTTCAAACTCTATCAGAATCTGCTCCAGGTCGTTCAGCACAATGTTTTCCGAGTCTTCTATACACTCCTGTGCGTAGTCATCTTTACTGCGCACGTCTACCAGGTAAAATTCATCGTACTGGTAATCTATAGCAAACTCATCGGTATCAATGGCTATCAGCATATCTGTTTTATAGCCGGCGTTTTGCCATGCTTCAAAGCCACCGTGTAAAAAGCCTTCGGCATTAACTACTACAGCAGCCTTAAGGGTTTTGGTAATAGGGGCTATATCACCCTCATCGGCCACTATCAATATCTTCTGGCCCGGTTCGGTAAGTTCGTCCAGGGCATCTACAAAACCTTCGTTAAATGGTATAGAAAACGAGTCTTCGATAAAGCCCTCGCAAAAAATTTCTGGTTTACGCGTGTCTACCACCGCATACCCATCTTCAATAAGCTGCTTAAAAGCAGCTGCTTCAAATGCTTGCATAATAATATTTATGGCAAAGGTAGGCTAAAACCACGCTACGCCCAAGCTTAAAAATACTTTTGAAGTAAATTGGATATTCGTTTAAGCTGTTTGTAGTTTACCGCATAGTATATGCGTTTACCATCGCGCTCCGTTACCACAAAATTAGCCTCTCTCAGTATTTTTAAATGTTGAGAGGTTACCGATTGCTCAATTTTAAGGGTTCGGTAAATAGCATTTACGTTCGTTTTGCGCTTACCATGTATATAAGCCAAAAGTTTAAGCCGCAACGGGTGTGCGCAGGCGCGCACAACGGCCGTTGCGGCTTTTAAACGTACGGGATTAATTAATTTATTGGCTGCACTGCTCATACTCACTGTTCGTTAATAAAAAAATAATCTTCGCACCCTGGCTATCGATTACTCTTTTTGGGCCAGGTCTTCTACTATATTAGTTATTTCTCCAATGCGCTTTTTGTTCACACCGTAAAAAATAAACTTTCCTTCGCGCTTGGTGGTTACAATCTCTGCACGGCGCAATATGGCCAGGTGCTGCGATGCTACCGATTGCTCGATTTTAAGAATATCGTAAATTTCCGTTACGGTCATTTTACGCTTGTCTTCTAACATGCTTACAATCTTCTTTCTTAAAGGATGATTGATAGCGCGCAGTGTTAGTACTGCCCTTTTTAGTTTACCAAATTCGAGAACGATATTATCCTTACCGTTGTCTTTTTTGATAACCAAAGCTTCTTTGCTGAGTTTTTGTTTGGTTGCCATAATTGATTTGAGTTTAAAAAATAAAATTACTTATAATTAGGAAATGAAAAACAGTTTTCTGAATAAATAACTATCTATCTGCCAGTCACAATTTAGTTTTACTTGAAAATTCTTTCAAATAAAAAGGTTCAAAATAAGCAGTGTTTTCAAAGGCTGCATTTAAAAACCTCTCCTCAGACAGTTCCACCATATCGCGTGAGTTGCAAGTTACATGGGGGATATAACTAAACTGATGCGAAGTAAATATTTTTTTACATTTCTCCATAGCATTTCCTCCTATATAAATTTCCCCTAATGCTTTTAGCGATTTTTCAAACTCTTCGTTTAACGTAACGCAGTCTAATGTAGTTACATCTTCCAGGTTGGCATTAAGCACAACAGCGTAGGCATCCATACGTCTTGCATCTAAAAGGGGTAAATAACAGGCTGTGGCCTTATTCGCCGCTTTGCGTATACCAGCGCCAAGGCTCTTAAGCGTAGGCACAGCAATCAGGGGCTTGTTTAGGGCATAGCACAATCCTTTGGCTACCGAGGTGCCTATGCGCAAACCGGTGTAAGAGCCCGGGCCAGCACTTACAGCCACTGCATCCAGCATGTTCATGCTTAATCCACTTGTTGCAAATAGCTCATGAATAAAAACGGTAAGCACCTTTGCATGCGAGTTGCCCGTTGTATCTTGCCTGTAATCTATCAAAACACCGTCTTTGGCCAGGCATACCGAGCATACTTCCGATGATGTTTCAATATTTAAAATTAAGCCCATTCTGTTTTTAAATCAACGCACGTATGTAATCAAAATATAAAAATGATAGGGCGGGGGTAGTCAAAACAGTACCCAACTACAGCCAGGCAATAGTTAAAATATCTACCTGTAGCACAAACATAAAAATGCTTTTGTCAATTTAACAATCAATTTATACCTGGTTAATCAGCCGAAACATGACCAAAAGGTTAACTATTGATTAACCCGGGCGCTAAAAAACAGCTATCCACCTCTTTTAAGCTGTTAATATTGATAATAAACAACAAACAGGGGCAATTAGTTTTGGCGGCACCAAGGCATTGTCAATCTATTTGCCTACATTCGCGCCTCCATTTAAACGCCCTTTAAAAAACCAGGGCTATAAAGGGCTAAATTTTTACAAAAATATGCGTAATCAAAACATTCGTAACATCGCCATTATCGCGCACGTCGATCACGGCAAAACCACGCTGGTAGATAAGATTCTGCACCAGTGTTCGCTTTTCCGCGATAACCAGCAAACCGGCGAGTTGATACTCGACAACAACGATTTGGAAAGAGAAAGAGGTATCACCATTCTTGCCAAAAACGTATCGGTAGAGTACAAAGACATCAAAATCAATATTATAGATACCCCGGGCCACGCCGACTTTGGTGGCGAGGTTGAGCGCGTGCTTAACATGGCCGATGGTGTGCTGTTGCTGGTAGATGCGTTTGAAGGCCCTATGCCTCAAACACGCTACGTATTGGGCAAAGCTATAGGTTTGGGCAAAAAACCAATCCTGGTAATTAATAAGGTAGATAAAGAAAACTGCCGCCCCGATGAAGTACACGAAAGCGTGTTCGATTTGATGTTCCACTTAGGTGCCAACGAAAACCAGCTTAACTTCCCTACTGTTTACGGTTCGGCTAAGCGCGGCTGGATGGGCGCCGACTGGAAACACGCCGCCGAAGATGTTACTTATCTGTTAGATGAGATAATAGGCCACATACCGGCTCCTCAAATAGCAGAAGGTACTGTGCAAATGCAGATTACTTCCCTTGATTACTCATCGTACCTGGGCCGTATTGCCATCGGCAGAATCACCCGTGGCAGCATTACATCTGGCCAGCAGGTTATGTTAATGAAACGCGATGGCACGCAAGTGAAATCGAAAGTAAAGGAATTGTATGTATTCAGCGGCCTTGGCAAACTAAAAGTTGATAAGGTTAACTGCGGCGATATATGCGCTGTAATGGGTGTAGAAGGTTTTGATATTGGTGATACCATCGCCGATATTGAAAACCCTGAGGCTATGGCACCTATACATATAGATGAGCCTACCATGAGTATGATTATTACTACCAACACTTCACCATTCTTTGGTAAAGAAGGTAAGCACGTAACATCTCAAAAAATACGCGAGCGTTTATACAAAGAGCTGGAGAAGAACCTGGCCCTGCGTGTAGAAGATACCGAGTCGCCTGAAAAGTTCAACGTATTCGGCCGTGGTATCCTTCACTTGAGCGTACTTATCGAGACTATGCGTCGCGAAGGGTATGAGTTGAGCATTGGTAACCCACGCGTATTGATAAAAGAAATAAACGGGCAGAAACACGAGCCGATAGAAATTTTGACTATCGATGCACCAGAAACTGTAGCCGGTAAGTGTATAGAGCTGGTAACCCAGCGCCGTGGCGATATCCTGGTTATGGAGCCAAGAGGCGATATGATGCACATCGAATTCGAAATGCCATCGCGCGGTTTGATTGGTTTAAGAACCCTGATATTGAACACCAGTGCCGGCGAAGCCGTTATGGCACACCGCTTTAAAGAGTATCAGCCTATGAAGGGTGATATACCTGGCCGTCAGAACGGTACCATTCTTGCAAAAGAAGGTGGCCGCGCTACAGAGTACGCTATGGATAAACTGGCCGACCGCGGTAAATTCTTTATTGCCCCTGGTGTAGATATTTACGAAGGACAAATAATAGGCGAGTATAGCAAAGCCGGCGACCTGGTAGTGAACGTGGTGCAAGCCAAACAGCTTACCAACTTCCGTGCCGCCGGTACTGATGATAAGAGCAACCTTCCACCTCCAATCAAAATGAGCCTTGAAGAATCTATGGAATACATCCAGGAAGATGAATATGTAGAGGTAACACCTGTATCTATCCGTCTGCGCAAAATATGGTTGACAGAAAACGACCGTAAGCGCTATGCTAACAAAGCATTGAGCATGTAATCAGATATAAAATGTATCTCTAAAAGAAGCCCCGCAAGGGGCTTTTTTTATTTACTTATACATAGCACATCTTATTATACATGCCAAAAGTCGCTTTTGGTATTTGTAGAAACAAACAACCTGCCCCCTTATACTACCACCCGTGTAAAATACAGGTTTCAGTGTTGTCTTATAAAACAATATCAACAAATGGTCTTATTGAAGTGGCTGTGCTAAGCAGAAACTAAATTAACGATACAAATAAACGATATCCTTAATAGCTATTATTGTATTGGTTTATTTGCCAATAGGCTGTATCAGTTGTTTGATTAAGGGACGTATGAATTAAAGAGTGTACAACTAAAAATCCCCGCATTTTGTAGTTAAAACCACTACGCGATTTTCACAACTTATACTATTCCGCAGGGCATGGCTATATCGCTTATTTGCAGCCCAAAGTGCTAATTGTATTCAAAAGAGAAGTATTTAACTAGACATGGATTTATGAAGTTCAGATTTAACTCAAGGTTGTATTTACTCGCAGCATTACTGCTTTCTTTTGCTGTATTACTTGCCACCAGGTATTTTTCTGCGCCTATTACTAAAGTATATGCCGATGTAGCCTTTGGCATTACCGCATTTTCGGTAGTGCTATTGGTATATTTTTTTGTAAGAGAAATTAACAGGGCTGCCAGGTTGCATTACGAATTGGTGCTGCGCGAAGAGTATTTACGTGAAACGTTAAACAGCTTAGAGGAAGGGGTAATAGCAACCAACTTACTAGGAATAATTCAGAACATGAACCCATCGGCCGAACAACTAACAGGTTGGAAAAGCGCAGAAGCGGCTGGTCTGCCGCTGCAGCAGGTGTATAATGTGGTGAATGAAGAAACCGGGTTGAAATTTAAAAATATAGTAAGCCGCATTTTA
This sequence comes from Chitinophagales bacterium, assembly GCA_035299425.1. GTDB lineage: Bacteria > Bacteroidota > Bacteroidia > Chitinophagales > LD1 > Bog-950. The sequence continues at coordinate 16,881 of DATGWP010000159.1, read as the reverse complement.
GAAAAAGGAGAAGCTATTGAATTTGAAAACAATACCATTCTGTACCAAAAAGGCGGCGGACAAATAATTATAAGCAACAGCGGCTCTCCGGTAAAAGATGTAGCAGGCAAAATAGTAGGGGCAGTATTGGTGTTTCGAGACCTTACAAGCAAAAAGGTAGCGCAGGCAACTCTTGTAAAAGCAAACCATCACCTTCAAAATATATTAAACCAATCTATGGATATTATTTGTACCATAGATTCGGAAGGCAGGTTTGTTACCATGAATGCCGCCAGCGAAAAACTATGGGGCTTCACGCCCGATGAACTTATAGGCAAGCCTTTTATTGATTTTGTTTGCCCCGAAGATGTAACCATGACTGCGCAGATGGCTGCTAAAATTGCAGAGGGAGAATCGCAGACCAATTTCGAAAACCGATACATACATAAAGACGGCCACCTGGTGCCAGTTATCTGGTCTTCTCGATGGGATAAGGAAACAAACACTTACTATGCCGTAGCACGCGATGGCACAGAAAGAAAGGAAGCAGAAGAAAAGCTGGTAGCTAATGAAAAACGTTTCAGGGCACTGATAGAGAACAGTGCCGATATGAAAACACTGGCAGATCCCGATGGCAAAATAACATACGCAAGCCCATCGGTTGCAAAAATACTTGGCTATCCCCTGGAGGAGTTTTTAAAAATACCGGCAACAGAGTTACTACATCCGGATGATATAAAGCAAATTGGCGAAAAAATAGAGGCTATTTTACAAGCCCCGGCCAACTCGTTTTATAGCCGGCACCGGCTGCGTCATAAAATGGGGCACTGGATATGGGCTGAAGGAACCATGACCAACATGCTTCACGAGCCTTCTATTAATGGCCTGGTATCTAATTTCAGAGATATATCAGACAAAAAAGAAGCTGAGGAAAAACTACAAAAAAGTTATACCGATTTAGAGGCTTATTCCCTAACACAATCATCGATACTGGATGCACTACCTGCCAATATAGCTTTGTTAAATCAGGATGGAGTAATAGTAGATGTCAATGAGGCATGGATAAGGTTTGGGCACGAGAATAGTTTGCGTAGTGCCGCGTATAGCATTGGCGATAATTATATAGATATAGCTGATAATGCCAGCGGAGACGCTGCCCCTATTGGCAAACAAATAGCAATGGGTATAAAAAGTGTAATCAACGGTTCGCTTCCTTACTTTGATTTAGAATATTCTTGCCATTCACCTTCTCAGCAGCGATGGTTTGTGGCTGAGGTAGCACCACTGATGAAAAAACACGGCGCAGGTGCGGTTGTAATGCATATTGATGTTACCGAGCGCAAATTGTACGAAGAAAAAATTAAAGCCAGCGAGTTAAACTACAGGTCACTGATAGAACAGGCATCAGATGCTGTAGTTATACTAAATGCTGAACTTGGTTTTGAAGAAATAAATGCGGCTGCCGAAACTTTGTTTGGCTACAGCAAACAGGAAATCATGCAATTAAAGGTAACCGACTTAATGCGTAAGGAGGAAGCAGTAATAATTGCGACCAATGTAGAGAAATTAAGGGCGGGGCAGGAGGTTAGGTACGAAAGGATGGCCTTGAAAAAAGACGGACATGCTATAGAGATAGAACTGAATGCAAAAATGATGGCCGATGGCAGGGTGATGATTTTTGCAAGAGATATAACAGCCCGGAAGAAATATGAAAAACAGTTGCAGGATAGTCATGAGTTTATACTTAAACTAACCGACCAGGTGCCGGTAGCTGTGTATAGATTTGAAATGACTGCTGATGGCAAAATGTCATTCCCATTTATGGGTATGGGTATCGAGCGTATTTTGCCGGGGCTTAGTGCAGATAAGGTTATAGTAGATCCCGCATTGCCTTTTTCGCAAATACATCCCGATGAACTACAGGGTTTTCTTGCGTCTATCGAGCATTCGCGGCAAACCCTTACACCCTGGCAGAAAGAGTACCGCGTAATAACTGCTGCCGGCGAAATAAAATGGCTGCAAGCAGAATCGCGCCCCGAACAAGGGTTAAATGGCACTGTAATATGGCATGGATACATACAGGATATAACCGAACAGATAGAAGCCCGCGAAAAATTGGCTGCTACCAACCTTGAACTGGAAACTCTTTTCAATACCATTGATGAGGTACTGTTTTCGGTAGACCTGGTAAACTACCGCACCCTGCAAATGTCGGCGGCCTGCCAGAAGGTGTTTGGCTATTTGCCCGAAGAGTATTTTGCCAACCCTGATTTGTGGAGGCAAATTGTACACCCGGATGATCTGCACATATTTGATACCGTGGCTCAAACCATGGAAAGTGGTGGGCAATGCGAAATGAATTATCGCATTATACATAAAGATGCCAGTGTACGCTGGATAGAAACCACCATTACACCCACGCTGAATGCCGAAGGTAAGCTGGTGCGCGTAGATGGTGTAAGCCGCGATGTAACCGTGCGCAAACAGGCAGAAGAAGTAGTGCTTAAAATGAACGAATTGCTGGAGGAAAGGGTTAAACAACGCACCGCCGAACTTACCGAAGCTAACGAGGCTTTAGAGGCATTTTCGTATTCTGTTTCGCATGATTTGCGTTCGCCGGTAAGAACCCTGATAGGGTTTACACAAATAATAAAAACAGAATTTGAAGAACAGCTTAATGAAGAATTAAAAAATCTTTTCGGGCATGTATATAGTAGTAGCCGAAGGATGGATGCTATTATTAACGACTTGCTAATGCTTTCCCGCTATAGCAAAGAACCGGTTAAACATACCATTGTTAATACTACCCAGCTGGTAAATGCCGTATGGGATAAAATAACCATAGCTAATCCACACAGGGCTAAGCTTACGGTTGGCGAGCTGCCCAATGTGCGTGGCGACCTGTCTATGTTAGAGCAGGTGCTGGTTAACCTTTTATCTAACGCAATTAAGTATTCATCTAAAAAAGATAACCCTGAGGTTACAGTGGGCTGCGATAAAACCGATACCGGCACTATTTTTTATATAAAAGACAATGGTGCCGGGTTCGAAATGAAATACTACGACCGCATGTTTGGTGCGTTTCAGCGCCTGCACGGCTCCAGCGAGTTTGAGGGGACCGGCGTAGGGCTAAATATTGTAAAGCGGATAGTAGATAAACACAACGGCCGTATATGGGCAGAAAGCAAAGTAGATGAGGGCGCAACTTTCTACTTCACCTTAGAAACGGTATAGCGAAGCTGCCTGTCATTGATTTCTCAATAATCCCTGTTGTGTATCTTCTCTGCCAGCGCCAGCAATTGCTGTTTCTTTTCATCGGGCAGGTTTACCGAGCGTAACGAGTCGAGCGATTTGCTATACAACTCATTTATTTTACTTTCGGTTTTAACACTGATGCCAAGTGCATCGTATACATTCATTACACCGGCTACTTTCTTTGTTTCGTCTTTTTCCTGGAATAGTGCAAGCAACTGTTTGCGTTGCTCATCACTGGCATTGTTCAGCGCCGTAATTAACAGGAAGGTTTTCTTGTTCTGTATAATATCGCCGCCTATTTTTTTGCCTACTTTTTCTCCCTCACCAAAGGTATCCAACCAGTCATCTTTTATCTGGAAGCTAAGGCCCAGGTTTAAGCCAAACTCATATAGTTTTTCCTGGTCTTCTTTACTGGCACCGGCTACCAAAGCGCCTATCTGCAAACTGGCAGCTAACAGAACCGATGTTTTAAACTCTATCATTTTCAGGTACTCATCCACCGTTACATCCAGTCGCTTTTCAAAATCAAGATCCAGTTGCTGGCCCTCAAAAATTTCGATAGATGTTTTGGTAAACAGGCGCATAGCGCCGGTGGTGTTAGGCTCTTGTATATTTAGCAGGTATTTGTAACCATAGCTTAGCATTACATCGCCGGCAAGTATAGCTTCGTTAAGGCCATACTTAATATGCACGGTAGGCACACCGCGGCGTATATCTGCATTGTCCATTACATCGTCGTGCACCAATGTAAAGTTGTGGAACACCTCCATAGCAAAGGCCGCATTCAGGGCCTCTTGCAGGTTGCCGCCAAACATATCGCAGGCCATTAGCAACAGCATAGGGCGTATGCGCTTGCCCGGTATATTCATTATATGCCTTACCGGTTCATACAAACCATTAGGGTCATAATTAAAACTGTTCTTCTGGTAAAAATTCTCGTATAGTTCGGCTAATTGCTTGGGCGTCTGCATGAAAAATTATCTTATTAAAAAAGGGCCGTCATTGCCAGGAGCCACTTTGGGCGACGAGGCAATCCCTGCTTATGGACGAGATTGCTTCAGTTGCAGAGCTTCCCTTGCAATGACGGCAGTGTGGTTTAAATTACTTAGCTGCGGAAAGGCGCTTGTTCACCTCGTCCCAGTTAATTACGTTGAAAAAAGCAGTGATGTAATCAGGTCTGCGGTTTTGATAGTGAAGGTAGTAAGCATGCTCCCATACATCTATGCCTAATATAGGTGTGCCCTTTACTTCAGCTATATCCATCAGCGGGTTATCCTGGTTAGGGGTAGAAGTGATTGAAAGTTTACCTCCGTTGGCTACTAACCATGCCCAACCTGAGCCGAAGCGTGTAGTACCTGCCTTGGCAAATTCTGTTTTAAAATTATCGAACGAACCGAAAGCAGCGTCAATGGCTCCTGCTACTGCGCCGGTAGGGTTGCCGCCCGCGTTAGGGCCCATTATTTGCCAAAAGAAAGAGTGGTTCCAGTGTCCGCCGCCATTGTTGCGCACAGCCGCCGATAACTTACTAATATTAGCCATTAATTCTTCAAGCGATTTGTTTTCCCATTCGGTGCCGGCTACAGCAGCGTTCAGGTTAGTAATGTAAGCATTGTGGTGCTTGCCGTGGTGAATTTCCATTGTTTTAGCATCAATATGCGGTTCAAGCGCATCAAATGCGTAGGGTAGTGCTGGTAAGGTAAAAGCCATAATATTTAAGTTTTAATAGTGATGATAATGATTTGCAAATGCGAATGTAAAAGGATTTTAAAATGCCAAAATTATAATCTGCCTAAAAGACGAACAGCGCCCCAACAAATTTTGCACAGTTTTATTGAGAATTTATTCCAACCCGCATTTAGCGGTTAAATTTGTCTGATTTACATTGGTAAGTTCTCTCTTCTCCTTCAGGAGAAGGGAGATGCCGAAGGCAGAGGGATGAGGTCTAGCCCTTTCCTAACCTTTTCTCCCGAAAAAATGCAGTTACCAGCCCGCCACACTCGGCTGCCAGTATACCGCTAACCACTTCGGTTTTAGGGTGCAGCACACGCCCGGGGGTAATAGAATAGCCCGCCTTGGCATCGCTGGCACCATATACCAGTGTGCCTATACGCGCCCATTTAAGTGCAGCGGCGCACATCAGGCAAGGCTCCAGGGTTACATACAGGGTACAATCTTCTAAAAATTTGGAGCCTAAATAGTTACTTGCAGCCGTTATGGCAAGCATTTCGGCATGTGCCGTTACATCTTTTAGCTTTTCAGTTTGGTTATAGCCTTTACCTATTATTTTATTGTTGCACACTACCAGGGCACCCACCGGTACTTCGTCTTCTTCGTTAGCATATTGCGCTTCTTTCAGAGCCAGCCGCATAAAGTAATCGTGCGATAATAATGTTTGCATATTTCTCTTTTAAACCTTTAACCGTTTAGCCCCTTTGCCCACTATAAACAGATACCCCACCAGCGACGGTATTACCAAATTAATCAGCCACACCATCATTACCGCCGTAAGCACACCAATATTGTTGGTAGTAAAATTATGAAACACATACAAAGCACTACCACCCCGGTAACTCACATCTACAAAAGGCATCATGGGCGAAAACGTTTGTGCTACCAAAAATACACCGCTGTGCACCAACAACGCAAAAAAATCAGTGCTTACACCAAAGAACATTAACAGCAACACATACTGCATAAGGTAAACGCCAAAGCGTATAAACGATAACAACAGCACAATAAACTGCAATGCTACACCGGGCAACTCATCGTGCCCTATTACCAGGCTATGTTTTTGCAGAAACGCGTTTGAAGAAATAAACCGGTTCAGCAAATCGAAGCGAAAGTATACCAGCAAAAAGGCAATGGCCACACCCAGTGTTAAACCATAAAAAAATGAGTTTCCGCTCCACATAAAAACAAGAAACACACCCACACACAGCGTAGCTACCGATTGTGCAATACCGCCTATGCTGCTCAGGTAAAAAATCTTCGCCTTGTTTTCTTCTTTTACAAACAGCACGCGCCCCACAAACTCACCGGTGCGGCCGGGTGTTACAAAGCCCAGTGTAGTACCCGCTATTACCGACTTAAACAAATGCATAAACGGCTCGGCGCTTTTAATCAGCAGTCTCCACTTAACGGTTTCCAGCATCCAGTTGATGGGCATTAACACAAGTGCAAGTATCAGCAGCCAGGCGTTGGCGGTGTTAATGTTCTGTTTGAAGAAAGCTACCTGTGCATCGAAATCATTTTTGATAAAAAGCTGCTGCACAATAAACCAGCCCATTAGTACCAGCAAAGCCAGCATCAGGGTGTTTTTTACATATTTGTTGCGCAGCAAATTCACGCGGGCAAGTTAATAGCGAATAGCAAATAGTAAACACTGAATGATATATTTGAATGGTGAGCGGCAAAAAGCAAATCATTTTGGGTATAGACCCGGGCACTATTGTGCTGGGCTACGGCATTATTGAAATAGATAAGCAGAACATGAAGCTGATAAGCATGGGTGTGATACAGCTAAGCAAATACGAAGACCCACTGCAAAAGCTGCGTACAATTTTTGAGAAGATAAGCGGGCTAATAGATAATTACCAGCCCACTGCCTGCGCTATAGAGGCCCCCTTTTTTGGTAAAAACGTGCAGAGTATGCTAAAACTGGGTCGCGCCCAAGGGGTGGCTATTGCCGCGGCACTAACCAAAGAGGTACCCGTGGTAGAATACTCGCCCAAGAAGATAAAACAATCTATAACCGGCAACGGCAATGCCAGTAAAGAGCAGGTAGCGGCTATGCTGCAACGGCTCTGCAAATTCGAGTTGCAGCCTAAATTTTTAGATGCAACCGATGGCCTCGCTGCTGCTGTATGCCACCACTTTCAGGGGGGGGCCACTGCTATTGTTGCCGGTGATAAGGTTTCGGGCTGGGGCGATTTTTTGGCCAAAAACCCTAAGCGGCTGAAAAACGGTTAAGTGCTGTTAGTGCATGCTGTAATACATCATAGCGTAGGCCGCTGCTACCAGGCATAATATATAAAACAGACCAAAGGCGTAATACATCAGGGTGCGTACTTCCGGGTTGTCCATAGCTGTATGTTTTTATAACTCAAAGTTACGGCAGAAAATAGCATATAGATTTTCCTATAATATGTGACCGATTAGGTAAATAAGATTTTTTTTGAGTTTAAATAATTGAAAATGAGGTGATAATGTTTATTCGGTGTCCAAACCTGAAATTCAATCAATGTTTTCAGGCATATTTTGTAACCAAATCAATAAACATCAATAAATAACTGTTATTTAGTTAGTTATGTTTATAGGCAATCAAAAATTATGATTTAGAATCTGTATGGCTCTAACTGCAAATATTTAGGTAATCAAATTACTTTTACAGTAATACAATTATCTATGGAGCAACAGGACGAGCTTTTTCAAATGATAAAATCGCTGAGCAAAAGCGAGAAGAAATTTTTTACCCAATACGTAAATATTTACGAAAAAGGCTCCAGCCCCATCTACCTGCAGCTATTCGATTTTTTGAATACCGAACCGGTGTACAACGAAGAGCGCATCTTCAAAAAGTTTCGTGGGGTAAGCCAGTTTGAAAAAAACTTTGCCGTAACCCGCCACTACCTGAAGCAGATGATTATAAAAACGCTTAGGCACAGCGAGCTTACTGTGCGCGAGGACCGCGACCTGATGGTATATATCCTGGATATCAAGCGGCTGATGGCCAAAGGGCTTTTTCCTATGGCAAAGAAAATGATAGAGAAGCTGAAGGTAGAAGCCTACGAAGAAGAAAAACTGAGCGATATACTACAATTAATCGCTATGCAGCGCGGCCTTATATCTATGGGCTACTATCGCCACGAGCCCGAAGTAAATCTGGATACGCTGGATGTAGAAGAGGAGGAGTTGATGGAAACCATCCGCCAGTTGCGCAACATAATGAATTGTAGTATCAAGCTGTTTAGCCGTATTAACTACGAAGCCAATGTATCGCCCGAGGATAATGCCGAAGAAATAAAAGCACTGGGTAAAAAGATAAGCGCCTACAAATACGAAGACCTTAAGAGCGCAAAGGCCCGCCATACTTACCTGCAGTTTTGGGCTATGTATCACTGTGCCCTGGGCGATTACAAAAAGTACCTGGAGTGGGCCAACAAGAAACTCGATTTTGTTCAGCATGAACCGCACCCTAAAACTGTAACTAATTGGCTGGTGCTGGGCTATAACCATTGCCTGGCGGCTTCGCTGCTTACCAATGAGTTTTCCAACTTCGAAGATCGATTAAAACTGCTGGAAGGCATGGACCTGCAAAGCCAGTTTCACGATGCAGATAGGTTTCAAACGGTGGCTATATACGGGTTGCTATACTACATGCGGCAGAATAATGTAAAAAAGCTGGCACAATACATAGAGTATTGCCAGGATGGGCTCGACCGCTTAGCGCCGTTTATAGGCAAAGCCTATAATTATATACTGCGCATTAATGTAGCCTATGCTTATCTTAAGCTGAGCAAACTGGATGAGTGTGTAACCGAGGTAAACGAACTGATGAGCCTGACCAATGGTGATACCCGCCGCGACTATGTAGGCAACCTCAAAATCATTAACCTGATGCTGCGCTACGAGATGAAGGAGTACCACTATCTGAGTTACCTGCTTAAGAATACCTACCGTTTTTTTATGACCTACCTGCATACCTCACCGGTTCACAAGTTTGTTATCAGCTACATGAAAGATGCGCTTAAAACCAAAGATCAGAAAAACCTGGATGCCCTGAACAAAACAGCATTGCAGGAACTACGCAACCTCCGCTTTAATCCCAAAGAGGCCGACATTAGCCTGGTGGGTTTAATGGAAGATTACCTAAGCAGTAAGCAGTAGTACTATCTTTAAATCAAAACTGCCGAAGTTTTAAAGCTTCGGCAGTCTTCATATAAATCAGTTGATGTTATTTATTACTCCTTATTCCGTTTTGTTGCATCAACTGCTTAAGTTCTTCTAGCTGTAGTTTTAGCTGGTTAACTTCGCTGGCATCAGCCTTGGCGTTCAACTGTGTTTTTAACGTGTTGTTTTCAGCATCTAGCTGCTCTATCTTTTTTAGCAGCTCCTGTGTAGCAGAAATATTCAGCGTAGTCAGCGCTTCGTAATCTACCGAGCGGAAATCATCTACCTGTTTGCCATATACAAATACCTTTCCTGTATCTGCAGCATCTACCTTAATAGTAGTACCGGTAGCGGTCAATACTTTAATCACCTCGGTGCGGTTGGCAAATACCAGCTTAACCATATCGCCTGCTTGCAGGCTATTAGCAACTGTTATTATACCATCTTTTATTTCTGCCAGTTGGAATACATCGGGCACAGTACCTACCGATTTTGTAACAGCCGATGGATAGATTGCCTCCAGCTCCTGCGCTATTACTTTTTTAATAGTGCGGTTGCCCTTTTCAATAGTATCTATAAAACGGTAATCGGTTATTTGTATGCCGCTAAGTGTTTGCAGGTCGGCAGCAGTATTGGTGCGGTTAAGTATGTGTTTAATACGTGCATCGCTCATAGCGTTAAACTCGGTAGCCAGTATGCGGCCGCTGGCGCGTATGGATATATCGGGTGTTTGATTGCTGCTTATGTTACCGGTGCTACCGCTCTGGTTAAGGTAACCGTAGTTGCTGATAGTGCGTTGGGTGGTTAGGCCTACCTCTAGCGGATATGCCGGTGTAATGCCACCAATACCTACAAAGCCGTTGCCACAAATGCGCATTTTTTCGCTGGGAGTTACATCCAGAGAAGAGGAACTACCCATTGGGGTGGCTGTTTTAAAAATAATGGTAGAGCCATTGTTGCTAACCCCGTTGCCGTTACCGGTAGCTATACCACCACTCAATACCAGATCGCCGCCGTTTTTATCCAGTGCGCCCGATGGTGCACCACCGGCCTGTATGGTCAGGCTGCTTCCGTTATTGCTGGTTGTGGTGGTGCGCTCTACGTGTATGGTTTGGGCAGCGGTTCCGTTGAACGATAAATTGGCAGTAGGTGTAGCAGTGCCTATACCTACTTTACCGCCGCCGGTTACCATTTGTATATTACCTGCATTGTCGCTGTTTAGTTCTAATACGCCGGTGCCTTTGCTGCGCAGTTGTATGTTAACGTTGGTTGGTGTGTTAGTTCCGTTAGGGTATATAGTTGAACGGGCGGCTGTATTAAACTGTAAGTCGGAGTTGGTAGCGCTGTTAGTAATCATTACAGGTCCGCCAATATCCAGTTTTGCTGCCGGGTTTGTAACGCCAATACCCATATTACCGGTGCTAAGCACACGTATACGCTCAGCATTGTTGGTACGTACTACATAATCTACCGCATCGGTAGTACCTGCAAAGTCAGTGGCCGGGTTAGTGCCGCTATTACCGGTAAGCAGCCAGCCGTTGGTGTTTCCGGTAGGCCCTGTAGCGCCTGATGCCCCGGTAAGGCCGGTTGGGCCAGTAGGGCCTGTAGCTCCAGCAGCACCTGTTGCACCTGTGGGTCCGGTAGCACCTGCAGCCCCGGTAGACCCCGCAGCACCGGTGGCGCCTGTAGGCCCGGTGGCACCGGTAGCTCCTGTTAATGTTTGCCAGCTACCCACACCGTTAGCATCGCTCACCATTACTTTACCGGCAGCCTGGTTGCCATCTACCACGCGTATGTTTCCTACTATGTGTAATTTCTCTGAAGGGGTAGCTGTGTTTACGCCTACGTTGCCGCTTTTTAAAACCGTAAACCCATCGGCACGGCTGCTGTTTGATGTGCCTACACCTACATTAAAAGCACGGTCACTGCCCGAAATGCCGGTAGCATTAGAAGCCGTATAAACAGTAGCATAGTTACCGGTTACAAATTCGCCGAAAGACGGGGCTGTATTAGATGTTCCAAAAGCCGCAGCGTTTGTTCCGGTGGCACGGTTTGCATTGCCACTGGTAAAGCTGTTGTCGCCGGCCGATGTATTATCCTGACCGGTAGCAAAAGACCCTTGTGCGCTTGCCGTGTCGCGATATCCTAATGCTACGCTGATATTGCCCGATGCGACTGATTGGTAGCCACCCGCAAAAGCATTGTTATTGGTGGCCTTGTTACTCTGATTAATTACAGCTGAACTGTATCCGCTGGCAGTATTTCCATTACCACCTGCCACCACCGAGTTGATACCCGATGCTGTATTGTTTTGGCCACCGGCAACAAGGCTGTTGTTGTTGGTAGAATTATTGTTGTTACCAAACGCTGTTGCACTGCCGCCTGTAGCATTGTTGTCAGAGCCTGCTGCAAAACCCGCAAAACCGCTTACTTTATTATTAATACCAAATGCAGCCGTCGCATCTGCAGAGGTTGTATCTCCCCAGCCAAACGCAATGGAGTGATTAAGTTCCGCATGGCTTAAGTAACCACCGGCAAATGAGTTGACACCATTTACACTGCTGCCAAAACCTGACGCCATGGAGCGGTTGCCGGTTACGGTGTTTCCATACCCGCTTATTAAAGTATGAGAGCCAGAGGCTTTATTGTTTTCTCCAAAGGCTGCTGAATAGTTACCCAGGTTGGCAGCATCCCATTCAGTACCGGTAGCAGTACCTGCCCTGAATACACTTTTTGCAGGGTAGAAAAACATGCGTGTGCCTGCACCGCTTAAAGCCAGGGCAGTTCCTGAGCCTACAGTACCTGTTACCTGCAAGCCATCGGTACCTTGTATTAATACGGCCCCGTTATCGGCAGTAATAGTTCGGCCCGAACCCGCGCCACCTTCATCGTAGGCACCATCTAATGTATTGCCACCAATGTTGGCCAGGCTAACAGTATTGCCCGCCGATATACTTAGTGAATCGCCATTGATGCTTAGGGTTTGTGGTATAGAAGGACCGGTAGGCCCGGTAATGCCCTGTGCACCGGTTGGCCCTGTCTCGCCCTGCGCGCCGGTTGGCCCGGCATCACCTTGTGCACCGGTAGCTCCGACAGCACCTGTAGGTCCCTGTGCGCCTGTTGGCCCTGTAGGGCCGCTTATGGTTGGCAGTGTTTGCCAGGTAGCGGTACCGTTGGCATCGCTGGTCATTACCTTGTTGCTGGCCTGGTTGCCATCTACCATACGTATGTTGCCTACCACATGCAAATCTGCAGCCGGTGCAGAGGTGCCTACGCCCACATTGCCATTTTTTAAGATGGTAAAACCATCGGCGCGGTTAGTGTGCGAAGTACCCACACCTACATTAAACACACGGTCGGCAGCATTTACTGCGGTGGTACTTGCCGGTGTGTAATTGGTTGCATAGTTGCCTATTACAAATTCGTTAAAAGAAGGTGCTGTATTGTACGAGCCAAAAGCTGAACTGTGGTTACCGGTAGCTTTGTTGCCACGGTTAACAGTAAATGCTGCAAAGCCGCTGGCGGTATCCTCTACACCTAATACGGCCGAGTAGCCACCTGAAACAGTATTATCTCCGCCGGTTACAAACGCACCAGAGCCGCTCACGGTATTATCTTCACCCAAAGCGGCAGAGTTACTGCCGCTGGCCAGGTTACTATAACCTGTGGTAAACGAGTTGGTGCCGCTCGATTTGTTATCCTGGCCGGTGGCAAACGAGCCTTGCGCTGTTGCTGTATCACGATAGCCCATGGCAAAACTTATATTACCCGATGCCAGTGATTGATACCCGCCGGCAAGTGTGTTATTGTTGGTTGCCGTGTTAGATTGGTTAATTACTACCGAACTAAAACCGCTTGCAGTATTGCCCGTGCCACCCAGCACAGCCGCGTTTTGACCTGAGGCTGTATTGTGGTGCCCGCCAAATACGCCCGATGCGTTTTGTGTAGCGTAGTTATTATAGCCGCTGATAAATGTATTGGCACCTGTGGCAGTATCGTTATTACCAAAAGCCACCCCCTGGTTGGCAGCCGCATAGTTGCCCGAGCCGGCTACAAACGAATAATTGCCGCCAGCCCTGTTGTTTTGCCCAAACACTGCCGAACCGGTACCGGTGGCGGTATCGTTTATACCAAATACAACTGCCTGGCTTGCCGAAGTATAGTTGCTGGCACCGGCCACAAAAGCATTGGAGCCGGTGGCTTTATTGTTTTGGCCAAACACCACGGTAGACTGGCCCATAGCGGTATCGTTTAACCCTATAGCAATAGAGTAACTGCTGTTGGCCAGTGAGGTGCTGCCGCCTGCCACGCTCATTTGCCCGTTAGCGCGGTTGTTATATCCAAACACCAAACTACGCGCACCGGTTATACGGTTACCTTCGCCACCGGCAATTACGGAACCTGAACCGGCGGCTATGCTATCGTTTATACCGCCTATAATAGCAGCAGCGTCGGCGTTTACTTTATTGGCCGAGCCGCCTACTATAGAGGAGTAATTATTTGAAGCACGGTTATTTATACCACCTAAAACAGTTGCATGGTTAGCCGATGCTGTATCAAATGTTCCCAATGCTATAGCAGCCTGGTTGCTGGCTAAAGAGCGCTGTCCTCCGCTAATAGCATAAGTTGATGACGCTACGTTGTCTAACCCTACAGCAAAAGAATATTGGCCACTTGCCGTATTGGTTACGCCAAACGCTGCAGAGCCGTTATTACTGGCCAGGTTACCTGAGCCCGCAGTAAAGCTATTGCTACCCGATGACTTGTTGGTTTGCCCGAATGCCACTGCACCCGTACCGCTGGCGGTATCGTTCAATCCTATAGCCACAGCATAATTGGCAGAAGCCAGCGAGGTGTTTCCACCTACCAGACTCATTTGGCCGGTGCTGCGGTTATTGTAGCCAAAGGCTACGCTGCGCCAATTGGTAATCCGGTTGTTTTCGCCGCCCAGTGTTACGGATTGATGGCCGGTAATACTATCAAAGTAGCCGCCTACTGCTACTGCGCCATCGGCGTTTACCTTGTTTCCTGAGCCCCCTATTACAGATGAGTAATTATTGTTAGCACGGTTGCCTATACCGCCTATTGCAATAGATTGATTGCCGGATGCTGTATCGCTGAGCCCTTGTGCCACACTGGTAAAGCCGCTGGCATAGGAGTGTTGGCCTGTGGCAAACGAAAAACCGCCAGAGGCTGTATTGTCTGACCCTATAGCGCCCGCTGCGCTAGCCACCGTATTAGTGTTATCGCCCGAAGAAAAACCACCATGAACGGTAAGTTTCGCAGCTGATGGGTTGTTGGTGCCTATACCTACATTGCCTGTGCTAAGCACACGCGCACGTTCGGTGTTGTTGGTTCTTATTACCCAATCAATAGCATCGGTGGTACCTATAAAATTAGTGCCTGCTGTGGTTCCTGCATTGCCGGTTAACCCCCAGGCGTTATTGGTTACAGTGGCTGCGGCGCTTTGCCAGCTGGCCAGGCCATTGGCATCGCTGGTAAGTATCTTGCCGCTACCTTGAGTGCCATCTACTATTTTTACCGAGCCTATTATATGCAAAGTAGTATCAGGCGTAGCAGTTCCAATACCTACACGTCTGTTATTCCGCACACGCATCACCTCCGTAGAGTTAGGTTCAAATATTACATCACTGCTTTGCAGGGTGCGCAACCTAAGGTCAGAGGTGCCGGGATAAAAACCAACGGATGCACCCAGCGTTGAGTTCCATTTCCAGAATTCTAAGCGCGCTTCATTTGTAGTGGTAGGTGTTTCAATACGAACAATAGCATCGCTGGTAGCATGGTAAACATGCAGGCGGGTAGATGGGGTTGTTGTGCCAATACCCACGTTGCCCGTGGTAGTAATGCGCATTGCATCTGTATTATTTGTTTTGATGGCCAGCGCAGCATTATCGCTAGTGCCGATAAAATTAGTGCCCGCAGTAGTGCCGGTGTTACCGGTTAAACCCCATGCATTTTCAGCACCATCGGCACCGGTAGGCCCTTGTGGCCCTGTTTCTCCTTGCGGTCCTGTTGGTCCGGCTACACCCTGCGCACCGGTGTTGCCCTGTGCACCCTGTATACCTTGTGGTCCCGTTTCTCCTTGTGGCCCTGTTGGTCCTGCATCGCCTTGTGCTCCGGTATTACCCTGTGCACCTTGTAAACCTTGCGGACCGGTTTCTCCCTGTGGTCCAGTTGGTCCTGCTTCACCTTGAGCACCGGTGTTACCCTGTACACCTTGTATACCTTGTGGTCCTGTTTCTCCCTGTGGCCCTGTTGGTCCAGCGTCACCTTGTGCACCCGTTGGACCGGCTTCGCCCTGCGCACCGGTGTTACCCTGTGCACCCTGTAAGCCTTGCGGACCTGTTTCTCCCTGAGGTCCTGTTGGTCCTGCTTCGCCTTGCGCACCGGTGTTACCCTGTGCACCCTGTAAACCTTGTGGACCGGTTTCTCCTTGTGCTCCTGTTGGCCCTGCATCTCCTTGTGCACCGGTGTTACCCTGTGCACCTTGTAAACCTTGAGGGCCAGTTTCACCCTGAGGGCCTGTTGGTCCTGCTTCGCCTTGTGCACCGGTGTTGCCTTGTGCTCCTTGTATACCTTGCGGACCGGTTTCTCCTTGAGGCCCTGTTGGCCCTGCCTCACCTTGTGCACCGGTGTTACCCTGTGCACCTTGTAAGCCTTGTGGCCCTGTTTCACCCTGTGGCCCGGTTGGTCCAGCGTCACCTTGTGCACCGGTGTTACCCTGTGCTCCTTGTAAACCTTGCGGCCCTGTTTCTCCCTGTGGCCCTGTTGGCCCTGCTTCGCCCTGCGCACCGGTGTTACCCTGTGCACCCTGTATACCTTGTGGTCCGGTTTCTCCCTGAGGTCCTGTTGGTCCTGCGTCGCCTTGTGCACCTTGTAGGCCTTGCGGACCCGTTTCTCCTTGCGCACCGGTGTTGCCTTGTGCACCCTGTATACCTTGTGGACCGGTTTCACCCTGTGGCCCTGTTGGTCCGGCTACGCCTTGCGCACCGGTGTTACCCTGTGCGCCTTGAATACCTTGTGGTCCTGTTTCTCCCTGCGGACCCGTTGGCCCTGCTTCGCCTTGTGCACCGGTGTTGCCCTGTGCCCCTTGCAAGCCTTGCGGACCGGTTTCTCCCTGTGGCCCTGTTGGCCCTGCTTCGCCTTGTGCACCGGTATTACCCTGCGCACCTTGTATACCTTGTGGTCCTGTTTCTCCCTGCGGACCCGTTGGCCCTGCTTCGCCTTGTGCACCGGTGTTGCCCTGTGCACCCTGTATACCTTGCGGACCAGTTTCACCTTGCGCTCCCGTTGGTCCTGCCTCACCTTGCGCACCAGTGTTACCCTGTGCACCTTGTATACCTTGTGGGCCGGTTTCACCTTGAGCTCCTGTTGGTCCGGCTACGCCTTGCGCACCGGTATTGCCCTGTGCACCTTGTATACCTTGGGGACCGGTTTCTCCCTGAGGACCTGTTGGTCCTGCTTCGCCCTGCGCACCGGTGTTACCCTGTGCACCTTGTAAGCCTTGCGGACCGGTTTCTCCCTGAGGACCTGTTGGTCCTGCCTCGCCTTGTGCACCGGTGTTGCCCTGTGCCCCTTGCAAGCCTTGTGGTCCTGTTTCTCCCTGAGGGCCTGTTGGTCCTGCATCGCCTTGTGCACCGGTGTTACCCTGTGCACCTTGTATACCTTGCGGACCGGTTTCTCCCTGTGGCCCTGTTGGTCCTGCCTCGCCTTGTGCACCGGTGTTGCCCTGTGCCC
>DATGWP010000158.1:0-6165 GCA_035299425.1 Chitinophagales bacterium | reverse complement strand
TAAGCTATAATTTTAGCGCCCTTGCCAAAAACAAAAAAGTTTCTGGCGAATAAAAGACTATAAATGAGCTATTTACAAAAATGGAATGACCGTCTAGCGTTCATTCCATTTTTGTTTTTGAGCTGTTGATAACATTCGCTTTATACGTAACCCAACAAACCGAAAAATTCTATTTTTGGTTCGTATCGAAAAATTCGCAATGAGGAATTTATATGTAATACTGGCCCTGTTTTGTTCGCTTGTAGTAGCCGGCCAGAATGTTAATTTAACCGGAACAATAAATAACGATAAAGGCGCACCTGTACCCGGTGCTACTGTTTTTGTAAATGAGTTGGGAGTAGGCACCGGCACCGATAATGCCGGAGCATACCGCCTGCTGCTTAAAGCAGGGAACTACACCTTAAAGATTGATGCCCCGGGGGCGGTTTCTAAGACAGAAACTGTAACGCTGGACTCTACCGATAAGCAACTGAATATTGTTGTAAATGCAAATGCGGAGCCTGCACCGGTGGTAACTGAGCAGCCGGTAGCCAACGAGCCACCTGTGGTTAAAGAGCAGCCTGCCGAGCCCACAACTGTGGCCACCACTACCGAGGGCATACCCCTTACCGGAACTATAATAGACGAAAAGGGCAATGTGCCTATGATGGGTGTGCGCATAAGCACAAAAGTAAAAGGCAATGCCGTAGGTACGCTGACCGATATGGATGGCAAATACGAACTGAAATTACCTGCAGGCACTTATACACTTGAGTTTAGCTATCTGGGGTACGCCAAAAGAACCCAGCTGGTAACCATCACCGCCTTTGACAAAGAGAAGAAGCTGGACCTGAAAATGACGGAAGATGTGGTAGAGATGGATATAGTAGTAGTTACAGGTACTAAATACGAAAAGAAACTGAGCGAAGAGGTAACCTCCATGGAAGTATTGAAGGCCGCGGTAATAAACCAGAACAACGCCAAAATGGACGAGGCTATGAATAAGGTACCTGGCGTAAACATGTTGGGGAAAACCATAGCCATACGTGGCGGCAGCGGTTTTAGCGACGCTACAGGAAACCGGGTATTAGCTCTATTGGATGAAATGCCAATTATAAGCCCGGAGAATGGCAGTATACGTTGGGAGACCGTGCCTATAGAGGCTTTGGAGCAGGTAGAAGTTATCAAAGGCTCGTCATCTGCATTATATGGTTCATCCGCTCTAAACGGTGTGCTAAACATGCGTACTATTAACCCAAAGCCTGAAGCTGTAAATAAAATTCTAATCCATTACGGTTTTTACGGCCAGCCTTACCAGCATACATGGAACAATTGGTGGCACCGTAAAACGATTAAACACAATGGAGATACTATGAACAGGGTTCAGCATCCTATGTTTGGTGGTGCGCAGTTTTTGCATGCTAAGCAATATGGAGATTTTGGTATAGTACTGGCCGGCGGTTATAACCAGGACCAGGGCTTTAGGCAAAATAATGATTATAAACGTGTGCGTATGACAGCAAAACTACGCTATACCCCAAAGAAACTGTCTAACCTTACCATAGGATTGAACATGAATTTTTTTCATGAAAACCTGAAAGATTTTTTTGTATCGAAAGGTATAGGTACTGCTATGTATATACCAACCGAAGTAGTTATTACAAGAACCAGGACATTTAACTTTGACCCTTATGTAAATTATTACGATAAAAAAGAAAACCGGCACAGTATTAAATTCCGTGTATACAATACCATGTATAATTCTAATGCCGGCGTATCGCTTGGCGGCACAGGTGACAGCACAAGTGCAACTCAATTTTATTTCGACTATAGCCTTTTGCGCAAATTCAATAAAATAAACCTTGTAGTAATTACAGGAGTAAATGGGTACCATAGTGTAATTCGGGGTAAAACGTTTGGACAATACGGCGGTAATCCATATCAGGCAGGAGACCCATTCCAATTGTATAAAACCCTTACAGTATCCAATGCAGCGGCATTTATACAGGTTGAGAAAAAGTTTTGGAAACGCTTAACTGTTACAGGCGGTATGAGATTAGAATTTGCCATGCTTGATGATGACATGGTTAAATATCCTTTTCATGCTATTAGTAAAAAGATGGGACGGGAAAGAAATAATCCTGTAACATCACCGGTAGCACCATTGTTTCGCTTTGGTATGAATGTGCAGGCAACAGAAGGAACCTTTATCCGTGCCTCTATAGGTCAGGGATTCCGCTACCCTGCATTATCCGAAAAATACGTTCACACAATACGTAGTGGAGCCGAGGTTTTTCCTAATGATACGCTGAGACCAGAAACCGGATGGAGCGCTGAAATAGGTATTAAACAAGGTGTAAAGATAAGTAAGTGGATGGCTTACTTTGATGTAGCTGGCTATATTATGCAGTACACCGATATGATTGAATTTACTGGCTTTAACCCCGACTCGGGCATCGTCACCGTGGGGCTGCCTTTTAGAGCGGTTAACGTAGAACAAGCGCGAATAATGGGCGTAGAACTTTCGGCAGTAGCTAACGGTAAAATATTTGGGGTACCGCTTAATTTTTTATTAGGCTACTCTTATTTATATCCACAGAACCTGAGTTATAACCCTGCAGATCCTGAGTCTGTACAGATTTTAAAGTATCGTATACAGCATTCTGCTAAGGCTGATATTCAAACCAACTACAAAGGTTTTACGGTGGGTATCAGCGCGTTCTTTAACAGCTTTATCAAAAACATTGACAATAAAATTGGGGCATTGAAAGTGGTTAATGACTTTAGAAAAGCCCACAACAAGGGAGATTTTGTGATGGATGTGCGCGCGGGTTATAGCTATAAAGAGAAGGCTACATTTATGTTTATATGCAAAAACATTCTAAATACAGAATACACCCTGCGTCCGGGCCTGATAGAGCCACCACGTAACTTTACTTTCCAGGTAGGCTACAGCTTTTAAACCGAAACGGTTTATGATTATGCAGATAAACACCAGGGATTACGCTGATAAGAGCAGCGTATAGATTGCACATTTTGCTTCATGTATCCAAGCTTCGTTAAACTGTTTAATATCAGTTTGGCATTCACCTAAATCTGCATAGCTTTGACCATATAATCCGGTTGATAAATTCCGGAGTGTATATTTCAAAACTAAAATCGCTCTATGCCTCACTATCAGAAACAAGGTGAAGTTCCTCATAAACGCCATACGCAGTTTAGAAAGCCCGATGGCAGTTTATATAGCGAACAGCTGGTATCTACCGAAGGGTTTCATAATGTGTACTCTCTTATTTACCATTGCCACCCTCCAACGTTGGTTAAGAAGATAGATAAGCCGATAGATGTAAGCCCAAAGATTGCACAGCAGAAAAACATGCAGAACCGCTGCTACAAAGGGTTTAATGTAAAACCGGTAGAGGATTTTTTGAAATCGCGCGTACCGGTGCTGGTAAACAACGATGTGCATATAGTGCTGGCGGCGCCCATGAAATCTACCAAAGGTTATTTCTATAAAAACAGCGATGCCGATGAAGTGATATTTGTGCACGAAGGTACAGGTACCATGAAATCAATTTTTGGTGACCTTAAGTTTAGCTACGGCGATTACATTGTAATACCACGCGGCACCATTTATCAAATGGAGTTTGACACTAAAAACAATCGCTTGTTTATTGTAGAGTCCTTCTCTCCCATTGTATACCCTAAGCGTTACCGCAACGAATTTGGCCAGCTATTGGAGCATGCTCCGTTTTGCGAGCGCGACATACGCGGACCCGAAAATTTTACCACTACTGATTTGAAAGGTGATTTCCTTGTATACATAAAAAAGCAGGGGTTGCTTTACCCTTACCACTATGCAGCGCATCCATTTGATGCTGTAGGCTGGGATGGCAACCACTATCCTTACATTTTCTCCATTCACGATTTTGAGCCGATTACCGGCCGCGTGCACCAGCCACCACCGGTGCACCAGACCTTTGAGGCGCATAACTTTGTTATCTGCTCGTTTGTACCACGCAAATACGATTATCATCCGCAGGCGATACCAGCCCCTTATAACCACAGCAATGTAGATAGCGATGAGGTGTTGTATTATGTAGATGGTGACTTTATGAGCCGCAAGCACGTAGAGCGGGGTATGATTACGTTGCACCCTATTGGTATCCCTCATGGTCCGCACCCGGGCACGGTAGAGAAAAGCATAGGTAAGGATGAGACCAAAGAACTAGCCGTAATGGTAGATACCTTTAAACCGCTATGGCTAACTACCGCAGCAGCAAAAATTGAGGATGGCAGCTATTACCAGAGTTGGTTAGACAGCACTACCCCCGAAAAAAAGAAGAAGGCTTATAACAAAACAGACATTGAATAAAAAATAAACACGCTCATATTATGGAAACAGAAGTAATTGAAAAAACAACAGCCACAGCAGATTTTCTTCCTTTGAATGGAACAGATCATGTTGAGTTTTATGTAGGCAATGCCAAACAATCGGCCTACTATTATCAATCTGCCTGGGGGTACGAACTGGTAGCTTATGCCGGGCCAGAAACAGGCGTGCGCGAAACCGCGAGCTATGTACTGGAACAAGGCAAGATAAGGCTGGTGCTGACTTCGGCACTTTCGCCAGACCATGAAGTAAACAAACATGTATTGCAGCACGGCGATGGAGTAAAAGTATTGGCCCTATGGGTAGATGATGCCCGCAAGAGTTTTGAAGAAACTACCAAACGAGGTGCAGTAGCTGTGATGCAGCCCACTGAGTTTAGAGATGATTCGGGTGTGGTGGTTATAAGCGCTATAAAAACTTATGGCGAAACCATCCACAAATTTGTAGAGCGCAAAAATTATCGTGGTGCTTTTTTGCCGGGCTACATAGCTAAAAAGTCGAATGTGCCGGTTCAATCAGTTGGCTTGAAGCATGTGGACCACTGCGTGGGTAATGTTGAGTTGGGTAAAATGAACGAGTGGGTTAAGTTTTATGAAGACGTAATGGGTTTTAAACTCATTATCACCTTTGACGATAATGATATCTCTACTGAGTATTCGGCGCTGATGAGCAAGGTGGTGAGCAACGGCAACGGTTATGTGAAGTTTCCGATTAACGAGCCGGCCGATGGCAAACGCAAAAGCCAGATTGAAGAATACATTGAGTTTTACAAAGGGGCTGGTGTACAGCATATAGCTATAGCTACGGATGATATTATTTCTACGGTGACTGAACTACGCAAACGTGGTGTGGAATTTCTGTACGTACCTGAAGTTTATTATGATGAGGTATGGACGCGTGTGGGCAAAATAAACGAGGATGTCAATAAGATAAAAGAGTTAAACATACTGGTAGACCGCGATGATGAGGGTTACCTTTTACAGCTGTTTACCAAGCCTGTTCAGGATCGCCCTACTGTGTTTTACGAAATAATACAGCGCTGTGGTGCGAAGAGCTTTGGCAAGGGCAACTTTAAAGCCCTGTTTGAGGCAATAGAGCGGGAGCAGGAATTGCGTGGAAATCTGTAGCACAATAAATACAAAAACAAAGATGCCATCTTCAAAAAAGATGGCATCTTTGTTTTAAAGAAACACCATGGAGTTAAAGGATAAAGTAATATGGATTACCGGGGCCTCTTCAGGCATCGGCGAAGCTTTGGCTTATGCATTGGCAAAGGAGGGTGCAAAGCTTATTTTATCTGCCCGCAGAGAAGATGAATTGAGAAGAGTAGCTGCCGGCATAGAACCGCACATAGACCACCGCACCAGCGACCCGCTTATATTACCGCTTGACCTGAATGACTCTTCAAACTTTGAAGAGAAGAAGAACGAAGCCCTAAAGAAATTTGGCCGAATAGATGTACTGATAAATAACGGCGGTGTGAGCCAGCGCTCGTTAGCGAAGGACACCACTATAGAAACAGACCGGAAACTATTTGAAGTAAACTTCTTTGGCACACTGGCGCTTACCAAGGTTCTTCTACCCTATTTCATAGAGCAGAAGAACGGCCTTTTTGTAACCATTACCAGTGCCGTAGGCAAGTTTGGTTCGCCGTGGCGCAGCGGCTATGCTGCCAGTAAACATGCGCTGCACGGTTTTTTTGATTCGTTACGCGCGGAGGTGTATGATGACAACGTAAAGGTTTTACTGGTATGCCCGGGGTTTGTAGTTACCAATGTAAGCTACAACGCACT
>DATGWP010000157.1:0-4156 GCA_035299425.1 Chitinophagales bacterium | reverse complement strand
ACCGGTAACGGCGAAAAGCTGAACAGCATGGATAATGCTACCAGCAAAGGCCTGACCAAAGAAGAATGCGCAAGACAGATAATTGCGGCTATGAAGAGCGATAAGGAAGAAGTGATAGTATCTAACTTTAAAGAAAAGTTTGGCGTATATGTAAAGCGTTTCTTCCCCTCTGTGTTTTCTACCATGATAAGAAAAATGGCCGTGAGGTAATACCATGCGCCTGCCCTTTCACGATAAAAAATTTCTTTTTCTTCTCGCCTCAATTGCCATTGTGCTAACGCTGGAGGTATTGTCGATACTGGGCATACATATACCGATGCCATACGCGCCTTTTGTGTTTGGCGCATTTATCATTGGCGTGGGCTACCCGGTAATCATCAATGGGTTTAAAGCGTTGTTTAAACTCAATTTTAGCAGCATTAACCTGCTGATGGTGATAGCAGCGATTGGCGCATTTTACCTGGGAGAATACCCGGAAGCGGCGGTAGTAATTGTATTGTATGTATTAGGCGAAAGGCTGGAAGATATAGGCATAGAAAACAGCAAATCCGCCATGGATGAGTTGGTTTCTAAATCGCCGAAGACAGCGCTACTGAAATCTACCGGTGCAGAGGTGATGATTGACAAAGTACCGGTGGGCGCTATCATACAGGTAAAACCCGGCGATATGATACCGTTGGATGGCAAAATAACCAATGGCGAAACTACTGTAGATGAAGCGACCATAACCGGTGAGCCTATACCGAAGGATAAAGAAGTAGGTGACAATGTGTTTGCCGGCACCCTGAATAAGAATGGATTTATTGAAGTAGAAACCACTAAGCTATCGGCAGATACTACCTTCTCGAAAATTGTAAAGCTTACTTTCGAGGCTTCTGCCAATAAATCGAAAACGCAGAACTTCATTCAAAAGTTTTCGAAGTATTACACGCCCACCATTATTTTATTATCGCTGATGGTATTTATTATACCTGTTTTTGTATTGCACTTGCCATTGGAAAAATGGCTGAACCAGGCAATAACACTACTGGTTATAGCTTGCCCGTGTGCGCTGGTAATATCTACACCGGTGGCAATTTATGCCGCTATAGGCAATGCATCGTCTAAGGGAGTATTGGTTAAGGGCGGTAAGTATCTCGAGGCATTTGCCGGCATAAAAGCTATAGCGCTGGATAAGACGCGTACGATTACCTATGGCAAACCGGTAGTGAGTGATGTAATTCCGCTTAATGGTACCAGCAAAGAAGAACTGCTGGCGTGTTCATCGGGCGCTGAAGTGTTCTCGGAGCACCCTTTGGCAGATGCTATAATAGCCGAGTGCAAACGCGAGGGGCTTGAACCCCACGCTGTAGAAAAGTTCAAAAGCATTATGGGTAAGGGGGCCATCGCCAAATGCCTGGTGTGCGAAGACGAAACCATTTATGTGGGCAAGCTTTCATTTATAAAAGAACACCAACCGGTAGATGATATTGCTGAGAAGAAAGTAGAACAGCTAACGGCAGAAGGGAAAACGAGTGTAGTGGTAAGTTTTGGCAAAGGGGCTGCGGGCATAATTGCCTTAACCGATGAGATTAAACCGGATAGTGCAGAGGGCATAAAGCAATTGATTGCATTGGGAATAGAACCCATAATGCTAACCGGCGATGCAGAAAAGGCAGCGCACTTTGTTGCAAATAAAGTAGGCATTACCAAAGTATATGGAGGCTTATTGCCCGAAGACAAGGCCGCTAAAATGAAAGAGCTAATACACCAATATAGCAGCGTGGCTATGGTGGGCGATGGAGTGAACGATTCGCCCGCACTGGCGCAAGCTACGGTGGGCATAGCCATGGGCGCTGCCGGCAGCGATAGCGCAATTGAAGTGGCCAATATTGCGCTGATGAACGACCGGTTGTCGCTCCTGCCCTATCTTGTTCGTTTAGGCCGCGCTACCGTGCGCACTATAAAATTTAATACAGCAGCGGCCATACTCATCAAGCTGGTATTTATATCGCTTGCGTTTGCGGGTTACAGCAACCTTATAATGGCCATAGCTGCCGATGTGGGGGTAACCATAGTAGTAATACTTATAAGCCTACGATTAATGCAGTTTGAGAACACCAAAGTAATTGCTCCGGTAGCACCGCAATTTAAACTCGCAGGCAAAGGCAATCATGATTGCTGTGACCATTGTTAGACACCCATACACAAACGTAACCCTGTAATTGCGACTGAAATATCCAATGTGCAAAAGAAAGCACACAAGCCAAACCCTGGTGTTAAACGAAAGCCTGCAACTGCCTGGTTAAACTTACTTTGTCTATCATACCGGTATGCCTCCATACGGGTTGCCCTTTTTTGAAAATTATCAGAGTGGGAATAGAACGGATCTGGTATAAAGCAGAAACCGCCTGATTCTTATCTACATCAATCTTGATTACCCTGGCTTTGCCACTCAACTCATCCGCCGTTTCTTTTATGGCAGGTGCCATAGCTTTGCAGGGCCCGCACCAGTCGGCGTAAAAATCTACCAACACCGGTGTTTCTGACTGTATTAACTGATTAAAACTTTCCATTGCTTTTGTTTTAAGTAGTTGATTTAAGTTGTTCAAAAAGTTCCTTCTGTTTAACGGTTAACTTATCCGGTATCAGCACATTAAGCTGCACATACAAATCACCAAATGCCCCCGCCTTATCGGTCATCGGCATGCCTTTACCTTTAATTCTAACTATTTTGTTGTTTTGCGTGCCCGCTTCAATTTTCACTTTTATTTTACCAGTCAGGGTAGGCACTATGGTTTCTCCGCCTAGCACCGCTGCATACAAATCTACCTGCTGGGTTATATACAAATCATCGCCTTTGCGTGTAAACAGATGATGCGGCAACACTTTTACCCGCACAAACAAATCGCCATGGTGCTCGGCACTACTGCCCTTGCCGCCCTTGCCTTTTATACGCAATAGCTGACCAGTGTAGGCGCCGGGTTTGGTACTTATGCGCAGCTTTTCGTTCTCCAACTGAATAATCCGGCTGGTACCTTCGTAGGCTTCCAGCAGGCTAATCTCCATTTCTGTTTCCAAATCGTTACCTCTATGCGCCCGTGCGCCACGGCGTTTACCCGCTCCACCACCGGTGCTGCCTCCACCAAAAAACTGCTCGAAAAAATCGGAGAAACCCGAGCCACTGCCACCGCCAAAAATGTCGCCTATATCGCCCTCGTAATATTGTTGGCCGCCTCCGGCCCTGCCGCCAAACGGATTGCCGCCTTGCTGGCCCGCCTGTTCAAACTGTTGCCAGTTTTCGCCAAGCGTATCATATTTTTTGCGCTTCTCGGGATCGCTAAGCACACTATTAGCTTCGGTAATAAGCTTGAATTTTTCTTCTACCTCTTTATTCCCGGCGTTCTTATCGGGATGAAACTGAACAGCCAGCTTGCGGTAGGCCTTTTTTATTTCCTCCTGAGTGGCCTTTTTATCTACCCCAAGTACTTTGTAATAATCTTTGTAATCCATAGTGTAGTGGTTTGCCTTACATGTTCAATATCATATACAATGCCAACGGTAAAAAATTGCTACTGCACGTAAAGCTATATAGCGTACAATATATTACATGCAAAAATGAATGCTTGCTATCAGGCGCCACATGACTATTATCAGGCATGGTGCTGTTTATCCACACAAAAAAGCCCTTACCAGGTGGTAAGGGCTTTTTGCAAAAAATTGTAAGTTAGATTATTAACCGCCAATTAGTCCTGCCTTAAGGTCAGAATCTACAGGATTTTCGCTCAGCCAAATGCCAAAAAGTGCTTTCTTAAAATCAAGGCCGGCTATGGTATTTTTCAACTTGCCATTCTTAGACGCCTTTACACCTTCGCCGGGCACATAAAAAAGCTCAAAAGTATCGCCTTCTTTAATTTCTTCGCTTTTAAAGGTGCTGATTAGTTGATCAATTTTAGATTGCATGCCTCCAATCTTGCCATTCAACGACTTCTCGAAACCTTCCTGTATAGCCTCGCTCATATTACTACTGCTGATAACGCTGCTGGTAATGGTAAGCCTGAAAGCAGTGGGCTTATCGGCATTCACAATATCAGCCGCATTTTTGGTTTTGGCAGATACATAGAGGCCGGCAGTATAAAGTTTAAAGAATGCTTTTTTACGGATGCCGCCGCCATTT
>DATGWP010000156.1:0-3005 GCA_035299425.1 Chitinophagales bacterium | reverse complement strand
TTAAGGCTGCTGAAGCAGAAGCTAACAAGGCTACCGAAGAAGCACCGGCTACTGAAGAAGCAGCACCAGCTGCCGAAGGCGAAGCTACTGCAGAAACACCAGCAGAATAATCGGCCCCACCCAACCCTCCCCGAAGGGGAGGGCTTAAATGCAGAAATACGACTAACAAGTCAACATTTAAGAAATGGCAACTGTAGAAAACATATCAATAGGAAAACTAGGAAAGCCCCACGGAATAAGCGGGGCTTTCCGCATTTATATGCAGCGCGAACTAAAGAACGCGAAGAAGTTTCCTCCTCACTTTTTAGTAATGGAGAAAGGCAGCCTGCTGCCGTGGTTTGTTGTTAAAGTAGAGTGGATTGGCTATAACGAAGGCTTTATATGGTTTGAGGATATTACCACACCCGAAAAAGCGAAGCTATACAGCGGCCGCGAGTTATTTTTGCCCGAGAAAGAGGTGAACAGCTACTTTAAAAAGAATGCCGTAGGCTACGAATACCTGATAGGCTATAAAGCTATAGATGAAGAGAGCGGCACTATTGGTAGTATTACTGAAGTGATAGAGAACCCGGGGCAAATCCTGCTCTCTATTAGCGGAGAAGAGAAAGAATACCTGGTACCATTGGCCGATGATTTTATTGTAGATGTAAACGATAAGAAGAAAGAATTGCTGCTGAGCCTGCCGGAGGGATTATTAGATTTATAGGGCCAGTCGGCAGTCTACAGTTGGCAGTGGGCAATAAATACAAGAACAATATTAACACCATAATACGGTAGCACGTTAACACCCATGCATATAGATATTATCACTGTACTTCCTGAGTTGTTAGAAAGCCCTTTCAATCATTCGATACTGAAGCGGGCGAAGGAGAAAGGCTTGCTGGAAGTGAACCTGGTGAGCCTGCGGCCCTTTAGCAACAGCAAGCAAAAGCAGGTAGATGATTACCAGTATGGCGGTGGAGCAGGTATGGTAATGATGTGCGAGCCAATCTCTAACTGTATAGAGCACCTGAAAAAGGAACGCACTTACGACGATATTATATACATGACACCCGATGGCGAACTGATGAACCAGCGGATGATGAACGGGTTTTCGTTAAAAAAGAACCTGATAATACTATGCGGACACTACAAGGGTATAGATGAGCGCCTGCGCCAGCTATACATTACCCGCGAGGTATCTATAGGCGACTATGTGCTTAGCGGTGGTGAGCTGGCAGCAGCCGTGTTTGTAGATGCGGTAGGCCGTTTATTGCCGGGGGTGCTGAATGACGAAACATCAGCCCTGTTCGATTCATTTCAGGATAACCTTCTCTCGCCACCTGTTTACACCCGACCCGAAACATTTAACGGACTGAAAGTGCCCGATGTATTACTTAGTGGCCACGAACGCAACATACGTGAGTGGCGGCATGAGCAGGCCCTGGAGCGAACCAAGGCCCGCCGGCCCGATTTATTGCAGGAAGAGGAGTAAAAAGCCAGTAAAAGGGGCAAATTGTAAGAATGTTGGAAACTTTGAGGGGTAACCTAAATTTCCCCTTTCATTTCTCATAAACTTTTCTATTTTTGCGTGCCTTTTTAGAAAATCTATAAAAGTAAAAGCGATGAACTTAAAACTAAAAGCAGTACAAGACGCCCTATACACACCCAATAAGCACCCGCAATTTGGCCCCGGCGATAACATTACGGTATCATACAAAATTACCGAAGGTAACAAAGAGCGTATCCAGGAATTTCGTGGAGATGTAATACAGGTTCGTGGCGAAGGCGCTACTAAAATGTTTACTGTGCGCAAAATGAGCAACGGTGTAGGCGTAGAGAGAGTATTCCCTCTATCTTCTCCATTTGTTGATGGTATTGCGGTTAACAAAGTTGGTCGCGTTCGTCGTGCCAAATTGTACTACCAGCGTAAGCGTAGCGGTAAAGCCAGCCGTATTCAGGAGAAGAGAATGGCCGAAGAAACTCCGGCAGCAGCTGCAGCAGAATAGAATCCCTAAATCCCCTATAGGGGACTTTAATACAAATACAAGCTGGAAGCTCCGTTCGAAAGAATGGAGCTTCTGCTTTTTGTGCCAGAGTCAAGTAATGAGTTTGAGAACTAAAGGAAATCGCGGGTGTTAAACTTACGCTCTGCCTTCTTTTGCGAGTGCTGGCGCTTTTTCTCCAGTATATTGGCCTTAATGGCTTTAGGCACTTTGGTAGCTATGCGTTTTTTTTCGGGTAGCATAGCCTTGGCCAACATCTCGTAAAACTTCTTTATTACGTGGTCTTTGTTGGCCCCCTGCGAGCGGTGCTGGCTGCTACATATTTTGAACTCCCCGGCCTCGTTAATCCGGTTGCCCCACTTCTTACTAAACTTCTGTTTCTCCTCATCGGTGAGCACCGCAGAATCATCTACATCAAAAGTTAACTCTACCTTGGTTTCGGTTTTGTTTACGTGCTGCCCTCCTGCCCCGCCGCTGCGCGAGGTTTGGAATTTAAATTCGCTCTCAAAGTTTCTATCCTTCATTTCCATAGTGCAAAGATGGGTAAATTAATTAATGCCGTTACATGTTTCAATTTATGCATATCTTATTTTAAAATTAGTTACTTAGCGCGCGCTAAAACCCACCTATGAAACAAACCATTGTGAGCATACTATGTATGCTAGCCTGCCTGACCGGAAATGCGCAAACCGTAACCTTTGACATTAGCGGGGGCTATTGCATACCCCTGGCCGGAGGAACCGAGCCCATTGAAAGAAAGGTAGGAACCGGTACCACCTTCCCCTACTACTATACTACGTATGCCAGTGTACGAAAAAAATCGTATGGGCAGGGTGGCAGCCTGGCTTTAAACTTAAACTGGTATAGCAAAAAAAGCATTGGCTTTGGTGTAAAAGTTAACTTCCTGATAGGAGGTTCGGCGCCGTATACTATTAATGTATACGATGGGTCAAATGTTGAGTTTTCTACTTATCGCGATAAGCCTTTTGCCTTTCAGTTTATTCCGCATGCCTGCTTTAG
>DATGWP010000155.1:0-10527 GCA_035299425.1 Chitinophagales bacterium | reverse complement strand
GTAATGTAAAGTATAGCAAGCTGGCTTTTCTGCCATCGCTGCAGGGCTTTGCGGCTTACAACATGAACTATCTGAACGATGATGCGGCCAAGTTGTATAACACCAACTACCCTAACTCATACGCCGGTGTAACTGTGGCTATACCGCTGGTAGCCGGTGGCAAGCGCTGGATGAACATCCGCCAGGCCAAGTGGCAGTTAAAGAAATCAGATTGGGACATTACCGGTCTGGAGAATAACATCAACGCACAATACGCACAGGCGCTGGCAGCATACAACAGCAGCCTGGCTAACTACAATGCGGTGAAAGAAAACCTGCAACTGGCGCAAGAGGTTTACAACATCATTCAGCTGCAATACCGCAGTGGTGTAAAAACCTACTTAGAGGTATTGATTGCCGAAAGCGACCTGCGCACCTCGCAGATCAATTATTACAACGCTCTTTACCAGGCCCTATCCGGTAAGGTAGATTTACAACAAGCAGCAGGACAATTAAAATATTAATACAAAACCCCTTTTATAAAATGTTACAGATGATACATAAATTCTTACAAGCCACCTTACTTATACTGGTTCTATCACTTTTACTATCCATGGCAGCCTGCAAGGGCGGCCAACAAGGCGGCGGCTGGAACCAGGGCCCCGTGGCCGTTGAAACTACCAAAGTAGGTGCTACACACATTGCTTATAACAGCACTTACCCCGGTACCGTGGTAGCGCTTAACCAGATAGAGCTGCGCGCGCAGGTGAGCGGTTTTGTTACCGGTATCTATTTTAAAGATGGCGACCGGGTACGCAAGGGCCAAAAGCTTTACACCATAGATGCACAGATGTATGCCGCCAACTACGACCAATCGGTAGCTAACCTGCACCTGCAGGAGAGCAACCTGGTGAAAGCGCAAAAAGATGCCGACCGTTACCACGAGTTGGAGAAGAACGACGCTATTGCCAAACAGCAGGTTGACTATGCCGATGCCGCATTAGAAGCTGCGAAGAAACAAGTGGATGCCGCGAAAGCTAATGTGCAAAGCACGCAGACCGGCGTAAAGTACACCACTATAGTGGCACCGTTTGATGGCACTATTGGTATATCACAGGTAAAAGAGGGTACAGCTGTTACGGCCGGTGTTACTTTGTTGAACACGGTATCTACGGATAACCCAATGGCCGTTGACTTCGCTATAGACCAGCGCGAAATATTCCGCTTTACTACTTTACAGCAAAACGCAAAGCCTAACGATTCTACGTTCAGCATTGCATTTACCGAAACAGAAATTTACCCGTCGTATGGCCGCATAAGTTTGCTCGACCGCGCTGTTGACCCACAGACCGGTACTTTAAAAGTACGCTTAGAGTTTCAGAATAAGCAAAACCTGTTGCGGGCGGGTATGAGTTGCAACGTGCGTGTAGCTAACAGCAACGCAGTACCGGCTATTGCGGTACCGGCCAAGGCCATCACCGAGCAGTTGGGCGAATACTTTGTGTATGTAGCCACCGACAGCAGCAAGGTTACACAGCGCAAGGTGATACTGGGCACATCGCTGGGCGATACCATTATTATTAAAGAAGGCCTGAAAGAAGGTGAAACCATTGTGACCGATGGCGTGCAAAAACTGCACGAAGGTTCGGTGATTGAAACCGGTGGGCCTGCTGCTGCCAAAAAATAAATGCAGTAATGCATTTACTGTATTCTCTATTGTATAACATCTCCTATTAATCTCTTAAAGAATGATCGCAAATACATTTATAAAAAGGCCCGTAACAGCCATGGTAATATCCATTGTTATTACAGCCGTGGGACTGATATCGCTGCTAAACTTACCGGTGGCACAGTACCCTAACATTACACCGCCGCAGGTAACTATAGCCGGGCTGTTTACCGGTGCCGATGCCGAAACCGTGGAGCAAACTACCACCACCGCCATCGAAACGCAGGTAAACGGTACACCGGGCATGACCTACATAAACAGCACCAGCACCAGCGATGGCCGTAGTAACATCAACGTAAACTTCGAGGTAGGTACCGATATTGATATAGCCGCGCTGGATGTGCAAAACCGCGTGAGCGTGGCCGAGCCAACGCTACCGGATGCGGTAAAGCGCCTGGGCCTTACGGTACGCAAGCGTAACCCCGGCATTATGATGGTGATTGCCCTCTACTCACCCAACGGCACGCACGATGCTACCTTTTTGGGCAACTACTCTAACATCTATATAAAAGATGCCATGCTGCGCGTAAAGGGTGTGGGCGACATCGTATCGTTTGGCGATGATTTTGGTATGCGTATATGGCTGAACCCCGATAAGCTGGCATCATTAAGCCTGAGCCCCAACGAAGTGATTGCCGCCTTGCAGGAGCAAAACTTACAGGTGGCAGTAGGTAGTGTGGGCGGCACACCGCAGCCGGGCAAACAGGCATTTGAGTACAACGTGTTTACCAATAGTCGCTTGAATAAAAAGGAAGAGTTTGAAAATATAGTAGTGCGCAACAATGCGCAAACCGGTGCGCTTACTTACCTGAAGGATGTAGCGCGTGTAGAGCTGGGCAAGTTTACTTACAGCAACAATGCGTATGTAAACGGCAAGCCTGCCGCCTTCATGCTACTGTTTCAATCGCCGGGTGCCAACGCCCTGCAAACTTACGAGGCAGTAAACAAGACTATTGCTGAAATGAAGAAGACCTTCCCTAAGGATGTCGACTACCTGGTACCCTACGAAACAGTATCGGTGGTTAGCGCTTCTATACACGAGGTACTCGTGACTTTCGCCGAGGCCTTGTTACTGGTTATCATCGTAGTGTTCCTGTTCTTACAAAGCTGGCGCGCTACTTTAATACCGGTGCTGGCTATACCGGTATCGCTTATAGGCACCTTCGCCTTCTTTATACCGCTGGGTTTCTCCATCAATACCTTCACCCTGTTGGGTATGGTACTGGCCATAGGTATAGTGGTAGATGATGCCATTGTGGTAGTAGAGGCCGTGCAGCACCTGATAGACCATGAGCATCTGTCGCCGCGCAAAGCAACCTACAAAGCCATGAAAGAGATTTCGGGGCCGGTAATAGCTATTGCCTTGATATTAGCTGCCGTGTTTGTACCGGTAGGTTTTATACCGGGCATTGTAGGCCGTTTGTATCAGCAGTTTGCTATCACCATTGCCATATCTGTATTGATATCAGCCTTTGTGGCCCTTACGCTTACACCGGCTTTGTGTGTTATGCTTTTAAGGCGCAGCACGGTAGCTACCAGCAACGGCGTGCTCGCACGTTTCTTCCGCGCCTTCAACAAGGGGTTTGATAAAATAAACGGGGGCTATACGCACTGGGTTAGCAAATGGATAAAGTTTACTCCCTATGTGCTCATCATGCTTATCTGTTTGTTTGTGGGGCTGGGCTTCCTGTTCAGTAATAAGCCAACCGGCTTTATACCTAACGAAGACCAGGGCTATATGTTTATTGCTTATGAGTTGCCCGAGGCAACCTCTACTACGCGCAACATAGAAGTACTGCAAAGTATTATTAAAGAAGTAGGTACTGTAGACGGTGTATTGAACACCGGAGCTATTGCAGGGTTCAACGCTATCTCCAACTCTAACAAGAGTAACGTGGGCACTATCTTCGTATTGCTAAAACCATGGGAAGAGCGCAAGGGTAAAGATGTGCAGTTTGCATCTATCCTCGGCAATATACAGGGTAAGCTAAACGGTATACGTGCCATTAGTGGTATGGCTATTCAGCCACCGGCTATAGATGGCTTAGGTAGCACCGGTGGTTTTACCTTCGAAATTCAGAAACGCGAAAGCACCGACGACCTGAAGGCTTTTGAAAAAGTGGCCGATAATTTCCTGAACGAGCTTCGCCAGCGGCCTGAGATTGCTATGGCTTACAGCTTCTTCAACGTGCGCACACCGGGTTATAAAATAGACCTGGACCGCGATAAAGCAAAGAAGCTGGGCGTAAACATTGCAGAGGCTTACAGCGTAAT
The DNA here is from genome assembly GCA_035299425.1 of Chitinophagales bacterium. Lineage (GTDB taxonomy): Bacteria > Bacteroidota > Bacteroidia > Chitinophagales > LD1 > Bog-950. The sequence goes on along the minus strand of DATGWP010000155.1, from coordinate 6,545 downwards.
GAGCACCATGCTGGGCAGCACGTATGTAAACGATTTTAATTTGTATGGGCGCAACTTCCGCGTAATGGCGCAGGCCGATTCAAGTTTCCGCGGCGATGTAAAATCGCTGGAGAAATACTATGTGCGCAACAGCGCGGGTGGTATGGTGCCGCTAAGCGCTTTAACTACCTTAAAGGTAATTGAACAACCGGCCATGATAGCGCACTACAACATTTTTCAAACAGTAGAAATTAACGGCGAACCGGCACCGGGTTATAGCTCGGGCCAGGCTATACAGGCGCTGAAAGAAACAGCGGCCAAAACACTACCTGCCGGTTACGGTTACGAGTTCTCGGGCCTTAGCGCCGAAGAGATAAAAGCAGGCAGCACCTCGTTGTATATCTTTATGCTATCACTGGCTTTTGTGTTCCTGTTTTTGGCAGCATTGTACGAGAGCTGGGCTGTTCCCTTCTCGGTACTGTTCGCCGTGCCTATCGGCGCCTTTGGTTCTATCCTAACGCTTATGCTGTTACCTAACCTTACCAACAACGTATATGCGCAAATTGGTTTGATAACGCTGATAGGCCTTGCGGCTAAGAACGCGATATTGATTGTAGAGTTTGCCAAAGAGCGGGTTGACCGCGGCATGAACGTAATTAAAGCTACGCTGGAAGCGGTAAAGCTACGCTTGCGCCCGATAGTAATGACCTCGCTGGCTTTCATCTTTGGTGTGTTGCCACTGGCCTTTGCCAGCGGTGCCGGTGCCGAAGCAAGAAAGACAATTGGCTGGACAGTATTTGGCGGTATGCTTGCCGCTACCACACTCGCCATATTTGTAGTGCCCGTGTTGTTTGTAGCTATTACAAAACTATCGCAGAAACTAAGAGGCAATAAGATTGAAGAAGAAGACCTGGAAGAAGATTTAGCAGTTTAAAACATTCAAATACATCCGAAGTTTTTTCAACTTCGGATGTCTCACCTTAGTTTTTGTTGGTGTGCCGGATGATGTGAATAGTCATCCGGCTTTTTTATTAGTTGTTATTCCACCTTTACACCGGTATACTTAGCAGTTGAGCCGCTACTAATACCGCCATTCCTCATCTCGTAAAATATTGAATCCTTCAGGTGCTTTTTAAAAGTAACTATACTATAGCAATTATTGCATGAGGGGTAATATACAAATCGGGTATTCCAGGACATGTAACCGTCCGGCGCATGTTCGTACCCCTCAAAAACCAACTTATATCCGGATGAACGTACTTGCATAGTATCATCTATATCATAGGAGTTCGCATATTGTCCATATGTTGATCGGGTACCTGTAACATGATAATTGCCTATAAAAGATTCGGCAGTGTTATAGTCAACGGTCCCGGATTGAGGCGTGTTACAGAATTCCCCACTCCATCCATAATCGCATATACAGCCCCCATCCTGCATATAGCCATGTACACATAAAGGCTGATGAATATCACATTGCGGCCCAAGCCAACCGCTATCACAAACGCAGGCATTATTTTCCAGGTGTTGGTGGCTTCCACAAGCAATATTCACAGGCCAGCATTCCCCATCTAAGCAAACTTCGTTTGGCCCACAAGCACTATTGCTACAGGTATCGCGTTTGCAAGCTGTGAATAATACCATAAAGAGCAGTATGAATAGATGCGGTGTTATTTTCATTGCTTTATAAAAATAAGAAAAAAATAATATGTACTCAAATTGATAAGCAGCATTTATAAATACCCCGGGAACTATAAATCAAAAAAGTAAGATTAGGAGATTACTGCCAGGCTGTGAAGAAAAAAGTCATCCGGCTTTTCTATGGCTAGTGTAGTTTTATACCTGTCAAATATTTTGTAACTCCCCCTCCGGAGCCACCGGTTCTTGATTCGTAAAAAACAGAGTCATTCAATGATTTTCTAAACGTAAGTTTGCTGTACGGTTGAGCACCCGTAGTCCAGTTAAATGTGTAGTTTGAGGTGTCAACACCGGTATAAGTGTGCTTGTAATTATAGGCAATGAAAGTATCATTTTGGTAGCTAACTATCATGGTATCATCAATCGACTGAGACGAAGGCACATTCCCAACTAACCATTGCGTAGATAGTCCTGTAACGTGATAAGCCCCTACCAAAACCCCGACAGGAATGCTACAGTTGGGCCCACCCCATCCGCTATCGCACACGCAAATGCCGCCTTGCTCATGTCTGTGCACTGCGCAAACAATGCCATCGGAAGGATAGCATTCGCCGTACAAGCATGTTTCGTTGGGACCACAAGCTTCACAGCCGCTGGGTTTACAGCCAGGCAACAGAAATATAAATAGTACCGGAATTATATACCGTATGCAACTCATTAGTAACATAAAAGTATTAAAAGAAATAATATATCTATAAGAGGCGGTGATATAATAGTCATCCGGCTTTTTATTTATCTAAACCTTATACCTTAATTTAAGTTATCTTGCTCACTCACTTAATGTATAACACAGCTCAAATGTCTCCTTTTGCCAAACTATACTATATTCTGTTTTTCTGGTGTTTGGTTATAGCAGCCCATGCACAACAAAAGGACATTACTATCGATGCTATCAGGATTGAAAATAAAACACTGGTGCTATACACCAGTGATGAAAAATCGGTGAAGAGAAGCTTGCATTTTAAAGATGGTGTTTACACCGCCAGCTATAAGCAGGTAGACTTTATTGTTAACTTCGACTCGGTAGCCAACAACGCTGCTGCGCAAAAACTGGCCGCCGAGGCGCGCGAACAATACCGCCCCCGCTACAAAGAGCCTATGGTAAATACCGTGCTGACTATTGTATACGATTCTGAAACGGTTTATTGGATAAACCCGCAAGCTAAAAGCAGCAAGCCTGTTTACGAAGAACAGTTAAACAAAGACAAGGGCCCGAAATTATATGTAAACCAAAAGAAGACCTGCCGAATTACTGCGGTGAGCACTAAGTAGTGAATAGTATTCGAATCATAATAATCCCGTTTAAACGTGCACGTTTGCATATGCAAGGTGGCTGTGTCACAGTATTGTAAAATTTAATGTTTTGTGGCGCAGCCCTTGCTTCTTTCTCTATCTTTACGTAAAGAACCCTTATGAAAGCACTTTACATTTTAATTATTGCTTTTGCTGTTGGTTGGTGTTTCCCCGCAACTGCTCAGCCTTATACCATACCGGTAGTATTTCACGTATTGCACCAGGGCGGCGATGAGAACATTTCGGATGCGCAGATAATAGATGCCATGCGCATTTTGAATGAGGATTTCAATAGAGGCAATGTCGATATTGCTAGTGTAGCGCCGGCTTATCAGAACAATATTGCTGATATGGAAATTACTTTCCGGCTGGCTAATATTGACCCAAACGGAAATCTTACAAATGGTATAGACCGTATCTACAGTTCGCTTACTTATGTAGGCGGCCCTTCGGCTAGGTTGAACGAGTGGGATCGAAGTCGGTACATGAATATTTGGGTGGTGGCTAATCAAAGAGCAACCTATTCCGGCTATCCATATATCTCGGGGGCAACTATATCGTCAGATTCTTCTTTTTTTGCGTGTGGAGACTTAATGGTGTTCCACTACTATTTAGGTTCAATTGGCACAAGTAGTTATCAGCTGGGCAGACAATTGACACATGAAATAGGCCATTACTTGTGCCTTTTACATCCCTGGGGAAATACTATAAATCCTGGAGTAACCTGTATGGAAAGCGACAGCGTAGCTGATACCCCACCCACCAGAGGTTCCACTTCTTGCAATTTGGCACTGGCATACTGCGATGGCAGCACAGTAGAAAACGTTCAGAATTTTATGGAGTTCAGCTATTGCAGCCGCATGTTTACCAATGGGCAAAAGGCCCGTGTGCATGCCTGCCTCGATAACTACCGCGATAGCCTGGCGATGCCTTCTAATTTAGTAGCTACAGGCACCGATTATGTTACCCCGCTGCCCAGCCCACCCATAGCAGACTTTAGCGTAAACAAGCGGTTGGTGTGTTTAGGCACACCAGTTATCTTCAGCGATGATACTTACAACGGCACACCAACAAACCGGCAATGGACTTTTCAAAATGCAAACATCACCACCTCTACCGATGAAGACCCGGTAGTTACATTCACAGCCCTTGGCTGGCAGAGTGTTACACTGGATGTAAGCAATGCGCAGGGTAGCAGTACTAAAACGCGCTCGCTGGTGTATGTAGCCGATGCCGGCGCACAGCTACCAGTGCCTTACTACAACAGCTTTATCGATACTGCCGATTTTGCCGCTAACTGGATACCGATGAACGTAGATGATGATTCAACTTCTTTTATGTTGTCAGGCAATGGCGCTTTTACTAATAGCATGGCTATAGTGCTTACCAATTTTAATAGTAATGTAGATGGCAGTTACGATGAACTGATAACACCGGCCTTTGATTTAACCAACGTAACCGCACCCCACGATAGCCTCTCGTTTGTTTATTCGTATGCTGCGCAGGAGTTTGTGCCACCCGGCCCTATCGATTCGCTGGCGGTGTATGCCACCTCTAATTGCGGCAGCACCTGGACAAACATTTTTAAAAAGGGCGGCGATGCATTGATGAATGGCGGCTATCTATCCAGCCTGTTTATACCTACCAATGCTGCTTACTGGAGCCAGGTAAACGTACCCATTACTAATGCCTTTAAAACCGACCATGTGCGCTTTAAAATCAGGATATGGGGCTCCCGCATTAGCAACAACTTTTACATAGATGACTTTACCGTAGGCCGCGTGTTCAATGGCATTGAAGAAAACAAACTACCAGCCTTGTCGGTAGTGCCTAACCCTTTCAATTCCACCATCCGCATCAATGGCTTACAAGAAGGTAACTATTCTATCGCTGTATTCGATATCACCGGCAGAGAAGTAAAAAGCTTTGCCAGTGTATATGCCGCCAACAATCATTTCAACCTCGATGTATCTTCGGTTACCGCAAAAGGTGTGTACGTTTTAAAAGTTACAAATGGCAACGGCCAAAGCCGTGCGCTCAAGTTGATAAGGGAGTAAATGCACTTTAATGGCTATAGTTTTATTCCCCTTAACCTTTTCTCGGTAGCGCTTCCTATACCTCCTGCCCGCGAATAGAAGGATACAGAATCACTGGCAAAAAATGTCAGATAGCTATAGTCTGCCTGGTAGCCAGCGACAAAACAGTAAGATTGTAATGAGCAATTATCCCGTGCGATGTATTTATACCCGCGTGCGATTAACGTATCTCTGGAAAGCTCCACCTCCAGTATTTCATCCACATGCGATGTAGAGCCTGAACCACCACCCCATGAATTCGACGTACCAGTAACATGATACCTCCCAACGAATTTCTCAAACGGCACACAATCAGAACAATTATAATCCTGCTCTTTCTTACAACTACTTATAAGGAAAACGATACTAAGCAGAAGCACGTTTCTAAAATGCATAGCAGATGGTATTTATACAAATTTACTTCTTTTATGTTACTTGTATGGGGTACGCCACAATCTTCAACATGGCATGTCAACAATTTCAATAATATTTATTATTAAACAAATAATTAATATTTAAAAATCGCAGGGTGGTTACACAACCTGCCCAAAGGTGGTTACATCGCTTTTTTATAATCAGTTCAAACCAAACTACTTATGCGCTAAAGGTGTATACACCATTTTGGGGTGGGTATACCTTAGCCCTTAAAAGCCTATTTTGCAGTTATGCACAAAACAAAAGCGTCCCGCATTACTGCGGGACGCTTTTGTTATAAATTCAGGTAAGCTATTGCTTATACAAAGAAGCTCTTAACCCACATTAAAATCGAAGTAGTTTCGTGCGAATTAACTGCGATAAGCGGGGCTATAGTTAAACCTACCAGCGATGAAAGCTTGATAAGGATATTCATAGACGGGCCCGAAGTATCTTTGAAAGGATCGCCTACAGTATCGCCTACTACGGCAGCCTTGTGCGGTTCCGATTTCTTGTAGAAAGTTTCTTTCTTACCGTTCACTTCTATCTCTACACCCTTCTCGAAAGATTTCTTGGCGTTATCCCATGCACCACCGGCATTGTTCTGGAAAATAGCCCACAACACACCGCTAACGGTTACTCCGGCCATATAAGCACCCAGTGCTTCTGCACCCATGCCTACACCTACTACTATAGGAGTGATGATAGTGATAACACCCGGCAACAACATTTCGCGCAGAGCTGCCTTGGTAGATATCTCTACACACTTTTCGTAATCAGGCTTACCGGTACCTTCTAATATACCCGGTATCTCGCGGAACTGGCGGCGAACTTCGTTCACCATGTCCATAGCTGCTTTACCTACGCTGTTCATAGCCAGGGCAGAGAATACAACCGGAATCATACCACCTATAAACAAGGCAGCCAATACCTTCGCATCGAAGATATTGATACCATGGATACCGGTTAATGTTACATAAGCAGCAAACAGTGCAAGAGCAGTTAAAGCCGCAGATGCGATAGCAAAGCCTTTACCTACCGCAGCAGTAGTGTTACCTACTGAATCAAGCACGTCTGTCTTTTCAC
>DATGWP010000154.1:0-16382 GCA_035299425.1 Chitinophagales bacterium | reverse complement strand
ATAAGGTAGCTAATATAGTTTATGCCTTCGGTGGGTTTTTGCATCCTGGTTTTGGCGTGCTTATATTGCCTTTGTTGTTTTTTGTGCGTAAACAGGATTTTGAAGCAACAATCAATAAGGTGTTGCTGGTTTCTGTCATTTTTTATGCTTTGTTTTTGTCAGGTATCCCATTTCAGAACAAACGGTTTTTGCTGGCTACATTGCCCTTGCTGGTTATAATGTTGTATCCTGCTTATCAAAGATTACTTGCTTTTGTCAAAATTAAAAGGCTGGCAATAGCAGGCGTGACTGTGGTACAGATTGTGTTATGCTGGTTCATATTTAATGAGTTTTACCAACGGAATAGGTTAGAGAAGCAACTGGCAGAAGTGGTTGCCAGCCAACCAGAGAAGGTGCTTTATAGTTTCGATATTGATATTGCTATAAAGAGTTACGACACCACCAAAATAATGCGTAATCTGTGGTTGCACCAGTATGATACCTTTGAAACAGGTAGCCTGGTATTGTTTAACGAAAAGGCTCTTGCCAAACAATGGGAAGGCAAAAATCCCATGCTTAACTGGCAACATTTAAAAGCTAGTTATACATTGGTACCTGTAAGCAGCTTAGATGGTTGGGAATTATTCAGGATTGAAGCGCGAAAAGAACAATAACCTATGCACGTTGTATTTATAACTCCTGGTTATGCAAAGGATGAGAAGGATTCTACTACCATTCCTCCATTGCAGGCCTTTGCAAGAAAGCTGACGGAGAATGGTGTGGATGTTACCGTGCTGGCAATAGATTTTCCGTTGAATGCGGGGAGGTTTAATATTGGTAAAGTTGAAGTGGTTAGTTGTGGCGGTAGCAACCGCGGTTGGCCTTTAAAAGCATTCACGCTATTAAAGGCGGTCAGAGAGTTTAGTATAATCCATAAGCGCAAAAGGGTCGATGTAGTAAACAGCTTCTGGTGGCAGGATACGGCTGTTTTGGGCAGTTGGTTAGCTAAACGCTATAACATACCGCACCTTACAACCTGCCTTGGGCAAGATGTGCTTGGCACTAATAAATATGCGCAATGGTTTTCTGCCAAAGGTGAATATGTGGTTACGCTTTCTGCTTTTCATGCCCAAAAATTTAAACAAACTTTCGGGCGCGAATGCAACGAGATAATACCATTAGGTATAGAGCCATCTGAATTTACAGCAACCGAAATCTGGAATAAAGACATTGATATTATAGGTGTAGGGTCGCTTATTGATGTAAAGAACTACGATGAATTTATTGATGTGGTGGCACTGGTTAAGCAGCGCATGCCCGGTATTAAATGTGTGCTAGTAGGTGATGGCAAAAACAGGCAAAAACTGGAGCAGAAGGTGAATGCCATGGGCCTGTCGGCTAATCTGCGTTTTACCGGCTTATTGCCGCGTGTTGATGTGTTGGATTTAATGGCCCAAAGCAGAGTATTTCTGCATACCAGCAGATTCGAAGGTATAGGGTATGTTTTTTTAGAAGCATTGATGGCTCGTGCGCGTATTGTATCGCACGAAGTAGGTATGGCCAATAGCAGCAATGCACTTATTGGTACATCGGCAACAGAGCTTGCCCAACATGTAATATCGGTTTTAGGTAATGAAGATAGTTTCGTTGCTCCTCCTCTCTATACAGCACAGCAAACTGCTGAAAGCTATATCCGGCTTTACCAAAAGTTATTGAATAGTTAGCTTAGAAAGCGCTACAACATCTTGCGCAGGCCGGGAACAGACCACCCGATTTCATCAGGTCTTTTCTGAATTTAGATAGCTGCTGCGAGTTCCATATTTCTTTTAGCGATTGCTGGTATAAGTTGCCTACGGTAACGTTGTAGCAGCGTCCATGGGCCGGTATAACCGAACCATCGCTTTTTATCATTATGTTGCGGAAGGCATCATTGCATATACTTCCAATTTGTTTTTCCGGCTCCATGTAAAATGTATGTAGCTGTTCTGCCGTTGTAAGTTCCGGCGAAAACGATACAGGGAATGGGTACTTCGTGCTTTTAATTTGGAGTATCTGATTATGAAGAACGCTCAGGTCAATATTATTCGTATTGCTTTCTTCTACATTAGAATGGGTAGCTTCATACAAGTTGCCCCACAGGGCGTTGTGTGCAGCAGCAGTTGTGTTGCTGGTAAAATTAGTATGCATAAAGCCCAACTGCGCCAATGGGTATTTCGAAAAGAAATCTGCAAACTTTTTCAGTTCAGCGCTGTTCCATTCAGTAATAGTACAAAACACAGATATGCCCGGGCGATTGGGTTGTACCAACAACTTTTCTATCCCTTCAATAGCGCGCTGAAAGGATAATTTATGTCCGCGTATGTAGTTATGTGTTTCCTGTGTGCCATCCAACGAAATAAAAATATCGGTTAAGCCTGCCCGGCATATTTCTTCTGCTAATTGAGGCAGTTTAAGCGCGTTGGTGGTTATGTAAGTTTTTAACTTTTTCTGCTTCGCATACTCCAACGATTCTACCAGGTGCGGATAAACCAATGGCTCTGTAAACGCGTAGCCAAGTTTTACTTTAGGATAATACAAGGCGCTTTGGTCTACTATCTGTTTAAATAGGTCGATGGGCATATTAATGGGGTGGGTGCCCACCAGGTTTTGTGCAAAAACCGTTTCGTTGTTACGTGTGCCCACATCGCACATTTTACAGTGCAGGTTGCAGGTATTGTTTACCCCCAGCACCAGCCATTCGGGCGCAGCGAAAACATGCTGCGGATATATCCGGGCATTTACTTTTCGTAGCTTATCTGTTAGGGCTGTTTGCATGGGTTTACTTAGTTAGCATCATACCCACTTGCGCTGCCACCGATTTTGCTTTCAGCCAGGGCACCTTAGTGTAACGTTTGTTCTTTATATTTTTATGTAAGCTCACTTCATTATTTACCCACCTAATAGCATATTGGTAAAACCTCCGCGGGTAAGTGCGCTTAAAATCAATATCCCGGTCGGTGGATGTTTCCCAGGGCAACTGCTCAATAAACCGGTCTTCAGTTTCGGTATATAGGGGTGTACCCTTAATCGGGTAAGCAACGGTTAGCGTAAAATGGTCTGGGTCGCTTACCTTTAAATGGTGTAGTGTTTCCGCAATGTCATCCTGTGTTTCGCCTGGGTAGCCAAGCATTATAAAGGTACCCGCCTGCAGGCCATATTCCTTGGCCAGGTTTATCATATCGCGCACTTGTTCCACTTTTACGCGCCGGCTCATGGCATCTATTATTTTTTGCGAGCCGCTTTCGGCTCCTATCCAAACCCGGTAGCAGCCACTTTCTTTCAACAGTTCTATTATCTCCCGGTTCATACGGTCGGCACGGGTAATTATTTCGTAGGGTATTTTTAAGCCGGCTTTTTTCAACTCCGCCACAAACTCGCGCAGCCACGGATAGTTAATGGTGAATACGTCATCTACAAACCAAATCATATCAAAGTTATATTGCTCACTCAGCCACTTCATTTCGCTAACCAGTGCGGCAGGGCTCCGTCGGCGGTAGCTTTGCCCATACACAGCCCGGCTGCACCATTTACAATCGTATGGGCATCCGCGCATCGAACTCATACTTATTACACTTTGTCCATGCGCATTTTTCCAGGTAGTAAAATACTTGTTCAGGTCTATCTTCTTGCGGTTAGGCAGCGGCAACAGGTCTATCTCTTTTTTTAGCTCCCGCTCGCCATTTACTATTACTTCACCGGTTGGTTTTATGTATGCAATACCGTTAACAGCATCTATATCTTTCCCCTCGGCAAAGCACTTAACCAACTCCAGCATGGTTTCTTCGCCTTCTCCAAATACAATTACATCAGCACCATGCTTTAAAAAGTTCTCCTTGTGGTTACGCACCTCGGGTCCACCCAATACAATTTTGGTTTTAAGATTGCTTGCTTTGATGAGCTGAATAATTCGCAACACATTCAACTTCGTCATTAGGTTCGTGTATATGCCAATTACATCCGGGGAATTATCAAGAAGTGTTTTTTTTAGTGTTTCAAAATCTGAAAAGGTGGAATCAAATACATCGTTATCAAAACCGTGCTGCTCCAGCCAGGCAGATATGTAGAGCAGCCCCAATGGAGGATACGGTTTCATTATCTCCTTTTCCTTGGGGTCTTCATGCAAAAAGTATCCGTGCGTTAACAATATCTTCATTCTATGGGTTGCTCTTCTTTGTCATTACAAGCACAAAATGGTCGGCATGGTTAGCTATAAAGCCGAAGCCGCCGAAAATCTTATCGAGCCAATTTAAGGCTTTAAGCGTTAATGTATGCTTTTTAAAAAAAGGTTCGAGGTAGGATGGTGGGATAAACAGGCCAATGGGCCGAACCAACTCAATTTCGAAATCAGGTGCAAACAATGTAATAAACTCTTTTGGCGAATAGTAGTAGGTGTTAAATGTGTTTCCGTTAATGGTGGTTTTTATCCCTATGTTCTGCTTACGCCTGAAAGCCTCTTCCCTTTCACCTTTTAATAAAAAGTAAATCTGTTCCCATTTGCATTTTCGCCCCATTACCACTACAAATAATTTGCCCCTATCATTAAGCAACCCTGCAAAATCGCTGCTTAGCTTTTTAAGTTCATCTACTGGGACGCAATTTAGCCCGCCAAAGTTTGAAAAAATCAAATCAAACTTGGAGTTACCAAGTTTCTCTTTCAACTGCAGAAATGTGGCCTGTTCAAACTTTATCGAAGGGTTCTTTTGGCTTGCTTGTTTTATCATCTCTGCCGAGGCATCGGTTCCGGTAACGGTATTTCCTTCTGCTGAAAGATGCGCAGCATCTTCGCCGGTGCCACAGTTTATTTCAAGTATGTTTTGATTGTATAGTTTTAGCGAAGCAAATACATCCCACGCTTGGCGGCGCTGCAACCTGCCTATGTTGCTATGGGTAAAGTGGCCATCGTAACCGGCAGCATAATCATCAAAGGGCTGCGGCTTCGTATTCAATATTTTTAAGTTTTTGTTTTTCTAAAAATGTGGTAGGCAGGTAGTAGCCTATAGCTGCTGCGCGGCGCAGGTTCTGATAATTTAAGTTGCTGAAAGAGGAGAGTAGCTTGCCAATACTTTCATACCCCTGGTGCAGGCGATAGTTTTTGTGCACATACCGGTGCAGCTGTTTATAGAAGTCTGCTTTATACGTATTGCTAAACATCAGGGCCAACTCATCGCTATCTGTCCAGTTGGTTTTGTTCTGCATATCGCCTTTTACTTTCTCGTAAAAGCCGGTGCCTGGCAATGGATACGATACGCTGGCGCCCATATCATCTGGCAGGCATTCGTTCAGCATATCTATCGTTTGTTTTATATCCTGTATGGTTTCGCCCAGGTAGCCAAACTGCAAAAAGAAAGCGGGCTTGATGCCGTATTGCTTTAGCAGTTTTGTGGCCTCTTTTATCTGGGCTATAGTAGTGCCTTTGTCCATGGCATCCAGTACTTTTTGCGAGCCGCTTTCGGCGCCCATCCATACACTTTCGCAACCACTATCGGCCAGTGCCTCTACGTATTTTTCCTGCACCAGCAGGTCTGCCCGCGATTGTATTTTATACCTGAATTTCAGTCCCTCCATCTTTACCAGTTCGGCAAACTCTATTACCCAGTTACGCCGCATACCATAAATATCGTCACAAAACCAAATATGGTCAAACCGGTATTTTTCCTGCAGCATTTTTATCTCCTTCACCACATGCTCGGGCGTGCGCATGGTATAAGAGTTGCCGTATATTGGCTTGGCACACCAGTTACATTTATAAGGGCATCCACGTGTGGTGGCTATGTTTAGCGAGAAATACCCCCACCGGCTCAGCCATATTTGCCTGTAAGCCTCTATATCTACCAGGTCCCATGCGGGTAGCGGTAAGTCGCTGATGTTTTTCATCAGCGTGCGGGGTGGTGTTTTTACCGGTGCACCATCTTTAACAAAGGCAATGCCCTTTACATCTTCATTCACTACAAAATTCTCTACCAGTTCGCTAAGCGTTTGCTCTGCCTCGCCCAGTATTATTACATCGGCGTTGTGTTGCAGGTATTTATCATAGTGGTCGGTGCTATCGCTACTGCTTACTATTACTTTGCAGCCTGCAGCATGTGCATATTCGCTCATCTTCCATGCTGCTTCGCGCATGTTGGTAAGGCACATTTTGGTTAGGTAGTTAAACCCATCATCGTATATCACCAGGTAATCAGGTTTAAAAGCCTGTAAATGTGGCAGCACTTCATCGGGCGACTGCGCAAACATGGTGTCGAATAATCTTACAGCGTATCCTTTTTCGCGCAATACGGCCGCGGCTAATATGGTTGCCAGCGGTGGGTATGGTTGTTTCTGTGCCCATTGCTTTGGGTCGAAACGCATAAAATACGAATGCGTAAATAAAACCCGCTTACTCATGCCAGCCTGATATTATATTGCTCTTCAAAATTTTTCAGGTTCTGGTTATAGGCATTCAGCACTTTAAACTGAAAGCCCTGCGGATGATGTTTAGATACATTTTTGCGCGAGCGGAAGTTTACTTCAAAGCGTACATTGTCCTGCCCTTTAAACTTTCTTTTCCAGTGCCACAAAAACAAGCGCATCAGCCTTTCGTCTATAGCGTCACCCATTTTGCCATCTAACAATTTCTCCATGGTTCTCTTCACCGGGCCATCATTACTGTTGTGTATCGTAAGTGGGTTATGCTGCTTAAAGTTGGGGTAAAATTCGTTGGTCCATTTGTTTTCTTTAAAAAACCGTTCACACGTTTGACTATTATACGCTGGTTTGGCAGATGTTACTTCGGTGGCCGTAAAAATGTTTTTATCCGGCACCTGTAGTGAGTCTTCGTCCAGGTAATAGTTTACACAAAAGTATTTGCGCGAGTTAAACAGCACAGTCTTTTTAAAAAAAGTGAGCAGGCTCCTGCAAATCCATAGCCGGCCGGGTTGGGTAATTACCAGGTAATCTATGTCTCCATTCTTTTCCATACACCCCTTCGATAGAGAGCCTGTAATTAAAACTCCGCGCACAAATGGAAACTGCGATATCAGCTTTGAATACCGGTTGGCTTTGCCATAAAATTCCGTAGCCCTTTGGTTTAGCTCCTCCCGGTGTTTGTTATAACCCACCCGGTTGGCCAGGCTATACTTACCTTCGCTTTCGGTTATCATTCTCTGTTCTATAAGCGTTTCAAGGGCCTGTGCGGTTTCGCTTAGTAGTGTATGATTAGTGTAGTTGAATATCTCGTCTAACGTTAATGCATAGCTAAACACATCAAAGTACAGCAATACCCTTAATACCGATGCCCGCGCACGTTCGGCCGGAGAATAGCCAGGTAAAAACTCGGGTGCTGTATTATTCAATCTCAGTAGTTTAGTGCTTACGCTAAAAAAGCAATATACGGGTATTTAAGCTACTAAAATTAACATTTTTGTTTAAACCTAAATTCTGACTGTGGAGATAGTATATGTCTGAGTGGCTACCGGTTTTTTTAATATTATGTATAATTGCTTTAGATGAAAACCGATTTTAAGCCTGGCATAATTAAACGTGCCTGGCTGTTTTTGAAGCAATCGCTTAATGGCGAACAACAGGATTATACACAAGGCAGCATACCCCGCGCTGTTTTTTTGTTGGCCATTCCCATGATGTTAGAACTGGGCCTGGAAAGTGTATTTGCTGTGGTAGATATGTTTTTTGTAGGCAAGCTTGGGCAAAATGCTATTGCTACAGTAGGGTTAACCGAGTCGGTTATCACACTGGTTTACTCTGTAGCTATTGGCTTAAGCACTGCCGCTACAGCAATAGTGGCGCGACGGATAGGAGAGAAGAACCCCGAGGCAGCGGCGCACGCCGGTGCCCAATCACTTATAGCCGCCTTTTTTGTAACTATAGTTGTAAGTATAACGGGGGTGGTTTTTGCTGCCGACATTTTGCGCCTGATGGGTGGCAGCGCAGAAGTGGTGCGCGATGGTGTTTCTTTTACGCGCATTATGTTTGGAAGTAGTGTAGCTATCATGCTTATTTTTCTAATCAACGGTATTTTTCGTGGTGCGGGCGATGCCGCTATGGCTATGAAAAGCCTGTGGATAGCCAGTGCCATTAATATAGTACTGTGCCCCGTTTTTATCCATTTCCTTGGGTTAAAGGGCGCGGCTATTGCCACTACTATAGGCCGCAGTACCGGGGTAGTTTATCAATGTTATCATTTATTTAATGGAAGCGGCATTCTTAAGTTTTACCGCAGGCATTTTACAATCGACACCGGTTTGATAAAATCAATATTAGATATTGCCTGGCCAGCCACCTTTCAGTTTATAATAGCTAGTGGTAGCTGGATACTTATTACCAAAATAATAGCAGAAACAGGTGGCACTGCAGCCTCGGCCGGTAGCCAGATTGCTTTCCGCAATTTTGTATTTTTCATAATGCCCGCCTGGGGATTAAGCAATGCAGCAGCTACATTGGTGGGCCAGAACCTGGGTGCCGGTAAAGTAGACAGGGCTGAGCAGAGCGTTTATTTAACCGCCCGTTACAATGCCCTGTTTATGGCCGGGGTAATGTTGTTATTCTTGTTTGGTTCCGGGCCTATTATCCGTATCTTCAGTAGCGATGAAGTAGTATTAGCTTATGGCATACGGGCCTTGCAGATTATTGGTTCAGGTTATATTTTTTATGGTGTAGGCATGGTAATGACAGCCGCCCTTAACGGTGCAGGTGATACACGCACCCCAACTATTATCAATTTTGTCTGTTTTTGGCTTATACAAATACCCCTTGCCTACGTACTGGCCATAGGGTTCAATTTAAAACTGAATGGCGCTTTAGCAGCCATACCAATTGCCGAAACTATTATTGCTTTTGTGGCTTTCTATTACTTCCGCCGGGGCAAATGGAAAGAGGTGAAGGTATAGAAGAAATAAATTTGCTGATAAAACGTTAGTTTCGGATTATGAAAAAAGTCTTACTCCTGAGCATTATCTCGTTTACCATGTTATCCTCTTGCAAAAAGGACTGTTATTCTTGCCAGGTAGGTGGGGTTACCGAAAGAGTGTGTGAGGGAAATGCGCTTTATACCCCAATTAGCAAAGGTTGGCCTGTGTATGATGGTACAACCGGCGATGAATATAAATGCAGGTAAGCGTTATTTTGCCAGGCTCAAAAAATCCTTGTTTTAGGTGTTAAGCAGTTTCTGACTTTTCAAGGTATGAGCTTTCAAGGTGTCATTTATCAGTTAAGTTGTTGATAATCAATTTGTTAATTTGTTTTTATTGAGCTGCATTCTGCTAAATAAATCCTTTTTTATATAATATATTGTGACGTAAAACTTGACAATGCGGAGCCTGTTACTTTATATTTGGCCCATCCCTGAATCATGGTATGATTTTTAGGTATAAGGTGATTCAAACAGCGATAAATTGAGAAACTATAAAGAGGCTTTGATAATAGATGACGATGTTGATTTATGTTTAACACTTAAGTCTGTCTTGCATTCTACTATCCCAACAATACATACAGCAAACACGCTTGCTGCCGGAAGCCAACTTATACTGGAATTAAAGCCAGAGATTGTTTTTTTAGATAATAATCTTCCCGATGGTCAGGGTATTAACCTGATAAGGTTTATAAAAGAGCAGTCTCCCTTATCTTTTATAATTTTTATTACAGCTGCAGACAATGCTAAAGATGATGCAATTTATAAAGGGGTGGATGTTTTTTTAGAAAAGCCCCTTACTTACTCATCAATTTTAAATGCAATCTCCAGCCTTGATAAAATTCACGAGGAGATATAAGAATAAGCTTTTATGCTGTTTCTAGTGAAACAGTGAAGGTGGTGCCTTTTCCGGGTTGCGATTGCACATGAATATTGCCATTGTGTGCATGTATATATGAGTGAGTAGTAGCAAGACCTAAACCAACTCCATTCTTTTTACCGGTAAAATAGGGCTGAAACAAGTGAGCTATATTTTCGCTGGATATGCCCATGCCGTTATCGGTTATTTTTATTTGCACTGCTTTTTCTGCCGCTACTGTTTCCACATGCAGTGCTCCATTACCGTCTTCCATGGCCTCTATGGCATTAATAATAATGTTTAGTAATGCAGTTTGGAGTTTTTCCATGTCACCAATTATGGTCGCGTTTTCGGCCTGGTAATTCTCGGTTAATTTCACTCCCTTTAGTTTCATTCGGTCCTGTGCTATGCCCAGGGCCGAGCTCACAAGTTCTGTACAATTTATCTTGCGTTCTATTTTATCTACCGGGTTAGATAAATTCATCAGTTCGCCAATAAGTTGGTTGATGCGCGCACTGTTGCGTTTTACTATATCGGTAAATATTTTTTGGTCTTCATCAATCTCTGTCTCCAACTGGTGAAGCGATAAATTGATATTGGTAAGCGGGTTGCGTATTTCATGTGCCAGTGTGCGCACCAAACGTTCGGTGGTATCAATTTTTTCGCGCAACAATTGTTCTGCTACCGATTTTTTAATATTCGTATAGTCATACAATATTCCCTGGTACTTACCAATACCATCCAGGCTGCTTATTCTCGAGCATGATGCCAAAAATGTGCGCGACTGCCCATCTTTGGTCACTATACCAATTTCTATATCGCCTTTATTTTCGTCGTTCATTACGTGCTTAAAAAATGCATTCGCATCTTCTTCACTTTCAAAAAAACGGCTTATAGGCTGGTGCAACAATTCTTCTTTGGTATAACCCAACAGGCTATTCATCTTAGGGTTAAAATTTACAAGGTTAAACCCTTCATCCAACACAAAAATTATATCATTGGATTTAATAAATATCTCCCGGTATCGGTCCTCACTTTCGCGTATGGCTTTAAGCGAGGTATATCGTTGTAGCGAATAGCGCAGGCTTCGTTCCAATAGCTCTGCATTCAGATCCGATTTTGTAAGGTAATCATATGCACCGGCCCTGGCGGCGTCAATATCTATCTGCCGGTCACCTTTACCGGTTAGCAATATAAAGGGTTTGTTTATACCGGCAGCTACACAATCGCGTATAAGTTCTACACCCGTGTGTGGGCCCAGCAGGTAATCTACCAGGTAGATGTGGTGCTTGTTTTCCAGTATTTTTTCTCTGGCACTTTTGTAGTTGCGTTCTGTTTCTATGGTTATAGTATAGGTGTCTATTAACCGTAGGCAATCGCAGGTCAAAAAGAGATCATCATCGTCATCATCTATTACTAAAACGTTTATATCGCGTATCGGCATTAAGTATCAGTTATTGGTCCTGTAAATTCATATTTTTCATTTTGTTATAGAGCGTTTTGCGGTCTATTCCCAGTATTTCAGCAGCTTTCGATTTATTAAAGTTAGCCTTGGTAAGTGCGCTAAGTATCAATTCATACTCCGCCTCCATGGCCGCTTTTTTTAGTTGCGGTTTACTAAATACTGGCACGTTTTCTACCTTGGTAGGCTCGCTGCTTATTGCCCCCGTCCGGTATCCCATATTTTCTGATTCCGAAACATTAAACTCCAGGTGCTTGTGGTTCAATATTTCAAATGGTAGCGATTTTACATTCACAAGTTCTCCGCTGGTTAATAACGTTGCTCTCTTAATTACATTTTTAAGTTCGCGCAAATTTCCATGCCATGGGTAGCTTAAAAATACACTTTCTACCTCTGGGTCAAACCCGCTTATGTTTTTGCCAAGTTCCAGTGATGTTTCGCGCAGAAAATTATTGGCAAAGAATAAAATATCCTGTTTTCTGTTGCGCAACGATGGTACTTCAATGCTAAACTCGTTTAATCGGTGGTATAAGTCTTCTCTGAATTTCCCCTTTTGAATGGCCTCGGGCAACCTCTCATTACTTGCCACAATTATTCTAACATCGGTTTGTATCTCTTTATTGCCACCTATACGTTTCATTATTTTTTCCTGTATCACGCGTAGCAACAATATCTGTACATCGTAAGGCAGGTTGCCTATCTCATCCAGAAAAAGAGTGCCGCCATTTGCCAGTTCAAAGTGTCCTACCTTCTGATTAATAGCTCCTGTAAATGAGCCCTTTTCATGGCCAAAGAGTTCGCTTCCGGCCAGTTCACGCGATATGGCCCCGCAATCCATTGCCACAAACGGCCTGTCGCTACGTTTGCTCTTATCATGTATCATGCGTGCTATTCCTTCTTTGCCGGCTCCGCTTTCTCCATATATTACTACGCTATAATTGGTGGGTGCCACCAGTTCAATCTGGCTTTGCAAATGTTTAGATTCGGGAGAATTGCTAAACAGGTAAGCCGATTTACTGTTGTTTTTCCTCGTTTTTGCGGCTGGTGCATCACCGCCCGTGCGGGGAGCCAGCGCCTGGCTTATATTCAGCAGTATCTCATCAGGTATAAATGGTTTTGTTATGTAGTCAAACGCTCCCATCCGCACTACTTTTACTGCTGTGCGCAAATCTGAGTAACCGGTTATGATAATTACCGGCAGGTCCGGGTTCTTCTCTTTTATCTTCGATAGCAGTACGCTACCTTCCATATCATCCAGACGGTAATCGCACATTACAAGGTCTGGTGTAAAGCTATCTACCAGTTTTTCGCCTTCGGCACCCGAGCTGGCAGTTGCCACATCGTAGCCATGCTTGGTTAAAAAACGCTTTAGCAAATTTACAATATCATGATCATCATCTATTACTAGTATCCTGCTCATATGGGGTTGGTTTAGAGTTAAGAATTTATTTACGTGTGTTGGTATAATATCAGTATTCTTCAGCCGTTAGCACATAATTTTCCTTTTTAGGGTTTTTAAATGCATTTGTATCCAATTCAAATATCCGGTTCATTACTATGCGCAGGTTTTTAAACGAGGATGGCTTGGGGAAATAAAAATTAGCCCCCTTTTTAAATGTTTCATCTATATATTCATTGTTTACCGAGGTAGAATAAATAATAACGGGTATATCGCGAAATCTTTCACTCTTTCTTATTTCCTGCAGGCACTCATGTCCGTTTTTTAAAGGCATATTCAAATCCAAAAAAATCAATTCAGGCAATTCGTATTGTTCATCATTAAGTTTCGCCATTAAGTCTTCGCCATTTTCTGCAGTAAAAACTTGAGCAAATGGCATTACCTCTTGCATTACATCCAAAAATATTTCACGGTCCTCTGCGTCATCATCTGCCAGCATTACACGCTTAGCTTTATCAGGTAGCAGGGTTGTAAGTATGTAAGGCAACCGTTTCATTTTTTTTGTAATTCTTATTGCTTAAGGTGAAACTTTAATATTGTAATAAACAATCTTTGTTGTTAACCATTGAAGCACGTGGGTGCAACTGGGGTGATTTTACAACAGAATATAGTTTTCAATAAACAGACCAAAAAAATGGCACCTAAAATTCCCCAAATTGGGGAATTTTGTTAATGTATTCGCAATATTTTTGAACAATATGGGGATTATATTCTACAAATTGTCAGGTAAAAAGATGTGAAAGGTAGCTCCCACATTGGGGTTGCCGGTAGCAGATATGGTACCGTTATGGTTGGTCACTATCTTTTTACAAATAGCCAGGCCTATGCCCGTACCGCTATATTCAGAACGCCCATGCAGTCTTTGAAATATCTGAAATATTTTGCCCTCATATTGTTGGTCAAATCCAATGCCGTTATCGGCAAAACTAAAGTGCCAACCTTGGTTATTGCCTGCACCGCTCATACGCTCAGCCGTTATTTTTATCACCGGAATTGTATCGGGCTTACTGTACTTTATTGCATTACTTATCAGGTTTAAAAACAGCTGACGCAACTGCACCGGTACTGCTTGCACTACCGGTAGCACTTCCGACTGTATTATAGCCTGTTTCTCCTCAATTAAATCTTTAAGGTCGCTGGTAGCTTCTTCCAGCACTTCGTTTAGATCAGTAGGCACAAAAACAATTTCGCTGCTATTGGTGCGCGAAAATTCAAGCAGGGCATCCAGTAGGTTTTGCATGCGCTCTACACCACTTAACACACGCATAAAATCTTCCTTACCGCTGGTAGAAAGTATCTGCATTTCTTTTTCCAGTATACGGTTTGAGAACAGTTGTATTTTCCGTAGAGGCTCTTTTAAATCGTGACTGGCTATATAGCTGAACGAGGCTAGTTCCGCATTTGTATTTTCAAGTTCAATATTCTTGGCTGTTATCTGCCGTTCGCGCCTTGTAAGGTCACTCACGAGTTGTTCTTGTTGCTGTCTGTCGTTTTTTATCTTCAAAAATGCCAGTATACCGGCTATAAGGGTAAAAAAGCTCAGCATAAGTAAAAACAAAGGAGAAAAGCGGGCAAACTTATCCCGTTCAGAAATTCTTCCTTTCAGATTGTGGTCTTCCAGGCGTATCATAGCGTCTATACGCTCCCTAACCTGGTTCATGGTATTGCGGCCTAATTCCAGGTATGCGTTCAGACTGCCCGGCCTCTGCGGATTATCTCCCTGTTGGAATACCACCGTCAAAAAATCGTAACGAACTGCTATAAGCGCTTGCAATTCCTTTACATTCCTGCGTTGCAAGGTATCGTCATAACATAGCGAATCTATTTCTCTAAGCAGTAAATTTGTATTAGCTATTGCTCCGTAAAAGGGCTGTAGATAGCTGGAATCCTGGGTGAGTAGAAAGCCTCGCTGACCGGTTTCCGCATCCTTCATATAAGATATTGCCTGCTCCAGCTTTAGCTTAACAGTATTTGAGCGGCCAACAAGTTCTGAAGATACTATTAAGCCGTTTATTCTCTCATAAGAAAGATATGACACCAGCAGTAGCATCGCAAAAAATGCCAGAAATATTAAATCTATTAAGGAGAACCTCATTAATTTCATGAAACAGAATACTTTACAAAATCAGTGCCTGTTAAAACTGCCGTGTTGGGGAAATATAGAACGTGCAAAAAAGTACCCATTCTCAATAAATTCCCCATTATTCCCCAATTTACAGCCGTTAAAATTTTAAAAATTGGCTTAAAATACAATGGTATGTTATTTGTTATCTTATTTTTGTCAAGTAATTAGCGCTTTTATTATTAGAAATATGCTAATAACTAATTACTGAAAATTTTGGTATTCGAGTCCAACTCTTATACTATGGGCGGGGTTAGTGGGTGACCTCGCCCTCTTTTTTGTACAAAATCATCTTATTAGAAAAAAAATAAGATTTTTTTAGGTCTATATTACCCAGTCTGTAAGTGTATCAATTCTTATGGGCGAACCGTTGTCCTCCTCTTCTTTTAGTCGCTGTATCTGGTCAAGGGCAGCCAAAACCACATCATTTATTACAACTATAAAGGAACCCTTAGCAGCATTACGTATAGCGTAATCAATAGCTTCGCTTTCTTTTTTCATAGTTGTAATTTTTATATCGGGCTTAATGTTCCTCAGGCCTTTTACCAGCAGGTCTATAATTTCCTGCTCGGTGCGGCCGCGCAGGTGCTTGTCTTGCCTTATTACAATCTCGTCAAACACGCGGGCAGCTTCCTCGGCCAGTTCAATGGTATCTTCATCTCGCCTGTCACCTACGCCTGCTATTACCCCTACTTTTTTACTTGCTTCTACTTTATTTACAAACTTGCCTATGGCGCGCATACCATGCGCATTGTGCGCATAATCGGCCATTACCGTAAAGTTTTTAAAGTTGAAAATATTCATGCGCCCTGGTGTTTGCACGGGCGATGGTACAAAGGTTTCCAGCGCAAGCTTTATATCCTCTATTTTAAAATCGCGGAGGTATGCCGCCAGTATGGCCCCCAGCGCATTTTGTATGTTAAACTCTGCCTTGCCGCCAAACGTGATAGGAGCGTTGCTTACTTTGTCTACCCGTATTTTCCAGGTTCCTTTTAATATCGTGAAATATCCATTCTCGTAAACGCAGCTAATACCGTTGTTGGCAGAGTGCTCTTTAATCCGCGGGTTGTTTTCATCCAGACTAAACAGGGCCACTTTGCAATCAACCTCTTCGCGCATTTTATATACCAAATCATCATCTGCATTTAGTATTACATAACCCTCTGGAAAAACCGACTTGGCTACTACGGCTTTTGTGCGCGCCAGTTGCTCCAGGGTATCAATGCCCTGCAGCCCTAAATGGTCGGGCGCTATATTGGTAACCACTGCCATGTCGCAGTTGTGGAAACCCAGGCCTGCCCGCAATATGCCGCCCCGCGCACTTTCCAGCACGGCATATTCCACAGTAGGATCCTTTAAAACAAATTCTGCACTAACCGGCCCCGTACAGTCGCCCTGCATCATCATCTGGTTTTGTATATACACGCCTTCGGTAGTAGTAAACCCTACTTTATAGCCCATTTGTTTTACAATATGCGCTATCAGACGTGTAGTGGTAGTTTTGCCATTGGTGCCCGATACAGCGATTATCGGAATTCGCGCACTGGCACCCGGTGGATA
>DATGWP010000153.1:0-3110 GCA_035299425.1 Chitinophagales bacterium | reverse complement strand
TATACAAATCAAAGTCGCCCACTATCACCTTGTGCTGGTCTTGCCTCAATTGTATAAACACCTTGTCAAACTCCTGTATCTGTTGCGTATTTCCTTCGGGTTGTATAGGTATGTTGTTATCGGTAATGGCAGCGGTTATCTCCAGGTCTTTGGTTAGCATACCGCTTAACTGTAGGTTGAAGAGGGAGTTGAGTGTTACGTTCTGGTTATTGCCAAAAGATACACTGCGCGCAAAACTACCGTTGTAGTCCAGGCTGCCAAAGTCTATCAGTTTGTTGGCGGCATCCTCGGGGTTATAAATAAACGGATTGGCAAGAGCATTGGCGTTGCCTTCCATATACCGGCTAAAACTTTTATTGGCCGTTTCAGCCGCCAGCGCAAAAGGATAAACGCGGAAGAAAATCTTAATAGAATCGGCCGTTGGCTTCTTGTTCCATATCAGTTTCGATTCAAACGCACGGATGGTATAGCTGCTGGTATCTACTATTTCACCCGAGCCGTTGCGCACCACAATAGTGTTGGGCACCACGCTCAGGCTATCCAACTTTAGTGTATCCCCTGTCAGGCCGTAGGTTTTGTAGCGGATGTTCGATAAGGGGCTTTGCCCATAGGCCGTTGTGGTTTGCCCCAGGGCAAACAGCAACACGCACACCACTACCCCTAAGGTTTTGAAATACTTCACCGTTGTAAAGAAAATACAATGATGGAAGAGTGAAAATATTGTGCGCTAAATGTGCTTTTTGGGGGTAAAACGTGTGTAATGGCTAAAAAATACACTATTGGGCTGTTGGCTGTTCAAGTCCCTCTCCTAAAGGAGAGGGATTTAGGGTGAGGTCGCATTTGGCTTGAATTCTAAACCAGAACTGCATCTTGTCGTTGTCATCATCTTTCACTAGTTTTCAAGCATATGCCTACAGATCCATATAAAGATAATCTGTTCCAGGGTGCGCAACCGCATAAATTTGAATTTGCACGCGAAATGAGGCGTAGTTCTACAGATGCGGAGGAGAAACTATGGAAATTTATAAGAGATCGGAAGTTGAGCGCAGCTAAATTCAGGAGACAGCATGCAATCAGTTTTTTTGTGCTTGATTTTTATTGTCACGAAGTAAAACTTTGTGTTGAAGTGGATGGTGGCATTCATAAAGATAGTGAGAACCGGAAGTATGATGAAGCAAGAACAATTGCTCTAAAAGAATTAGGTATTACTGTCGTGCGGTTTTCAAACGAGGCCGTCGAAAAAGATATAACCACGGTATTAGACGCCATTGACAGCAACCTCATCCGCCTTCGGCACCTTCTCCTGCAGGAGAAGGACCTTAATAGTATAACGTAGAGTAAACGGCTGTTGGCTGTTCAAGTCCCTCTCCTAAAGGAGAGGGATTTAGGGTGAGGTTGTATTGGTTATTAACGTCATTTTTCATGTTGAGAACGCTCAATAAATTGTTCAAGTAAACGGCTGTTGGCTGTTTAAGTCCCTCTCCTAAAGGAGAGGGATTTAGGGTGAGGTCGCATTTGGCTGTCAAGCCTGGTGTATGCCAATAAAACGTTTGTTAACCATCGTTAACACTCCCTGCTTTATGCAATTCTGAAAATCCCGCATCGTTCAAAACAAAACCACATTACATGAAACCATCTCTTACACCCCGGCCATTTCTGTTGGCCATTGCCGCCATTTTGCTTTTATCAACCCTGCTGTTTTCTTTCACTACTAAACGCGTTGCACGCATACCGGCACCACAGCCACCGGTTGAAATTTTGCAGGCAGATGATGACTATTACAAAATACCCGATAATGTAGCTTATGCCGGCCAGCAAATGGTGAATAAGGCAGGCCACCTTACACTGGCTACCGAGCTGGGGCAAAACTATTATCTGCCTAATGATACGGCAAACAACACCGGCTTTTTATATGCCGAGGTTAAAGCAGACAACTACACCCCACCCGGCAAGCAGCGGCTGCCTCTCAACATCTGCCTGGTAATAGACCGTAGCGGCTCTATGAGTGGCGCCAAGCTGGATAATGTAAAAAAGGCAGCTAAGTTTTTGGTAGATAAGCTGAACGATAAAGACATGCTATCGATAGTAGTGTATGAGTCCACCGTAGGTGTATTACAAAAACCGGTGGCGGTTTCCGATAAGGCATCGCTCAATGAAATAATAGACAACATTGTTACTGCCGGTGGCACAAACCTGGGCGGTGGTATGATGGAAGGTTATAACCAGGTAAAGTCATCGTATAAAAGCGGTTATGTAAACCGCGTGTTGTTGCTTAGCGATGGACTTGCTAACGAAGGTGTTACCGATTTAACGGTGCTGCAAAGCACAGCCAAAAAATGGTTTAACCAGGAGAGTATCAGCATAAGTACCTTTGGTGTAGGCAACGACTATAATGAGAACCTGATGACTACGCTGGCCGAAAATGGTGGCGGTAGTTATTACTACATTAAAGAGCCCGGTCAGATTGCCGCTATTTTCGAGAAAGAAATCAACGGACTTTTGTCTGTAGTAGCGCAGCAAACAAAGTTAACGTTTAAGTTGCCTGCAGGTATTGCAATTATGCGGGTGTATGGCGGCAATTACGAAATGGACAAAGGTAACCTCATTATAAATGTAAAAGATGTGTTTGCCAACGAAACAAAAGGCATACTGGTTAAGTTCAAAATTAAGCCCGGTACCACAGCCGAACTTCCGTTTGCTACACGCCTCGATTTTGAAGATGCCACAGATAACAATAAGCCTTCGGCAGTAGAAAACCTGAACATACTAAAACCTATAACAGATAAAGCTGTCTTTCTTAAAAATTTCAGCGAGCGGGTAATGCAGCAATGCACTATGTTCGAGTCAAACGATTTGCTGGAGAAAACTATGAAAGCAGTGGATGACCGTCAGTATGATAAAGCCCGACAGTTGGGTTCTTATGGGCAAACATATTCATGGGAAAATGGACAGAAGTTTGCCAAAACAGCTGAAACAGTTCGCCAGGATTCTGTTATCGTTCTGTATAACGCAAAGCTGAAAGACATAGAAAAGAAACAGGAATATGAGCGCAAAGAAATTCAGAAGGGAGGCAAGAGCGACAACTATCTGCTAAGGAGTAAGAAGTTTAA
>DATGWP010000152.1:0-20788 GCA_035299425.1 Chitinophagales bacterium | reverse complement strand
GGTGTGTATGTATCTGATAGCGCAGATGTGTATGCCGGCGATAATACAATTACCACGGGCATTGCGGGAACCGGTGGTACCGGTGGCACTCAAACCGCATTTGGCCAGGCTCCGGCAGGGCTTAACGGCGCGGCGGAGGGTACATTAGGGGTGCCTATGGCCATGCTGATAGATACACCGGATATTTGTGTAATAGATACCAACGTGATTGAACCGGCCAGCGGAGTTACATTTCTGGGTGTAAAGGTTACACTTAGCAAACCTGCTCCACAGGCTATTACTTTACAATACACTTCTGTAAACGGTACGGCGTCTTCTGTCAGCGACTACACACAGGCACTTGGTTCACTCGTATTCCAGAAAGATGAGCAGGTAAAGTATATATCTGTGGCTATTTCGCACGATAACATTACCGAAGGGGACGAAAATTTTACACTCAATCTTTCTAACCCTACGCTTGGCAACCTGTTGCAACCAACCGCTACAGTTACAATCAACGATTTACCTACGGGCTTAAATGATTTTACATCCGACGGTGGCTATGGCTTAAAGCAAAATATGCCTAACCCCGCTACCGATCAAACTAACATAGCTTTCCGTTTACCCGCGCAAGGGAATGTGCGCCTGCAATTGTTTAATCTTTTAGGCGGCTTGGTGGCCACTATAGCAGAGGGCAACTTTAACCAGGGCTGGAACAACGCTACACTCGATTGCAGCAACCTGGCTAGTGGTGTATATGTATATGGCTTCAGCACCGGCGAAGGTTTTATTTACAAGCGCCTTACTGTAACACAATAAGGCTGCTCTATATCCACAAGGCGTCATTGCGAGGAACGAGGCTCTGCGAGTGACGAAGCAATCCCATGCCTCCTCACAAGAAACATGTCCAAAACCTACATTAACGATAACTTCTTCGAAAAGGTAAACTTTGCCGAAACCGGTTTCGACAAAGCCGCTTACGAAAACTGCCGTTTTGTAAACTGCATATTTACCGGTGTAAGTTTGGCCGCCTGCAATTTCGAAGACTGCGAATTTACCGCATGCGATATCAGTGCAGTACCACTCACCGGTGCAGCCATGCGGGGTGTTAGCTTTAAAGACTGTAAGCTGCTCGGCCTTCAATTTCAGGATTGTAACGAGTATATGTTTACAGCTACCTTCACCGCTTGCAACCTAAGCCTCTCGTCTTTTTATAAACTAAAGCTAAAGAGTATTGTATTTAAAAACTGCAACCTGCAGGAAGCCGACTTTACCGAGGCCGACCTTACACGGGCAGTATTCGACAATTGCGAACTGGCACTTACCGTTTTCGACCACACTATTTTAGAACAGGCCGATTTCCGCACCGCTTATAACTATACTATTAACCCATCCACCAATAAGATTAAGGGCGCCAAATTCAGTCTATCCGGAATCCCCGGATTATTAAGCACCTACGGTATACAGATAGAATAATACGGTGTTTGGGTTTGTTATAAATATAATTAGGTTATTATGTGTATTGGATTATCAAAAAATGCACAGGGTTGACACCTGTATGATTTTTGGGTTGACACCTATTTCTTTAAATGGTTGGTAGTGAGTTGTTTAAGTGCTTTTAGGGTTTACATTTTTTGCGCTATTGACTAAAGTTGTAAAAGTATTAGCTCAAGATACAGGGCATTTACTTTAGGGCGTAACCACTATAGGTAAGGTTATGCCTGAAGTTGGAGTTCTCGTTGGTTTTGTTTTTCCAATAACTCCTCTATTTTTCGGCTTTATACATGGCACAGCATTTTTCCATTCAATCGTACGTTACCCTGCGCAATAACCGCATTACTCAAAATGGGCAGTTGCTGTTTGAAAATGAGGCTCTTAGCGGCCCTGAATTTTTACAAGCTGCCTATGCGCACTTTCAGTTTAATTATCCTAAGTTTTTCAAAATGGATAACCTGTGCAAAACAGGTTTTATTGCTGCTGAGCTGCTGCTACGCAACCATCCGGAGTTTGTAAACTTTAAACCAGAAGAAAAGGGCATAATTTTACAAAATGCCAATTCAAGTTTAGATACGGATATAAAGTACGAGGCCAGCATAGCCACTGCACCCAGCCCTTCACTTTTTGTATATACTTTGCCCAATGTGTTAATAGGAGAGTTGTGCATCCGCCATCAGGTTAAGGGCGAAACAGCGTGTTTCGTTTTTGATATATTTGATGCAGATTTCCAGGCCGGTTACGTAAACTCGCTTTTGGCAAACCACGGGCTAAAAACCTGCGTTTCAGCATGGGCCGATTATTACGATGGAAAGGCCGAAGCTTTTTTTAGTTTAGTGGGGCCGGGCACTGGTGATGAGCATAGTGCTGAAAACTTGGCAGAGATTTGGACATAGAAATTGAGAACAGAATACCTTAACAAGATAACCCGATATGAGCGACCTGATACCAACCCTTAAAGTACAGATTATTGAGCAGCTAAACCTGCAGCACCTTAAGCCAGAAGATATTGGCGACGACCAGCCTTTGTTTGTAGAAGGCCTTGGCTTAGATTCAATTGATGCCCTGGAGTTAATAGTACTGCTACAACAAAAGTATGGCATAAAACTGGCGAACCCGCAGGATGGCCCACAGGTGTTTAAGTCAGTAAAATCTATTGCCGATTACATCACAGCCCACAAAAAGTAGTTTTTAGATTACGCTTATAAATTGAATGATTACGCAGATGAACTTACTCGTAATCATTGTTGTTTTCTGTATTAGTCTGAGTAATCTGTATTTTGTATTATCTGTGTAACCGATTATGGAACATAAAATATTTATAGCGGGCAAAGGGGCCATATCTGCCATAGGCAACAATGTGGCTGAGAACCTGGCATCGCTGTGGGCTTTAAAGACCGGTGTGTCAAAAATAACCATACTGCCCACCCGCTACGCCGAAACACTCCCTGCTGCCGAAATAAAGCTGACCAATGCTGAATTGGCAGAGCTGGCAGGGCTTAGTAAAGAAGAACCCCGTACCGCCCTGCTAAGCATGATAGCTGCTAAAGAAGCCTTAGATGATGCCAACATCCCTGATGTAGGCAAATGGCGCACCGGTTTAATATCGGCCAACACAGTAGGCGCCATGGATAAAACCGAAACTATCTACAAGTATTTTATGGAAGACAGCAACACCGATAAGTTGCTGGAAGAAGATAGCTACGATAGCGGCTATGTAACCGAACTGGTGGCTGATAAGCTGGGTATTACACATCACATCACAACTATAAGCACTGCGTGCTCATCATCGGCTAATGCTATGGCTTACGGTGCCCGGCTGATTAAAAACGGCATGGCCGATATAATTGTAGCCGGAGGCTGCGATGCGCTCAGCAAGTTTACGCTCAACGGCTTCAACTCATTAATGATATTAGATACCCAGCCTTGCACTCCTTACGATGATAATCGCAAAGGCCTTAACCTGGGCGAAGGTGCCGGCTATGTAGTATTGGTAAGCGAAGAAGTAGCGGCAACGCTTGCAAAGAAACCCACTGCTATGCTTAGTGGCTATGCCAATGCCAACGATGCATTCCATCAAACGGCTTCATCACCCGAGGGGCGCGGAAACTTTATGGCCATGCAGGGCGCACTTGACATGAGCGGCCTCACTCCCGATAAAATAGATTACATCAACCTGCATGGCACCGGTACGCCTAACAACGACTTATCGGAAGGTACGGCAGTGCAGCGCATATTTTCTCCGGTGCCTAAAGTTAGCAGCACTAAACCATATACCGGCCACACCCTGGGTGCCTGTGCAGGGATAGAAGCCGTGTATGCTATACTGGCGATAGAAAACGGTATAGTGTATCCTAACCTGCGCCTGCAAACCAAAATGAAAGAGCTTGATTTTATGCCGGTAACCGAACTTGTAGAGAATGTAGAAGTAAATCACGTAATGAGCAATTCATTTGGTTTCGGCGGCAACTGCTCCTCAGTAATTTTTTCAAAAAACAGCTAAGCATAAATTATAGATGGGCCACAAGGATGATAATAGCGCTGAATTAAAGTCCCCTTTAGGGGATTTAGGGGTTAGGCTTTTTATTAATGGAATAGGCTGCATATCGCCTCAACGTACTTTTGATAACGCAGAGTTTCTGCCGGAGGTAAAGCAGTTTGAAACTAACCGCCTTACCTGTATAGACCCTGATTATACTAAATTCTTCGATGCAGGCTCTATACGCCGCATGGGCCGGCTTATGAAGTACGGCACAGCCGCGGGCTTAATAGCGCTGAATGATGCAGGAATAAAGGCTCCGGGTGCTATCTCTACCGGTACGGGTCTGGGCCTGCCCGAAATCTCGCAGAAATTTCTGCGCAGCATGCTGGAGGTAGAAGAAACCATAGTAAGCCCTACGGCCTTTATCCAATCTACCCACAACACAGTTAGCTCTAACATTGCCTTGCTATGTGGTTGCTATGAGCACAACAATACGTTTTCACATAAAGGCTTCTCTTTTGAAAGCGCATTAACCGATGCCGCCTTGCTGGCCAAAGAGGGCGTGGATAATATACTGGTAGGCGCCTACGACGAGGTTAGCGATTATAAGTATGCCGCTATGCGCAAAACTACCGAGCTGCGCGAAGAACCTTGCAATAGCACAGAATTGTATACCGATACCAGAGGGATTATAGCAGGAGAGGGCTCGGCATTTTTTGTATTGGCTAAAGAGAAGAATGAGAAAACCTACGGAG
The DNA here is from genome assembly GCA_035299425.1 of Chitinophagales bacterium. GTDB lineage: Bacteria > Bacteroidota > Bacteroidia > Chitinophagales > LD1 > Bog-950. The sequence goes on along the minus strand of DATGWP010000152.1, from coordinate 16,078 downwards.
AGTTTGTAGGGAACAAAACCTTTTACAAACCTGTCGATAGCGATGTAGCGCTGGATGAAATTTACAGCTTTTTAGATGCACATGGCTTAGGTGTGGCAGATATAGATTTGCTCATTACTGGTATGAACGGCGACGCCAACAGCGATGAATTTACCGAAGATGTTTGCGAAGATTTTTTTGAGCATACCACCATTGCCGCCTACAAGCATCTTTGCGGTGAGTATATGACGTCTTCTGCATTTGCGTTTTGGCTGGCCAGCCAAATAATGAAAGCACAGCAAGTGCCCGATACGTTGATAATAAGAAAGGGCGAACGCGCGCCTAAAAATATTTTAATTTACACGCACCATAGGCACAATCATTCGCTTATGCTTTTTAAGGCATGTTAAACGCGGTAAATACAAGAATCGTATTCATAGCAACAATGTTGCTGCTTGTGTTTTTAGATTGGCGCTACAACCTCCCCTGGTGGATTTACCCGCTACTATTACTTGCTTATTTGTTGGTGTTGTTTTATGGTTCCTATTTCATTCAGTCCGGTTTTTTTATCAAGGCACTTTACAAAGGCAGTCCTAACCGTAAGGCAATAGCCATAACCTTCGATGATGGCCCTATGCAAGAGTTTACGCCTCGTCTGCTCGATTTACTTAAGGCAGAGAATGTGCCGGCAGCCTTTTTCTTGATTGGTAAAAACATAACCGGTAACCAGCCTTTAGTTAAGCGCATGGTAAATGAGGGGCACGTAGTTGGCAATCACAGTTATTCGCACACTTACTGGTTTAGCTTGAATAATGCAGCTACTATACAAAAGGACCTTAAACAGTGCGATGACGAAATCATAAAAGCCATTGGTAAAAAGCCCCGCTTTTTCCGTCCACCGTATGGTGTTACCAATCCAATGGTAGCAAAAGCGACTATACATGGCGGTTATCAGTGCATAGGCTGGAGCATACGTACCTACGATACAAATGCCACCAATGCACCGGCGCTTTTGCAAAAAGCTCTTAAAAATCTGTCTAATGGCGACATTATCTTGTTCCACGACTGGGGGCAGCATACTATTGGCATTCTTTCTGACTTCATAAAAGAAGCACGTTCGCGCGGTTTCCAAATTATAGGTCTCGACGAGCTGCTGGGAGAGAAGGCTTACTATTAATCAACCCATATTTAAATGAGTTACAAAGAATTGTTTCATGTCTATGTCAGCGCTAATGTAGCAGGTGTGGACGGCTGTTTGTCCTCCGCTGGCGGAGGTGTCCCGACTGTGTCGGGACGGAGGTGGATGACACTTCTAACGCTAATGATAATCTGCACGATGGTTCCTGCCCAAACCTTTACCCCTGTAAAGGATGCGGCCATCCTTCAAAAAAATATCCTTGAAGCCTCTAAAAAAATTACGACGATACAATGCGATATGGCCCAGGAAAAATCTATGGCCATGCTAACCGAGAGAGCTGTGTCTAAGGGTAAATTCTATTTTAAAAAATCAGATAAAGTGCGCCTCGAATATCAGCAGCCGGCAAAAAACCTGATAGTAATGAACGGTGAGAAAATGATGATGCAGGACGATAAAAAAACATCGAAGATGGACATGCACCGTAGCAAGATGTTTCAGCAACTTAGCAACATTATAGTTGGCTCCATCAATGGTAGTTTATTCAATGGCAAAGATTTTACTATAAGTTTTGCCGAAAGCAAAGCCCAGGTAGAAGTCACTCTCAAACCTATCAATAAAATCATGCGCAACTACCTCAGCAATATTGTAATGGTAATGGATAAGAAGGATTACACGGCTGTAAGCATTAAAATGAATGAACCTTCCGGTGATAATACGCTTATATCTTTCAGCAATAAGCAATTAAATGTTGCCTTGGGAGATGAGTTGTTTGTCGTAAAATAAAATATACATCGTCATTGCGGGCCGTAGGCCGCGAGCTTGCCTCGTGGAAGCTTTGCCGCGAAGCAATCTCCTGCTTCAAATATGGAAGTTTAGTATAAACGAAAATGGCATCTCGCAGAAGCGGGATGCCATTTTTCATTTGCCCTTTGTTAGCGCGTGTGTATTATGCCGAAGCTTTGGTAGCCGATTTTGCTGCCGATTTGGCTTTAGTTGCTGCTTTCTTTACTGCTTTTACCGCTTTCTTCACAGCAGGTTTTTTAGCCGCTTTTTTAGCTGCTGATTTAACGGCAGTGCTTGCCTGCTTCACAGTGCCGTTTTTCTTTTCAAAACCAGCTACTTTCTTTTGCAGCATTGCAATTTCTGCATTTGCAAACTTAGTAGCTTTGGTTACCGCCTCATGGTATTTCTTTTCAAGTTCAGGCATGCGGCTTTCAATTTTTTTGATAGCGCTATCTACAATCTTCTTTCCATCGTCTTCGCTCACGCGGCCTTGCTTTACAAATTCACTCACAGTTTTTTTGAAAATATCGCTACTGTGCGAGGCCAGGCCTACTCCGGTGTAAAAATATTTTTTCAGGTTCTCCTTCAGGTTGTTGGTTTTAGTTGCCATAACGGTATTTTTTTATCTATTATAAATTTAGTTCCGGTCTTTATATTCAATTCTTATTCCGAATAGTTACGAAGCACACTTTTATTATTACACCCGCATGGGCTTTTCATTAGTAATTTTTACTTAGTAAAGCTACTTTACTCACTCATCTAACTTTTAAATTTTATAATAAAATGGGTAGTTAAATGGATTAATTGGGGAATTAAATGCACACATTCTCATTATGCCTGATTTTCCAGGGCAATCTCCCTTTTTATTATTTGATAGTAAAACGCTGGCTATTATGGCGTCAATACTAATCTTAATCAACCAGCGGTATAGAGTTTGAAATATCCATGCCATACAAAACTACAATATGAAAAATACAACCACAACCACTGGCCGTTCTGTACGGCTGTTTTTAATCGTCGCTGTTATAGCTGCTGTTGCCACATCCTGCGGACAACAAGAACGGGAAAAACGCGAGCGCGACGTTGAAGATTTTAAAACCTACGTAAAGCAACACCGCGATTCGGTAGAGTACTACGCCGAGCGCAATTGGGATGAATTGAATGCTGAGTATGAACAAAAAAAGGCTGAATTGGATAAGCAAGCCGAAAAGATGGATGAGCAGGCCCGCACCAAGTATAATGCTGTACTTGCCGATTGGGAATCCTTTAAGGGTGAATACAAGCTAAAGTATGAAGAACGCGAACGTGTAATGGCTATGGATAAGCTGCGCGCTACTTTGGTTATAGATGGCGTTCGTCCCGATTATACCGACCTTATGCCACGTGATGTGCTAAAAGAGTATGAACATTTTGTAAGTACTGTAAAGGCAAATAAAGACGTATACACGCAAGAGCAATGGACAGTTATTAATGTAAACTATAAAGCTCTTAATGGCCGCAAACGCGAAGTAGAGAAAGACCTTCCTGCAGGAGATTTGGGTAAAATAACCAAGTTACAGATAGAGTATACCGGTATCAAGGCTGTTAACCGCCCATTTGCCGAAGAAGAAACAAATAGCTAAATCATATAAAGGCCGTTGCGGTTTACGCCGCAACGGCTTATTAAAAATAACGAGAGAGCATATGGGCCTTTTAAAAAATATCATTGCTATGGGTGTCTCTGCAGGCCTTGCCGATAGGCAGGAGTTTGTAAAAAAAGTTTCTGGCCTTATTGAAGAATATCAGGAGAATCCTGAAAAAGCTGAGCAGTGGGCCCAGGGAATTACTAAATACCTGGAAGAGTTAAAAGACGATATACGCATGCAGCGTAATGTAGAAACAGGTTTTAAAAGTGGGTTTCCTAAAGAGGATATTAGTGAGTTGACAAAAGCAGTAAAGGAGTTAACGAAGGAATTGCAGCAACAGAAAAAAGGATGAACCCATGTTCAAGATATTTCGACTACCCATGTATTACCCCCGTGCGTTGCGCGCGGTACATATATTATACATACTACTTAAGTTTCTAGTTGTAAACTGGCTCAGTTCAACCACACTAACTTTTTGGCTGGTACCTAAGCGCTTTAAGCGAGAGGGTACAGTGATTACCCTGCCCGAAAGGCTACGAATGGTAATTGAAGAGTTAGGCCCCACGTTTATCAAATTTGGGCAAATATTAGCTGATAGGCCCGATGTAGTTTCTGATAAACTGCGCGAAGAGCTAAAAAAACTGCAAAACAAGGCAGTACCTTTTGAAGACGATAAAGCGGTGTTGCTTATAGAGGCGGAGTTAGGCGGTCCGCTAAAAAATGTTTTCGAAAAATTTAACCCCAAGGCTATTGCCGCAGCATCTATCGGGCAGGTATACGAAGGCACGTTGCTAAATGGCGAAAAGGTTATAATAAAAATTCAACGGCCTAATATAGAAGGTAAGATAAAACTTGACCTGCACATACTTGAATATTTTGCCCAGCAGTTGGTTAAAGAGTTTCCGGGTTTGCATGTAGTAGATATTATTGGTGTGGTAGAGGAATTTGGTATCACATTATTGCATGAGTTAAACTATCTGAATGAAGCCAGCAACGCCATGCGCTTTAGCGATATGTTTAAGAATGTACCTTACTGCAAAATACCGAGGGTATATTTGCAGCTTTCTACCTCGCGCATGCTTATAATGGAAGATGTTACCGGTATAGCGCCCGATAATCCCGAGCGGTTAATTGCACATGGGCTTGATCCGCAAATTATTGCAGAGAATGGAAGCCGGATTTTTTTAGAGATGATGTATAAGCATGGGTTCTTTCACGCCGACCCGCACGCTGGTAACATTTTTATTCTACCGGGTAATGTAGTTGCGTTGATAGATTTTGGTATGGTGGGTACGCTTAAGCCCGCACATATGCAATTTCTAGCGGGCTTTACCTTAGGCTTAGCTAACCGCGATGCCGAAACACTAACCGATGCACTACTGGTTATGTGCGAAAAGAAATTTTACGACGAAAAACAAAATCTGCAGTTTTCAGTGCACGAAATGCTGTTGCGTTATACATCGCTTAGCTACGAAAAAATCAATTTCTCGTTGGTGCTTAATGAGTGCGTTAAAATTATTCTCAACTATAAACTCCGTTTGCCGGGTAGTATTTATCTATTGCTAAAAGCCCTGGCTACTATAGAGAAATTTGGCTACGTGCTCGACCCTCAGATATCATTACCTGCTATAGTAAGGCCTTATGCAGAGTCGCTGATACGTGAAAAGTTTTCAGCCAAAAAGTTTGCTCACGAGGCCTATGATATGCTGAAAGATTACGGTGCCTTTTTCCGCGATTTCCCTTCAGAAGTAAATGAGTTGTTGTATAAGTTGAAGCAGGGGAAAATTGTAGTGGATATACAGGTAAGCGATAAAGATCTCTTTACAAAAAGTATACGGCAATTGGCAGGCACTGTAGGCTTAACCCTTCTATTGGGCGGTATGCTTACTGCTTCGGTAATAATGAACGTTTGGGGAAAAAGCACAACCTCCACAGATTTTATGTTTGGTATATCGTTGTTCTTCTCAGTCTGGCTTATGCTCAGATTGTTTTTCCGCACGCGGTAGTATTATGTTGCTTAGGGAAAAAGCTTAATCGGACATTTTCTATTTTCACCTTGTGATATTTGAACTCATAGATGAAGTTATTTTCCCCCAACCTTCTTTAGCAGAGGAAGATGGTTTGCTGGCTATTGGCGGCGATCTTAGTGAAGAACGTTTGCTGCTGGCATACAGTCTCGGTATTTTTCCCTGGTATTCTGCCGACGAACCTATTCTGTGGTTTAGCCCGCACGAGCGTTTCGTACTCTTTCCCCATAATCTTGTAGTATCACATAGTATGAAACAGCTTATTAAGTCTGGCAAATATGAAATACGGTGGGATACCGCTTTTAAAGAAGTAATGCTTGCATGCGCACAAGTGCCACGCAAGGGGCAGGATGGTACCTGGATAAACGATGATATGGTTGCCGCCTACTGTAACTTGAATAGTAAAGGCATTGCCCGGTCAGTAGAGGTATGGAGAGGAGAGGAGTTGGTGGGTGGATTGTATGGTGTGGCTATGGGCGCAGTTTTTTGCGGAGAGAGCATGTTTAGTAAAGAGCCTAATACCAGTAAACTAGCCTTAATTGCTTTGTGTCAATCCGGAAAGTATGAGTTAATAGATTGCCAGGTGCACACTCTTCATCTGGAAAGTATGGGTGCCTCTTTTATAAGCAGGAAGGAATTTGAAGAGATGCTAAAACAAAAAACGCCCCGTATTTCAACGGAGCGCATTTAAAATTTTGTTGGATCGGTGGTTTGTTAGGTGCTAAACTTGTTTAGCGTACTCTTACCCGTATCATGTCCAGACCGCCTTCGTCTTCGATCAGAACATATTTGTAAGATGCGGTTTTGATTTTGGTGGCTTTCATATTGTTTGTTTTTATATATGCTTACGCATCAGGTTGCACATTGTTTCAAACAACTGTAGCTTACAAAGCGGGCGTTGTATTAAAGTTTTATTAAGCCCTCAGGTAAAAATCTTCGCCCATGCCAAAGATGTTTTCAAGTATCACTTTTTCGCCGGTAGATTTTTTTAAGTAGCCATTGAAAAAGCCATAAGGACCTTCGTATTTGCTGCGCAGTATAAGCAGGTTGATATTTACTGATGTATGAATTATAGGTGCAAACTGCAGGTTTACCATGTCGTATTCATCCTTTACCTGCCAGGTACCCTGCACTCCATCGGGGCGGCTTACTTTAATGGGCGGTAGCGGATGCAGGGCACCATCAAGCCACAGGCAGTTCTCATTATATTGCTCCTGGTTTATAACCTGGTTATTGGTAAGGTTAAAGCCTACTATGCGGCCTTCTTTATCGCGGCCTAAACCGGTTACCCAATCGTACACAGTAGGGTAGGGGTAATAGCCTTTATGATCGTCTATAATTAGTTGAGAAGTTTCTTTTTCGAAGCTAATGTGTTTATCGCCAACGGTAAGTTCTCCGCTCATAGGCATCAGGCATTTGTGGCTATACATCACCCTGCCCGCCGAAAAAGGATTGCACACTACCATAGGTGTGTAATGTTTTACATCATGCAGCCCCTTAAAGTGTGCTTTCACTTCCGGCAGGCCTCCAAAATTTTTAATGGCAGCAGTCAATTCCAGTTTGCCGGAGCTTAAATCGTGCTCCGCCCTTAGCGAGAAATTATTGCTGGTATAGCTTGCCACCGAATTGTAAAGGCTATCCTGTACATTTAACTGCCAGGCAGGAACCTTCTTCTCGTATTTGATTTTTTTGTTGTTTTTTATATCATAAACAATAAACTGCACCAGCGATATTTTTTTGGCGTTGTAAATAGCCACCATTATAAAATGGTCTTTCCCGTGTAGCTGAAATGCCTGCCACTCGCGTAGTTGCAAGCCTTTTAATGCTTTGGGTAATGGTAGTTTATAGGGATTGGGGTAATCTATGAGGTTAGCCTTTTTTACCGGCGTGTTAAAGCAGCCGAGGTTGTAATTACCATTGGTAACAAGTTGCTCTGGTGCAGTTGTAATGGGTCGCGAATAGAGGGCCATGTGTGGTGTTTTGTTAACAGTGAAAGTGCTAAATTTTTCGAATAACCAGTATTAACCAATGTGTGTTATTTTAGCCTAAATAATTTTTAGCAATATGGAAACGCCTGTAAAGAACAAAACCACCTACCCCCAGCACAAAAACAAAGTAATGGATAGCTATAAGGTTAGCCAAAACTTTTACCAAAGCGATAAAATACTGCGCAACTATTTTAAGAAGAATGTATCGGCTGCAGGTTACGAATACATGCAGGATAAGCTTGAATACACCGGCGCACAAGCGGCGGGTATAATGAATGAACTTTCGCTACTAGCCGATAAGCATGGCCCCGAGTTAGTTAAGCGCAACTTTACCGGCGAGAATATAGATGCCATCCGTTTTCACCCGGCCTATTGGGATTTGATGAAGATTGCCGTAAAGAGCGAAATGTTCCGTGTAAAGTGGGAGCCTGCTTTGCAGCAAAAATTTAATGCCGAAAAGCAGCGTCTTGGTTTTGCCACAGGGTATCTGTTTGCCATGAGCGAGTCGGGCCAGTATTGCCCGCTGTGTATGACCGACGGTGTAGCACGCTTGATTGATTTGTTCTGCCGCGAAGAAGATCGTGCACGTTTGCTCCCGCACATTGCCACTGATAATGCCGCAAATTTATATACCGGTGCAATGTTCCTGACAGAAAAAACCGGTGGAAGCGATGTGGGAGCCAGTATTACCATTGCAGAGCATGTAGAAGATGATGTGTATGCACTGAACGGAGAAAAATGGTTTTGCAGCAATGCCAATGCGCAATTGATATTTGCACTGGCACGCACCGATAACGATGTAAAAGGCACTCGTGGGCTTTCGATATTTATGATAGAGAACCCACTGCCAAACGGTGAGCGCAATTATATGGAAGTGATACGCCTGAAAGATAAACTGGGTGTGCGTAGTATGGCAAGCGCTGAGTGCATACTGCGTGATACGCGGGGTAAGATGGTAGGTAAAGAGTTTGAAGGCTTTAAGGTAATGATAGAGATGGTGAACCTGTCGCGCTTATATAACTCGGTGGCGGCGCTGTCGGCATCCCGTAGAGCGCTAATAGAAGCTTACCAGTTTTTGAATGGACGCGTTACGTTTGGCAAGCCAGCGCTTGAACACGCGCTTATCCGCACCAAGCTAACCGAACTTGGCGCACTAAACGTGGCTAACTTCTACTTAGTATGGCGCGCTATAGAAGCGTTGGATAAAGCGGATAATGGTGATAAGAAAGAGGCAAGCCTGTTCCGTATTATTAACCCTATTACTAAAAAGTGGAGTGCAGAAACGGGTGTATACATTACCCGTGAGAGCATGGAACTGATGGGTGGCCTGGGATATATAGAAGATGGTGTAATGCCAAAAATTATGCGCGATGTAATGGTGCTGCCAATATGGGAGGGCAGCGGTAATATTATTGTGCTGGATATACTTCGCGCGTTTTTCAAGAGCGATGGTTTTGATACATTAAATGCCGAGATTGAAAACACTGCGGCTAACAGTGCAGAGCATGCTGAGTTTCTGCGTAGCAATGTGCAACAGCTAAAGGCCTTTGCTGAAAACCTTAAACAATTACCACCTGCCGAAATGGAAGCAAGTGCCAAGCCATTTTTTGAGCGTCTTACTACGCTCTACCAAATTTCGGTATTGCTTGATAACCTGAACGACGAAAGTGCAGCATGGATTACACCGGCTGTTAACTACCTGAAAGAAAAATATACCGCCAACGGTTTAAGCGTGGTGAAACCTTTGAGTGTAGAAGAGGTGAGAGGTTTGGTGGCGTGGGAGATTTAAGAGCACAGTTGCTATTGCAGAAATTTGCTTACGTGTATCATAAACAACCCCAGCGATTGTATGTGCGGTATATGCCCAACGCCGGGTAGTTCTACCAGGGTGCTGTTTTTTATTTGCTGATTGGTTTGTTTGCCCAGCGCGGGGTATTGACCGTGCGCTGCTACTTGTTCCTTGTTTAGTAGCTGTTTACCTACAATAGTCCTGTCTTCCTGGCCGATGATAAGCAGGGTAGGAGTAGTAATGTTTTTAAATTCATAGCATACGGGTTGTTCGTATATCATTTGATAGGTAAGTGCATTTACCCGCGCTATCTCGTCAAAGTTAGGTTGCGTTAGCACCTTGGCTTGTGCTTTTACCAGCTCTTCATATTCCGGCTTCCATTCAGGGTAGTAACTTTGCTGGTATTTTTTGTAGGAGTCGTAAGTAGCTTTACGCTCCTGCTGATATAGGCTGTCGATTGGTTTGTAGGGCACAAAGGTTTTGTAATCTTCTAAGCCTATCGGGTTTTCCAGTATTAGCTTTTCAACCGTAGCCGGATACATAAGTGCCAAGCGGGTTGCCAGCATACCACCCATGGAATGCCCTATGACAGTTACCCGGCTGATGTGCAATGAATCAAGTAATGTTTTGGTGCCAGCCGCTAACTGGTGAAAACTATAATGCATAACCGGTTTTTCCGATTCGCCAAAACCCGGCTGGTCGGGCACTATAACGCGGTATCCCAAACCATTCAAAAATAGGATTACATCTTTCCAGTAACAACCATTAAAATTTTTGCCATGAAGTAATAGCACAGCTTTACCGTTGGGCTTTTGTGCCGGTACGTCCATATACGCCATCTTAACCGCGTGCAGGTCCATGCCTAGTTGCAGTGTTTTTACAGGGTACGGATATTCGGGAGCCTGACTATTGGCTGAAAGGAAAGCCATGCAGAGAAGCGCTGATAAAAAGTAATGGACCATGTTTTTTCATTTATTATAACCCAATAGTATGCCAGTATAAGAAAACGGTAAAGAGGTACTATCTAAAATGTTGTAGCATATACTTAACTACTACATTACCTGATAATGGTAACAGTACCCTTTACCGGTAGGGTGTTATTGTTTAGGTACACTATATCGCCCCAGTACGTGTATATGCCGGCAGGTACAGGTTTGCCCTGGTATGTGCCGTCCCACGTTTGATTAATGCCATCACCTTCAAATACTTTCTCGCCCCAACGGTTGAATATAAACAATCTCAACTGTTTTACCGCTTGCGAATAGACGCCCCATGTATCGTTAGTGCCATCACTATTGGGTGTAAATACATTGGGTATAAACAGCGGCAACGCCTGATCAACCATAATAGTAAATTGGCTGGTACCGGTGCAGCCTTGTGTATCTGTAACGGTTACTGTATACTCTGTGGTTTGATATGGTTGTGCATCAAATTGGCTGCAGGTGGCGCAGGTTAAACCATAATCTGGTGAAACTATATATGTAGCCGCTAAATCGCCATAGCTATTGCTTAAGTTAACAGCCACTATATCGTTTAGTTTAATTACAGGATTAAGCGGGTTAGGGGCAATAGTTAGCGGGCCGGTTGGCTGGCTTACTACCGTGGCTGCAGTAGCTGTGCAGCTATTAGCATCAGTAATTGTTACGGCGTAGTTATCGGCAAACAGGGCTGTAACCGTTGCTGTAACTCCACCGGTGTTCCACCTGTAATTGTAGGGTGGTGTTCCGGCTGTGGCAAGTACGGTGGCGGTGCCATTATCCAACTGATAACAGGCAGGGGTGCTTGAGCCGCTGCCTACTGGTATATCAAATACCTGCACGGTTTGCGTGGTAGTTTGCATACATCCCTTATCCGATTCGGCTGTAAGGGTAACGGTGTAGTTGCCAAACGCTGAGTATGTATTTACCGGCGAAACACTAGTGGCCGTGTTACCATCTCCCAAAGCCCATGTATAAGTACTGATAGTACCGGTAGGTATAGATGATGTATTGCTGAACTGGCTAGCTATGCCCAAACAAACATCGGGCGCGGAAAAGCTAAGTACCGGTAGCGGGTTAACGGTAATAACCTGCGTAGCAGTATCGGTGCAGCCATCGGTGCTGGTAACTATTAAAGTGGCCGTGTAAGTGCCATGCGTGGCATAACTGTTCTGCGGAGATGGTTGCGATGAAACCTGTGCATCGCCAAAATCATATTGCCACTGCGCTAAAGTTCCGTTACCAATGGCAGAGGCATCGGCAAATACAGTGGCTTGAGTTTCGCAAACTTCGGTGGCGGTAAAAGCTGCTACGGGCTTGTCATAAACGGTTACTGTTTGCATGGTGCTGTCCACGCAGTTGTTATCAGATGTAGCTATCAATCGCACATTATAAGTGCCCTGGGCCATATATGTGTAGGTCGGTGTATGTGCTGTACCGGTATTGCCATCGCCTAAATCCCACCACCATTGGTTTATGCTACCGCTATTTATGGTGCTGGTATTGGTAAAAGACATTGTTCGATTGAGGCATACCGCCGGTGTGGTAAAACCAGGCACTGGTAACGGGTGCACCACAGCATTCTCTGTAAAGGTATCCAGGCAGGCGCTATCGCTGGTTACTATTAACTGCACTGCATAATTACCATCGGCAGCATACAGTTTGTAAGGGTTTTGTTGCGTAGAGGTATTCCCGTCAGCAAAATTCCAGTTATAGCTTACTATGTTGCCCGTGGAGTTCTCTGTAAACAAAGAAGACAGTCCTAAACAAACAGCGGGAATACTGAAGTGGGCATCAGGTTTTGGGTTTACTATTATTGGTCGGATAGTAGTATCGGCGCAACCGGCACCGGTAGTTACAATTAGTTGTGTAAAGTATGAGCCGGCAGAGCCGTAATCATGAGTTGGGTTTTGCACGGACGAATTTTGATTATCTCCAAAACTCCAGTCGTTACCTGCTATGCTACCGGTACTCATATTGGTAAAGGTGGCGGCATTGCCATAGCATACATTAGCCGTTGTAAAAGCCGCCGTAGGGTTGGGGTTAACCATGGCAGGCTGGGTAATTGTGTCTCCGCAGCTATTGTCGCTGGTTACAATAAGCGTAGCACTATAAGTGTTGGGCACGGTGTATGCATGCGAAGTGTGTTCCTGGGCATCTGTGGGTGAGCCATCACCAAATGTCCACTCATAGGAGGTAATGCTGCCACTACCTATACTACTGGTATTTGTAAAAACCGAAGTGCCTCCCTGGCACACATCGGGTACGATAAAGGCAGCTAAAGGTTTATGATATACCATAAGTGTTTGCGTAAGGGTATCGGCACAGCCATCACTGGTAATTACCAATAAGGTGGCATTGTACTCACCAGCAATAGCATAACTATGTGTAGGGTTTTGCTGCGTGCTTACCTGCATATCGCCAAAACTCCATCCATTGTTTACAATAGCTCCAGTACTACTATTTGAAAATGTTACCGGATTTGGATAACATACATTAACCGTGCTGAAAGCAGCTGTGGGTTTTGGGTGTACAGTCACCTGTTGTGTTATTGTATCAGCACATTGAAAACCATTAGTTGCAATAAGCATTGCTGTATAGTTGCCATCGCTGCTGTACACATGTGCCGGGTGCTGTACACTGCTGGTGTTGCCATCGCCAAAATTCCATTGCCATTGCACCGGGTTACCAGTGCTAGCATCGGTAAATACAGATGTGTTTTCTTCGCAGGCAGCAGGTGCTGTAAATGCTGCCACTGGTGGTGCACTTACCACTATAGCCTGGCTGATAGTGCTGCTGCAATTGTTGGTATCGGTGGCGGTAAGCGATACGGTATAGTTGCCAGGTGCAGCATATACATGTGCCGGGTTTTGAACCGCAGCGCTATCGTTATCTCCAAAATGCCACTGCCAGGTATCCACTATATTGCTGCTGTTATCGGTAAAATTAACGGCGGTACTTGTGCAGGGCGGCGAGTTACTAAAATTTACCACCGGAGGGTTGGCCACGGTAATACTGTGCATAGCCGTATCGGTGCACCCCTGGCTATCGGTTACGCGCAGAGTAATATTATAGTTGCCGGGTTGGGTATATACGTGTGTAGGGTTAGCATTGCTAACTGTAGGGTTAGTAATGGTATCGCTGGTGCCATCACCGTAATTCCATATAAGAGATTGGTATTGCGAAAGGCCAAAGTTTAAGTTGATGCAAGGATTAATAAATTGAATTTTGGCAGTATCGCCGGGGCAAATAGTTGGTGTAAGGTTTTCAAAATCCACATAGAGTGAATATTGAAAATTAGTGTAGTAGCAATCTTGTTGCGAGTAGTTGTAAAAACCAAAGCGGCCGGGCCAATAGCAGTCGGCGTGGTCAAACACAAGATTGCCGTCAATAAATATCTGCGCGCGGGTAAAAGTCACGAACAACTCGAAGTGATGCGTGAAATTGCGCACCCATCCTGCACTACCAAAATTGTTGGCTACACTGGTAAACTGCGCTGTGTTCTGGTGTCCCCAGAAAGTCTGGCTATATCCGCTGGTGGGAATAATACCGCTTAATCGGTTTAGCGACATGCCCCTTTGCCCTGTATACCCTCCCGAACTCTGATTGGCTTGTTTCCAGTCGAATAGCCAGCAGTTATAATTGTCTGTTTGTGCTAATGGGTCGAGAAAACTAAACACAAAGCCCATATAGTCATCATCACTGTTGGTGGTTCTAAAGTCGCCACTTATGCGCGCGTTCATCAATGAATATGGGGAGTAAAAGAAAGTTGGGTTGCCATTTACTGTTTGGTGTACTTGTGAGCCGCCACCGGTTACTACCCAGTTGCCATTGGCATTCCAGCCGCCCTCAGTCCAGGTACTAAAATCTACAGATGTAACACACTGGCCGTGGGTTGTACATAACCATAGCATGGATATTATCAGGGGGTATAGGCGCTGCATTTAGTACGGTGTTAGTAATAAAAGGTGCCTAAAAATAATAAAAAGGTATTATAACTGTATTGAGCTATTAAGCCAGAGTAAAAGTTTCTTAAACAGACATATAGAATCCCCAAGCTTGCCAAAATCGCCACAGCCCTTATTGCTATGCATCAATAAGGGCTGTGGTATAGTATGATTACGGCATGCTGTTAAAGTCTTCCTGCTGCTGGTTTTGTTTTGTTGGCAATTGGGTTGTAAACGTGTGTGTTTACCTGTGGTGAAGATGCTCCGCGCAGTAGCTCATCAAAAATTTCTATTTTCTGTTCAAGGCGTTTGTAGCTTACTAAAAAATCGTTGTAGTTTCTTTCGCCAAAACGGGTTAGGGTTTCTTCGGTAATAGGCACATCTACAGCTATCAGGTATGGTAGTTCTACTTTCATTACATCGCAAAAACGTTTTAATGTTTCCAGGCGCGCATTGCTGGCCCCTTGCTCCAGACAGCTATAAGCCTGTTGGGTAATTTCCATAGAAGATGCGATGGCTGCTTGTTTCCATCCGCGTATTTCTCTAATTTTTCTGATGCGGCTAGCTATTGTCATGGTTGAGTTTTTTAAGTGAACTAAAATTTGCGGCTTGTATATTACCGTGTTGGTATTGTTTACGACCAGCTACAGAATAAGTTTCACAAAATCACCCAAAAGTGGGATAACCCCCGTTTTTCCCAATGATAAAATACAATGCTCTGCTTATGGAAAGTATCTATTCCCACATTTTTTGAAGTACTCTATCAAGCGAATCTCTCACGATAATGTTGCGCTGCCAAAGTTGCGACAAGTGGCCCTGGTAAGGCATGGCTAAGTCTGAGTAGTTGGTTGAAAAAGTGGTTCTTCCGGATGAGCCTTCCGTATTTCTTCTTAAACCCAGTGGGCCTTTTATCTTAAACTCTGTGGTGTCGATATGAAAAATCATAGTACCTGAGTAGTTAAAATCAAGTGCCTGGGTGCCTATGCATGAGGAATAGCTAAAAGCACTTTCTGCCAACCCATTACTATCTATATCAGTAATTATTAAAGTGCCTGGAATATAATCTATGGATATATCATAGTCTGCTAATTTCACTTCATAATAATTCCAGTGTTTTTTCCATCGTGCAGAGTCGTTATTATAGATATAATGCACAGCGAAAAACTCAGCTGCTTCTGTTTCATCTTCGTTTTTTGCAAATTTCTTTAATTCTGGTTTTGTAATACTCCACAAAAATTGTGGCCTGGCGGATAGTATAAGCACATTGTTTCCCCTTAGGTCTTGCCATTTGGCCTGTGCTATTCTTGTTCCTTGCCAGGGTGTATAGTCGGGATTAGGAAAGAAGTCAAACTCTATTACCGGAACAGGAATTTGTGCCCTTGCTATTTCCTCTGGTGGTTCTTGGGCTGCCGGCGGTATTAGTTCAACCTCACTATTTGTTTGGTTGTATTTTTTCTTTTGAGTCTTTTTTTCGCTGCAACTATATAATAGCACAACGCTGCAGTTTAAAATAGCTAATAAGTATAGATAGTAAGAAATCGCCCTTTTTGTCTTCATAAAAACTTGAATGTAAAGTGCTGAATGCCGAGCATTGCAATGCTTTAATTGATTACAACTAAACTAAAACAAACCGTATGAAAATCAACTTTACAAAATTACTTGTAACTGGTGCCGTTTTTTTTGCAGCAGCCTCTTGCAGTAAGAATGACGATAATAATAACAATACTGCACCTAACGCTATCAATTCTACCCAACTCTTTAATTATTCCGATGCATGGGGCTTACTGGCGGGTGTAAAAACTGTTACTTATCAAACAATACCTAT
>DATGWP010000151.1:0-17062 GCA_035299425.1 Chitinophagales bacterium | reverse complement strand
GTAGCCGACCTGATTAAGGGATTTAATTTTATGATAAGAGAAATTGGTATCGGTTAGCGGAAACCGGATAACATCTTCCAGTGCGTGGGCCCTGCCATCCCAAAAGAAATTATCTACCCAGGCCATATTAAACAAAGGCATGGCATTGCGCCTGGCTTTGCGCCCGCCTATGCCATGGCTAAACTCTTTTGTATCGGTAAAATAATTAGCGGGGTTGTGGCAGGTAGCACACGATGTGCTGTGGTCTTTAGATAATGTTTTGTCGTAAAAAAGCTTTTTGCCCAGCGCCACACCTTCTACCGTAGTAGGGTTGTCTACCGGTTCGTGCGGGGCCGGAATCTCAGCAGGTATATCAAATACAAAAGGGGTAACGCCTTTGCTGCTTTGGTTACCAAAAGCGCACAGCAACAGTATGGCCCCTACCGGCAATACTATCATCCATATCTTATTGCTGCTGCGTTTCATTTTTTGTTTGCACCGGCTGCCGCCTTGTTATATACCCATGGGCATGTTTACTTCTGGGCGCTTGGTTCTACCAGTTTACTCAACCTTGCAATTTTCTCTTCAAGCTGTATAAACCGGCTATCGGTAGATGCGCTCATTTGAGTCATTTGTTGCTGCTGCGATTGAATAATATTCTGTTGCTCCTTCAATGCTTCTATCAGCAATGGAACCAGGTGCCCGTATTGCACAGATTTAAAACCACCCTTATCCGTTTCAACCACTTCAGGAATTATCTTTTCCACTTCCTGCGCTATAAGGCCCACTTGTTTGGCATCATCAAAATTCATAGTTGGAAATTCGTTAGTCTTCCAGTTGTACGTTACACCGCGCAGCTCTTTCACTTTTTGCAGGGCATTGGTCAGCACGCTTATATTTTCTTTATAGCGCTCATCCGAAGTTTCACTTATACCGGTAGACCTGAATTTGCCTGTAATGCTCACATTACCTGTTAAGCGTGTTCCATAATCCGGCACATACGACTCTATAGTAGTTTGCGCATTCACTGTCCAGCCGTTTACAAGGCTCTTGTTGGTGGCACCGTAATCGGTTACGCGGGTGGTGTTATTAGCCCTTATGGTATAAGTGGTACTGCCACCACGCAGCCATACAACAAACTGCGTGCTATACGGGTTGTATTCGTAGCGGGCAATAAACTGCTGCTGGCTGTAATATATCTCAGCGTTTACAAACTCCGAGCCGTGGCCCCATGAAGAGGCATGTGAGCGGAACTTTGCCTGCAAGGCACCTCTCCAGCTGGCATCTGTGTGTACATTCGAACGGGCAATTTCCAGTTCCATTGGGCCATCATCCCAGGCCGCATCGGTAAATACTACCGGGTAGAAGGTAGATATGCTACCGCCTACAGTAAACGATTCGGTAGTAGGTTTTACACGTATGGCATTGCTCCATACGGCATCGCCACTGCTATTGGTAGATGTCAGGATTTTATCAGCCGCAGGCGAACCTCCCCTTATGCCTAATGTACCAGCATTAGATAGCGCCAGCAACTGTGTGCCGCCGCTGCTATACCAATCGTAGCCACCGGTGCCGTAATTTCTCCAGCGCGATACACCTGCATCCTGTATCAGCCCGCTGTAGTTGCTGGCATCGCCTATATTAAAACCGGTACCCCAGCCCACACCGCTTGCACCACCGGTGTTAATATGAAACTTACCATTGGGGCTTCCGGTACCTACCCCTACATTGCCCGCAGAAGTAATAAACATAGAGTTGTTGCCACTGCCAGCACCTAAACCTAAAGATGTACCCGAGTGCCATACGTACTGCTCTACAGTGCCCGCACCATTGCGGAACCTGATTTCTTTATTGGCACCTGAAAGGGTAATATTACCTGTAACATCCAGCTTATCTACCGGGTTGGCGTTGCCAATACCCACATTGCCATCAGCTTTGTAAAACATGGCCAGCGTACCTGTAGCAGCCGAGTTATAATCGGCTGTATTGTTTACGTATACCGAGCCGTAACCACCGGCAGCGGTGTTACCAAAACGTATTTCGTTAGCCGCATTATTTCCCAGCACTAAAATACCTTGTGCACCTGCTTGTGCGCCTAACTGGGTTTTGTAGGTAGAAGGGTAGTTGCTCGATGAAACTGTTACTGCAGCAGTGGTAGAGCCCGTTACCTGCAGGTTAGAAACCGGCGTAGGGGTTCCAATACCCACATTGCCGGTGCGTGTTACTGTAAACCGGTCATCGTTGTTACCGATATTAAACAGGGTGTTTATCTCGTATTCGTTGGCCGTATAACCCGAAGGTAAGCTGCCGGCGGTCCAGCTTAAAGGCACCCAGCCATTGGCTTGCTGGTTATCGGTAATGCTAAAATCCACGCTGCCATCGCGCACTACATATACTTCAATATATTGTGGGTCGTAGGTTGTTTTTGTAAGTATCCGCACCTTGGTAAAAGTGGGAGTGTTGTAATAATTGTGATTAAGCAAAGTAAAGCTGATACCGGCTACATCGTTAAACGATGAGCCTGCCTGAAATCTTAAGGTAGAGTGCCCGCCGCTGCTTATATAATCGCGCAGGGTAAACACAGCATTGGCACGGGTGCCATCGTTGCTGGCTATGCGGTACCAGTTACCGGTTACTGTATTGCCGGTATATTTAATGCCGGTGTTGGCAGCATCTTTCCAGGTAGCATTGCCGTTGGCATCGGTAGCTGTAAGTACCATGCCTGCGGCAGGGCTGCCACCGCGTATGCGCACATTGCCGTTTACATCCAGGTTAGTAGATGGTGCAAGTGTACCCACACCCACAAACCCGCTGTTGCCACCGGCGCTCGAGGTAAATCCAAACCCGTTAACAGGGTCTATATAAAGTTGCGCATACGTTGATTGAGACCCCGATGGCGAAGTTTGAAGTCTTATTTTGCTGTTGGCTGCTGTGCTGCCCACCTGCTCTACATACAAGCCGTTAGGGTCTACCGATGAATAAGTGTAAGGTGCTGCCGATGAGCCTCCCCAACGCAGGCTGCCGTTTACATGCAGGGTGTTTTGGGGGGTATTGGTACCAATACCCACGCTGCCTTCTACAGCCAAACCATTGGCTGGCACGGCACTGGCGGCATAGCCGGCACCTACCGAGGCACCACCGTGAATGTGTAGTTTTTTACCGCTTACGTTGCTTCCACCACCGCCCAGGGCAAATGTCGAGTTACCACCATTATACCAGATGTAGTCGCTGGCTGCCACATCCGTAAATTTGATACCACTCCACGTGTCGGTACCTTTTATTTCAAGGGGTGCATCGCTGCTGCTTTCAAACAAACTGTTAGCTGCACCCTGCTGCACGTTTAATTTGTAGCTGCCCGGTGTAGCTGTGCCTATGCCTACGTTGCCGGCGCCGGTAATACCCAAAGTATAACCTGCATTAGCAATAGTGGTGTTAGTTGTTAGCGTGCCGCCCAGTTTTATATCTACAGCTGTAGTGCCGGTGGCATTCAGGCCGTTGCTGGCCGTAACAGCTGTAACTGTACCTCCGCTATTGGTAGAGTTTATGGTAAACGTATTTCCCGAGCGTGAAACAGTAGTAGCGCCTGTGCCCTGCAGCGTAATAGTACCGCCACCTGCACCACCCGCCTGCGATAGCGTGATGTCGCTGGTGCCTGCCCCCGAAATCGTTTGTGCCTCATTCGTATTGCTCAGGTCACCGGTGTTGGTAATGGTCACAGTACCGCCAAGGGCTACCGGGCTGCCGCTTACGCTTATACCGGTACCGTTAGCCACGGTAATGCTGCTGGTGTTCAGCATGTTGTTGGTTACCTTTTGCCAGGCCGGGTTTCCGCTGTTATCGGTGCCCCATACCTGGTTGCCATTGCCGCCGGTAGGGCCGGGTACCAAACCTTTTTTGTTCAATTCGTTGTTTTGCACATCTACTGTCATAGTTCCTGTACCTACTAACCTGCCGGTGTTATTGGTTAGGGTAATTGCACTATTCGCCGTAGTTATATCGCCCGTGGCTATACTACCGGTGGTTACTACATAATTTTGCGAGCCGGTAACATACCAGCGGCTTTCTGTTTTGTTGTATTGTATTGTTATGCTCGAATTGCCGGCCACGCTTATCATATCGCTGCCGGTTAGTGTTTTAAACCCATTGGCCGCTGTTGACGAGGCGTTGTTTTTAATCGTCATGGCGTTGTTGGTGGTATTTACCAATGTTACCAGTTGCCCGTCGGCACCCGCCAAAGGCACAATACCATACACCGAGAATGCAGCCGTGGGGCCAACAATACGATAGAAACCGGCTTTAACACCAGCGGTTATATCGGGCAATACTATATTGTCGTTGGCTCCGCCCGATGCCCCTCCGTTGGCCAGTGTAAGCACGGGTCCTTCGCGTAGCGAAAGGCCACCATTAATATCCAGTTTACTTTTAGGGTCGTTGGTGCCAATACCTACATTTTGAGATTGGGCTGAATAAATAACCAGCGATAACAACACGAAGAGGTAATGTTTCTTCATAAGTGGTCTTAATTGTTTGAATTACTGCTAAAAACAAGCCTGCTAAAATCCTTTAAACTAACAATCTAAAATAGCAAATAAAACAAGTTTTGTCAAGTCTCCCCCGGGTGTGGCACACCTTGTATATAGCGTGGTATAAACTAAAAAAGCGTCCCACATTTGCATGAAGGACGCTTTAGTTATAAATCAGGGTTTAGTGACTTATTACTGTCTAAGCTTGGTTGTAAAGTTGGATTACTTGGTTGATGGACGAGCTTCGTTCACTACCAGGTTTCTGTCTGCAAAGTTGTTACCGTTCAATTGAGCGATAGCTTGTCTGCCTTCAGCGTCGTTTGGCATTTCAACAAAACCGAATCCACGGCTACGGCCTGTTTCACGGTCAGTTACAATTTTAACTGAAGAAACTTCTCCAAATTGTTGAAAAAGATCTTTCAACTGACCTTCCGATGCACGGAAACTGATGTTTGCTACGTAAATGTTCATGATAAATAAATAAATAAGTGATTAAAAAACGGTTAATAAAAAATATATAGATAAAGCCACTACCGAAACACCGGCAGGGCTTCTCATTTTCTGTTTAAATAAAATACGGCTTATTGCTTTGGCGGACGGGCCTCGTTTACTACCAGGTTTCTGTCTTGAAAAGAGGTGCCGTTAAGCTGCGCTATAGCTGCTTGTCCTTCGCTGTCGTTTGCCATTTCAACAAAACCAAAACCACGGCTGCGGCCTGTTTCGCGGTCAGTTACAATCTTTACTGATGTTACTTCTCCAAACTGTGAAAACAAATCTTTCAGTTGGCCTTCCGATGCACGGAAACTAATGTTTGCTACGTAAATGTTCATTGTTTAAAATCTAATTATAAAATAACTTTTTTAAGAAACGTTGGCAAAGATAAATTAAAAATTGAATTACAAAGTATTCAATGAAAAATGATATCATCCGCGGAAACTCCCGACTCTTAATCTTTTTAAATTTTCACCAGTTCAGGGTTCGCCTGTACCGCCTTTTCTATAGCTGCAAAACTGGTAAGTATCTCTGCCTTAACCGGTTTTACCAGCACAGTATGTTCAAAATGCACCGATGGCGTACCATCCTGGGTGGCTATGGTCCAGTTGTCTTTTTTGGTATAAACGTCCTTTTTGCCCAGGTTTACCATAGGTTCAATGGCAATTACACAGTTTTCGGGCAGTTTGGCACCATCGCCTTTGCGGCCATAGTTAGGCACCTGCGGGTCTTCGTGCAGGGTTTTGCCTATGCCGTGGCCTACTAACTCGCGCACACATTTATAAGGGTTCTTTCTTTCGCAATACTCCTGTATGGCAAAGCCAATATCGCCGGTCCTACGGCCTGCCGTGGCAAACTCTATACCCAGCAATAGCGATTCCTTCGTTACACGCATTAGCTTTTCAATTTCCGGCTTTACATTGCCTATGCCTATCGTATAAGCCATATCGCCATGGTAGCCATTCATATACACGCCGCAGTCCAGCGATATTATATCCCCGTCCTTGTAAGGTGTAGCGGTTGGTATACCGTGCACTACATCATCGTTCATGCTTATGCAAAGCGAATTGGGAAAGCCATGATAGCCCTTAAAGGAAGGCTTGCCGCCGTGGTCCTTTATATACTCTTCGGCCAGCTTATCCAGTGCCAGCCCATTGGTGCCTGCTTTAGCTGCTTTTACAACCTCTGCCAGTGCGTTAGAGAGCACCTCGCAGCTTTTGCGTATAAGCTCAATCTCTTCCTGTGTTTTTATCTTAATTGCCATAATTCGTAAACTAAAAAACCCTTCTCGTTGTGAGAAGGGTTTTTCTTTTGTTATTACATGCTTGCCGATGCAAGGCCTTGTCTTCCTTTTATACGTCCCGATGATGTTAAGCCATCGTAGTGACGGTTCAATAAATAAGTCTCAATAGTTTGCAGTGTATCTAACACCACACCTACCATGATAAGGATTGAGCTACCACCAAAGAACAATGCAAATGAGCGGTTAACATCAAACAACATTACAATAGCAGGCATAATAGCCACAATACCTAAGAAAATAGCGCCCGGTAATGTGATACGTGAAATAACGGTATCAATAAAGTCTTCGGTCTTCTTGCCTGGCTTAACACCCGGTATAAAACCGCTGTTGCGTTTTAAATCGTCAGCTATCTGTGTAGGGTTTACAATCAACGCTGTATAGAAGTACGTAAACGCTACGATCAGTATGAAATAAGCAGCGTTGTAAGGAACCGATGCTATATCGTTGAAGGCAATAAGGAACTTGCTGTTAGAGTCGAAGCCCGGAATAAACTGAGCAATAGTAGCCGGCAAAAACATGATAGCCTGTGCAAAGATAATTGGCATTACACCCGATGCGTTCAACTTAAGAGGGAGGTATTGACGAACACCACCAGCCTGCATCATTTTGCCACCTTGTACCACGTTACGTTTAGCGTATTGAACCGGAATTCTTCTGGTGCCCTGAATAAGCAGGATACAAGCGCCTATAACTACTACAAGGAAACCCATTTCAATTACAAAGGCAATCAAACCACCCTTAGCTAATCTTGAAGAAAACTCCTCTAAGATAGAGCCCGGGAAACGGGCAAGAATACCAATCATGATGATAAGAGAGATACCGTTGCCAATACCTTTATCGGTAATTCTTTCGCCCATCCACATTACAAACAGGGTACCTGCTGTAAGCACTACTACTGTAGATATAGAGAACATTAAAGGAGATAAGTTAGGCAACACCGCAGCTGCATCTGCATTGCGCAGGTAAACTACGTAGCCTGCAGCCTGAAAGCCGGTAACCACGATAGTAAGCAAACGGGTGTATTGGTTAATTTGTCTTCTTCCGCTTTCACCTTCTTTCTGTAGTTTTTGAAAGTAAGGTATAGCCAGTGTTAACAGCTGGATAGCGATAGAGGCAGAGATATAAGGCATGATACCCAATGCAAAAATGGAAGCACGCGCAAACGCACCACCCGCAAACAGGTTTACCAGTCCTAAAATGCCGCCGGCACCCTGGCTCGAAACATTCTCAAGCGCCGTAGGGTCAATACCCGGAAGGGTAATGTAGGTTCCCAAACGGTAGATCAGGATCAGGCCAAGGGTAAGAAGAATTCTTTGGCGAAGTTCTTCTATACTCCAAATCTCTCTTAATTTCTGAAATAATTTCATAGTATGTTTAAGTAAAAAATCCCGATTGTTATCGGGATGGGTCCTTTCGGGACTTTATTTTTAATTCTTATTTCTTTACGATAGTTACGCTGCCACCCAACCCTTCAATCTTTGCTTTGGCAGTTTCGCTTATACCGTGCACGCTTACGTTTATTTTGGTAGTCAGTTCGCCGGTTCCAAGCACCTTTACCAGGGCTCTTTTACCCAGCATGCCGTTTTCGCGCAGGCTGTCTACTGTAATTTCGGTTAAGCCGTGCTTGTCAATCAGTTCCTGAATTTTACCCAGGTTTAGGGCTACATATTCCAAACGGCTGAAGTTGGTAAAGCCAACCTTAGGCATTCTTCTTTGCAATGGCATCTGGCCCCCTTCGAAACCCAGTTTCTGAGAGTATCCCGAGCGCGATTGCGCACCTTTATGTCCACGTCCTGCAGTACCACCATCGGTAGAACCCTGACCGCGGCCTAATCTTTTTTTGCTTTTTCCTATTGCACCTTTAGCCGGTGTAAGATTATGTAATTCCATTGTACTTGTATTTAACCTTAAGCTATTAAATGTTTTCTACCTTAACTAAATGCGCCACCTTGCGGATCATGCCGGCAATAGCGGGAGTGTTCTCAACTTCTGCGCTCGAACCTATCTTGTTTAAGCCCAGGGCTTTGATAGTTCTTTTCTGACGCTCGTCTTTCTCAATCGTGCTTTTAGTCTTTGTTATTCTAACCTTTGCCATTGTATTATGGTTATTTGTTACTGTTATTTATGTTTTGGCTGTTTGCCTATTTTGCAGACTGCCAATTGCCGACTGCTGACTTGTCTTAAATTATCCTTTAAAAACTTTCTCCATAGAAACACCTCTGTTCTTGCTTACTGTGAAAGGGTCACGCAGTTTGCTAAGTGCATCAAGTGTTGCCTTGATAACGTTGGCCGGGTTGGCGCCACCTTGCGATTTTGCCAATACATCCTTTATACCTACGCTCTCTAATACAGCACGCATAGAACCTCCTGCTATTACACCAGTACCCTGAGAGGCTGGTCTAAGCATTACCTTGGCAGCGCCAAATTTACCAAACTGAACGTGAGGGATAGTGCCTTTAAATACAGGAACACTTACCAGATTCTTCTTGGCATCATCAATTCCCTTTTGAATTGCCTCTTGCACTTCGCGTGCTTTACCCTGGCCTTCGCCAACAATACCGTTGCCGTTGCCTACTACCACTGTAGCCGAAAAAGTAAAGGTACGGCCCCCTTTGGTAACTTTAGTTACACGGCGGATGTTTACCACTTTCTCTTTCAATTCGAGTTCGCTCGCTTTGAGCTTTTGAACGTTCAATCTTGCCATTTTTCTATTGATAAATGATTATAGATAATTAATTATTAGAATTTAAGTCCGCCTTCGCGTGCACCTTCAGCTACTGCTTTCACACGGCCGTGGTATAAGTAACCACCGCGATCAAACACTACCGAGCTGATTCCTTTAGCGGCTGCCTTTTGGGCAAGTATGGTACCTACAGATTTACCTTGCTCGCTCTTGTTGCCATTGCGGGTAAAATCTTTATCGCGGGTAGAAGCAGCTGCTAATGTTACACCAGCGGTGTCATCTATCAACTGAACATACGTTTCCTTATTGCTGCGGTATACGCTCAATCTCGGGCGTTCTGCAGTTCCGCTTATTTTTCCACGGATTCTGCTTCTTATTTTTTTTCTTCTAGCTTCTTTAGTAACTGCCATCTTAACTATATTTTAAAAGATGAATTTTTGTTTTTCCTACTTTCTAAATTCTATTATTTCTTAGCTGCGCTCTTACCTGCTTTTCTTCTCAGGGCCTCGCCTACAAACTTGATACCTTTACCCTTGTATGGTTCCGGCTTACGTATGCTGCGTATTTTTGAGCAAACAAGGCCTAGCAGGTCCTTATCGCTGCACTCTAAAGTAATGATAGGGTTTTGTCCTTTATCCTGCTTGGCAGAAGCTTTAATCTCTTCTGGCAGTAATACTACTACCGGGTGAGAGTAACCTACGCTAAGAGTAACCACGTTTTTAGCAACATCGGCACGGAAACCCACACCTACAAGTTCCATTTGCTTTACGTAGCCGGCAGATACACCAGTAACCATGTTGTTAATCAATGCACGGTAAGTACCATGTAATGATCTGTGTCTTTTCTGGTCGGTTGGCCTTTCTACGTTCAGTGTGCTGCCCTCTACCTTAATGGTAATATCCGGGTCAATAGCCTGAAACAATTCGCCTTTAGGGCCTTTAACCTTTACAACGTTTCCGCCCATTACATCAACCGAAACTCCTTTCGGTAACTCTATCGGGGCTTTGCCTATACGTGACATAATTTATAATTGAAAATTATTATTTAAATGTTTACCTCTTACTACTAGAATACTTCGCACAATACTTCACCACCAATACCAAGTTCTCTTGCCTGTTTTTCTGTCATTACACCTTTGCTGGTGCTAATGATAGCTATACCCAATCCGCTCAATACACGTGGCAATTCGTCTTTACCTGCATACTGGCGAAGGCCCGGAGTTGATATCCTGGTTAGGCTCTTTATCACCGGCGATTTGGTGGCTGCATCAAACTTAAGGGCTATTTTAATTGCACCCTGGTTGTTTTCAGTTTCTTCAAATTTATACTTCAGAATATAACCGTGCTCATAAAGTATCTCGGTAATTCTCTTCTTGGTTTTAGAAGCTGGAATTTCCACTAAGCGGTGACCGGCTTGCTGAGCGTTTCTTATTCTTGTAAGAAAATCTGAAATTGGATCAATAACCATTGTATTTCTATTTAATTCTTGTTTTTGAATTTGTTTTTTAAGTCTGCGCCACGGCGTAGATTTATGGGTTTTACCAGCTTGATTTGGTTACACCCGGAATTTTACCTTCGCTGGCAAGGTCGCGGAACTTAATACGCGATACACCGAACATACGGATAAAGCCTCTGCCTCTTCCGGTTAGTGCGCAACGGTTGCGTAAACGAACCTTCGAGCTGTTCTTTGGTAGTTTATCCAGCAATTCCCATTCGCCGTTTGCTTTTAATTCTTCGCGTTTAGCGGCGAACTTTGCTACCAGGCGCTCTCTTTTGCGCTGACGTGCTTCTACTGATTTCTTTGCCATCTTTATTTATTGTATTGAGATAGTAATTTGAATTATTTAGCTTCTTTGTTATCCTTCTTAAATGGCATACCCAGTGCTTCAAGCAAGGCGTAAGCTTCTTCGTCGGTAGCGGCTGTAGTCACAAAAGTGATGTCCATACCCTGAATGCGGTTAACCTTATCAATTTCCATTTCAGGGAAAATGATTTGTTCTTTCACACCCATGGTGTAGTTACCACGGCCATCAAAACCCTTGTTATTTACGCCCTTGAAATCGCGCACACGTGGCAGCGATACAGAAACCAAACGGTCTAAGAATTCGAACATTCTTTCCGAGCGTAAAGTTACACGGCAGCCTATTGGCATACCTTCACGAAGTTTAAAGTTAGATATCGCTTTTTTAGCGAGAGAAGCAACCGCCTTTTGGCCCGCAATAGCTGTCATTTCCTGTACGGCTATATCCACCAGCTTTTTATCGCTGTTAGCACCGTTCACACCTTGGTTTAAGCATATTTTGGTTAAGCGCGGAACCTGCATTACAGAAGTGTAGTTAAACTTCTTCATTAGAGCAGGTGCAATTTCGTCCTGATAGCGCTTCGCTAAGCGCGGAGTGTATTTTGTTGTACTCATTTTAAATATTTTTGCACGATTCCCAACCGTGCGTTTTTAAAAAGGGACTGCAAAAGTAGATTTTATATCCACACTTCCAAACCTTTGCTGTAAAATTAGTGCAATTGTGTGCCGGGCTGGTTGCAATAGGCTGGTATCAAGCCCGAAAAATAGCCTTTTTTGGCGCATTTAAGGCCTATAGTATTGTATTTCGCTCCTCTATAGTGTATTAACTCCAAACAAATTCTCTACAACTCCCACCGGAATTTCTCAGTGTTTCTTAGTGTATTCCGTGTCTGCGTGGTAAATTGTATTACCGTGCTACATGCCGTAAATTCAAATCTGTCAATTTGCTCTCTGTCTTTTTCTCAATTCTTAATACTCAATACACAATACACAATACTAACTACTCTAGCGTAGCCTCCAGCTTTTCATACGTTACAGGGTTTAGGCTGTCTATCTCCATTAACCGCCCTTTATCATACACCAGCCGCTGTATATAAGGTATGGCTTTGCCGTTTTTATCGGTTACAAAGTGCGTTTGCTTATCGTACACCATATAGCGGTTGTTGGGCTCGGTCTCTTTTTTAACCTGCGGTGGCTGGGGGGCCTCGCGCTTTACAGCCAGCGGACACGGATAGCTGAATGCAATGCCCATACCCGGCCGCTCGTACATGCTTACAGGCTCGTACGATACTTTATTATACCGCTTTAGCCGCAGTTTGGCGCAGGCCGTCAGGCTATCTACATAGCTTTCGTAGGCATACCATTGGTTAAGGTCGGTTTCTTTCAGCTGCGTTAGTAGTTTAAACTGCGCCTGGTAGCTGTTATATATCAGCAGGCTATCGTTAAATCGTTGAACACCCGTGTATTCCTTAGCGGGCGATGCCTCCATACCGGCCAGTAGCAGCAAAAGTTTAAGCATAAGCAAATTGCAATGTGGGTTTTAATAAAGCTACATACAGTGAAGGAGGAATCTGTTTATAGCTTGTTTACTGCAATTTAGCAGGGGGTATGCACACTTACAAAACTATTAGAGAGTTCTAATGATAAACAAGAAAAGGGTTGTAGGCTACCTTATTATATAACAACCCAAAGGCTGTTGTAAGGTCTGCGCACCGGTGTTGCGCCTTTGGGCAGGCCTGTCAATGATTTGTATCAGATCAATTATCCCGCTTACTACCAATAAGGCCCTTATGTTTGCCCGCAACTAAACCAAGGGTAAACAACCATGCACGATATTTCAACCACAGCCGATATAAAAGTACTGGTAGATGAATTTTACAAAAAAGTAATAGCCGACCCTACCATCGGTTTTATTTTTACCGAAGTGGTGCAGCTATCATGGCAAAAGCATATACCCGTTATGTACTCCTTTTGGGGTTCGCTCCTGCTGGGCGAAAATACCTACAAAGGCAACCCTATGATAAAGCACATGGAGCTGGATAAACTGGTTACACTTACCCCGGCACATTTCCATGCGTGGCTCCAGCTATGGGTAAGCACCGTAAACGAAAACTTTAAAGGCCCCAAAGCCGATGAAGCTATAGACCGCGCCCGGAGCATAGCCGGCATTATGCTGCTTAAGGTAGAGCAAAGCAGACCGGCGTAAAACAATATAGCCCCGCATTTCTGCAGGGCTATATATATGAGGGGTATAGATAACTGCTATTGCACAACCACCCTTTGTGTATACGCCTGCCCGTTTTGTTTATGAGTTAAGCTGAATATATACATCCCTTTTTGTGTAAGTTCCACGCGCTGTTGGCCTTTTGGCAATTGGCGGGTTGTAACCAGCTGGCCCAGGGTATTGAATACCGATAGTTCATAATCTTCATTAGTCGTAAAACTAAACAGCCCGGTGCCCACGGTGGCCATGCCGGCCAATGGGTTTATAGTTTCCATATCCTCTACTGCGGTGCTCAGGGCAAAGTTGGCGCCCAGGTGCCTTGGTGCATCTACCGTAAATGAATAGGAGCGGGCGCTGCTTACCAACTCTCCGTTCTCCGTCCAGCCGGTAAAGGTGTAACCATCGTTGGCAGTAGCAGTTAAGGTAATGCCTGCACCCCACAGTACGCTACCGTCGCCACTTGTGGTACCCCCATCTGCCGGAAAAGATTCAGTAGTAATGGTAAAGTACTCGGGGGTAAAATACCAGTTGGCTACTACATTTACATTGCCTGTTACCGCAAACGAATAAACGGTATCGGTGCCTGTTATTATACCATTTACCGACCAGTTTTCGAAAGTGTAATTGGGGTTGGTATGCGCCACCAGGTGCGCTGTATCGCCGGTATTGTAAATACCCGTGCCCGTTGTGCTTCCTGCCTCTTCGGGGTATATAGTGCTAGATACGGTAAACGAGTTTGGTATTTGCGCAAAATGGGCTTCCATCGTTACGTCGGATGTAATCACAGCAGTTATACTGGGCTCCATACTGCTTATCATGCCGTTTATGGTCCAGTAGGTAAATACATACCCTTCTGCAGCTATAGCGGTAAGGGTAGCCACCGAGCCGGGCTCGTAGGCTCCGCCCCCTTGCACTACGCCTCCCGAATCGGGGCATGCAATGGCCGTAAGAGTTACAAATTCAGGTTGCTGCCGGGCCTGCGTATATAAACCAAGCAATGTAATGGTTAGAATTAGAATTGACTTTTTCATAGTATATTATTTTTAATTTGTTTTTGTACAAAGCTGTCGCCTTAGCGCTTTTTTAGCGTTATACATTTAGTTTAAAGAAACAGTTCGGGTTACATCGTGTATCAATGCCTATCCATCCCAGTGGTGGAGCAGGGCTTACCCTGCGGTCAAAAGCGCCTGTTGTATGTGCCGCTCGTTGTGCGCCACCACAAACTTTAGTACATCGCCCAGCTTTAGTTTTATCAGGCGGGCTATCGATATCGGCAGACGGATTTTATTCAGGTTTACCATGCGTGCCTTGCGCAGGTATTGCAGCAGGGTTTCCTGTTGCTGTATAAATTCTGCTACCGTTTGGTGCGGGTTTACAACTGCCGGAGGCAAGTGTTGTTTATTGGCCTTGTACTTGCTTTTGCCGGGTTCCATCATCTGCGTAAAATAACTGCCCAGGCGGCCACTCTTAAAGTGCTCCACGGCAGTGCCATTTTCAGCTGCCTGCTCCAGCGCTGCCCCTATGCGCGGTAGATAAAACTGCCCGTAAGAGTTTAAATGCCACAGGCATTGGGCTATGCTCCAGCCACCGGTAGGCGAGGGGCGCTGCAGCACCTCCTCGTCCAGGTTCTGAAAAACCCTTACTGCTTGCTGGAGGTGGCGTTCCACGCTTTGTTCAAGTCCATCTATAAGCACATGGTTGGCTATTGGCTGCATCGTTAAGCTATTTGCGCCTCTGTGTTTTTACGGCTGGTTAATAGCAGCACCATCGCTATACCAAAAAAGGTAGATTCTATTACCAGCCATTGGTTACCAAAATCACCCAGGGCACCTTCGGTAAAAATGGTAATTAGGCGCGATACAGCATACATGCCCCACAGCAGCGCCAGAAACTGCAAGCCCTTTTTAGGCGCTTTAAAAGCCATATACAGTAGCGTGATAAAAAGGGTAAGCCCCACACCCCCATACACACCGCGTATAGAACTAAACGCATCGTTGTTGTTTAGCTTCACATTTACCAGGTCCATTACAGCCTGTGGGCTATTAAAAGCCATAACGCTTACAGATAAAAAGCTTACTGCCGAAAGCAGGATAAAACCGGTAGTGGCATAGCCGGCAATTTTGTTTTTTGTTGTCATGTTGTTTAATTTTTTGTTGCTGCAAAGATGTGCACGTGCAGCCTGCCGGGAGTTGGTAAAAACCAAGATTTTAAATCTTCACCCTGTTTATCAGCTTGCTAAAGTTGGTGGCATCTATACCCAGGTAATTAGCCAGGTACTTATGCGGCACCAGTTGCAACATATGCGGGCTGCGGCTAAGCATCTTCCGGTATTTTTCTTCACTGCTAAAACATTGCAGCTCTACCACACGCTCCAGTATGCCCGATAACGACTCTGTAATACCATCTCTTACCATCACCTCTATAGCAGGGTGGCTGCGCATTAATGTATCCAGGTCTTTATAAGTAGCCCGTATAAAAGAAGAAGGAGTAAGCGTTTCGTAAAAATACCTAGATGGCTTTTGTTGCATAAACGAATCGAGCACCCCGCCAAAAGTAGGCTCATAAGTAAACAGAATAGTAGACTCCCGCCCTGTATCTTCAGCATAGTATATACGCTGTACACCCTCGTTTATAAAATACAGGTACTTCTCTTTTTCGCCGGCGCGGGTAAGTATCTCTTTGCGTTTGGCATTATACGGCTGCCAGATGGCCATAAATGCCATACGGTCATCATCCGATAGTGTGTTTACACTATCCAAAAAGCGCTGAAGTTTGGTAAGCTGATTTTCGGCGTTGCCATTCATGGTTAAAAGCTAAAATAAGCAAGAGTATTTAACATGGAAAAAGCGCGCCGTATAAACCAATAAAAGAAGCCCGCGAATAAGCGCTATAGCGCAAAAAAAGAGGCTCCCTTTTTCAAGGAAGCCTCTTTTGGTTTCATAAAAGTTTATGTAATTACCGTGTAGTAGCAGGCGCTGTGGCATCGGTATTTACAGCCGGGCGCACACGCTTTTCGGCAGGCACCACAGGTGTATTTGCCGGAGCTTTAACCGGTTCCATACTATTGGTAGATTGAACTACACGAGGCTTTATCTCGGTAGCCGCCGGTGGATTGGTACGGGCAGGCTCAGGCTTGGTGTAGTCAATAGTTGTAGTTGCCCTGGTAGTAGGCTGCTGCGCTGTTTGCGCATACGCTGCTACCGAAAGACAAAGTGCGGTAATGGTTACAAAAATGCTTTTCATACTTATTACTGCTATGGGTTATTGAAAAATTTCAATCGTCATTCTGCCTGCCAGGTAGCTGGTGGCTGCATCGCCGCCAATACGTGCCGTAGAACCAAAACCAGAAGGGCCGGCATGTGCGCCACGCACATCAATAGTGTGGTTACCTGCTGCTAACGTCCAGGTATTAGAAATACTCCATGGTGTAGGCGTAAGTGCCATGCTGCTGGCGTTATCCAAACACGAAACACGCTGAAGCACACCGCTTTGAGCGCCATCTAAAAAGAATTCGAACTGAACGGCCAAATCTGCTATGCTACCTACATTGGCGGTAGCACCAAATGCATGGGCTACTACTTTTGCGCCTCCTGCAGGCACTGTAAAGTTGTACGATAAGCCTGGTATCAAAGTATATACTATAGAACCAGTAGCTGCAACATCTGTAGTTGTAGTACTAGCCAGATTAGCTATAATCAGGTTAGATGTAGCACTTGGGCCGGTAGGGCCTGTAGCGCCCGGTGTACCCGGATTTCCTTGTGCACCCTGAGGGCCTTGTGGGCCCTGAATACCTTGGATACCCTGGTTACCCTGGTTGCCTTGCGGACCTTGCGGACCAGTAGCACCCACATCGCCTTGTGGGCCGGTAGGGCCGGCAGGGCCTTGTGCACCTGTAGCACCTGGGTCGCCTTGCGGGCCTGTAGCACCCGGGGCACCTGCTGCGCCGGTAGCACCTGGGTCACCTTGTGGGCCTGTAGGGCCTGCATCGCCTTGCGGACCGGTAGCACCTGCATCACCTTGTGGGCCTGTAGCGCCTGGGGCACCTGCTGCACCCGTAG
>DATGWP010000150.1:0-19257 GCA_035299425.1 Chitinophagales bacterium | reverse complement strand
GTAAGTCGTCACCAAATACACTTTTAATTTCAGCATCAATTGAATCGCAGGCGGCCAGGTCAAATTTGGCTGCACGCTTAAAACCCAGAAACCGGAGCACCCCGCTTTCATCGGCCGGCGAGCCGTTTTTGCTTTCTATATTAATAAACATGGGCAGGTGATTGGGGTGCTCATCGCTCCATTTTTTAAGGGCTATCAACGATTCTTTAAATGTATGGTAGTGTGTTTCGTAGTCTACATCTTTAATGTGCAGCACCTTAAGCCCCGGCTTGCGCAGTGCCTCTACACCCGATTTTTGTTTCATGCCTTTTACAAAGGAATTTATCTTGCGCTTGTAGTATAGTCCACCCTTTGGGTCGTTATTTATATCAATTTCAAGTCCGCGTACATTGCAGTAGCTAAACTGAGAGTCGAATGGCAGGTGTCCGTAATCTAATGCTATAGGGTTATTTTCTTCGCCCAGTTGCTTCTTTACTTTTAGCAGAAACTTAAGCTCCTTATCGCTAGGCCTTTTCTTATAGCTATTGTGGCTGGCTATAATCTGTATCTGGTTAAGGCGTAAATCGGCGGGCTGTGCCTGGCAAAAAACAGTAAAAATACCCAATGCAAAAGCAAGAGTCAGTTTCATATATGAGTAGATTATT
Organism: Chitinophagales bacterium; assembly: GCA_035299425.1. Classification (GTDB taxonomy): domain Bacteria; phylum Bacteroidota; class Bacteroidia; order Chitinophagales; family LD1; genus Bog-950. The sequence goes on along the minus strand of DATGWP010000150.1, from coordinate 18,613 downwards.
ATAAAGTTTGCTTAGCTAATTTTGATTACAACAAAATGCAAATTCAGGTGCGGATGTGTGCAGGTATAATTATGCTAAAGCCACACCTTCTGCTGTTGCTTTGTATTTATCAATCTGCCGGTGCATAACCATAAACCAAAGTGGAGGAAACAGCGCAAGCACCATCATGCCCGGATAGCCCGTAGGCATTTGAGGGCTGTAGTCAAAGTGGCGAAGCACCTGATATTTGCGGTTAGCCATATAATGATGGTCACTATGGCGGGTTAATTCAAAAAGCATAATCCGGCCAATAGGGTGGTTGCTGTTCCATGAGTGTATGGGCATTACTTTTTCGTAGTAAGCGCCATCTATTTTTTTACGGCGCAGGCCATAGTGCTCTATGTAATTTACGGTTTCTAATAACAAAAATCCGATAGTTGCAGCACCAATAAAATACAGCATTACTTTCCAGTCCCAAATTAATGCAATAGCCACCAACATAGAAATCTGAATAACCTGGTAAACTAACATCTCATTATGCATACTCCAGAATCCCTTGCCTGATTTTTTTAGTTTTTCGCCTTCCAGGTGCCACGCAGATAGCCAGCTATCTTTTACTGAGCGAAAATAGAAGGCATAAATGGTTTCTCCATAACGCGAAGAGGCAGGGTCTTCATCTGTTGATACATTTTTATGATGGCCGCGGTTGTGCTCTATAAAGAAGTGCATATACAGGGAAGTAGCCAAAAGCATCTTACTCATCAATTGCTCGTACCATGTATTGCGATGGCCTAGTTCATGTGCCACATTAATGCCCAGCACTCCACAGGCTATTCCAAAGGCAAACATCATTCCCACCTTTTCCCATAAAAAAAGCGATTCATCATTAAGCCTGTTTAAGAAAAAAAACATAAGTGCAAATTGCAGCGGTACTACGCTCCAAACTATTAAATCATATTTGAAATCCTTTTTTGCAATTTCTTCTTCTACCTTATCCATATTTATGGTGCTTCCGTTCATAAATAGTTCAAGCAGCGGTATAAGGCCAAATACATATAAAGGCGCCACAAACACCCAGTAGCCGCCATATACCAGCGAAGTCATAATAATTGCAATGCTAATCCACACAGAGGCGTATTTGAAATAACGTATGCTCATGGTATTGGGTTTTGTAGGTTGAATGTAACAACTGTTTTGAATTGAACCAAGGGAACCTTACTTCTTACCTAACTTATTCACAAACAGGTATGGAGGCAAAAAAGACGCCCCCTGCTTTCAATATTTCCATAACTTCGAATGGCAACTAACCAAACAAGAGCGATGAAAATCTTTACCCTGATATGTGGCAGTATTATGTTGAGCGCAGCCGCAATAGCTCAAACACCGTTTTCTTTTACAAATTCAAATTCGAAATTTGACAGCCCTACCTTTAGAAGCGGTAACGCTATAAGTGTAGTAGATATGGACGGCGACGGCATGGATGATATAGCCCGTCTGAATGATGCCAACGACCTGTACTATACTATACAGCGGACAGGACAAACCTTTAACAATATTCATGCTGTAAGCACTGGTAGCAGCAATACCTGGAGTATGATAGCCGGAGATGTAAACAATGATGGTATACGCGATGTGGCCGTTGGTTACAATGGCTCGGGCAAGTTGGTAACACCCAATAGCACCCTTACCAGTTTTCCGATGGTAACCCTGCCTAACAGCAACATCTTTTTTCAGAACATGAATTTTGCAGATGTAGATAATAATGGCTGGATAGATATTTTTGGTTGTAACGACGTAGGAACCAGCTTGTTTTGGGGCAATAGCGGCACTGGTACTTTCCCCGCTACTACCAATTTCTTTAGCACCAATAACCCCGGTGCATCGGATAATAGCGGCAATTATGGAAGTATATGGAGCGATATAGATAACGACGGAGACGTTGATTTTTACATAGCTCACTGCCGCCAAAGCACTGGCAACACGGATGGCCGCCGCCTCGATCAGCTTTTTATTAATAACGGTGCGGGTAACTATATTCTGGATACCACCGGTGCTCGTGGCCTGCGCAACCTACAACAAACCTGGACAGCAAGCTTTGACGATATAGATAATGATGGCGACCTGGATTGTGTACTTACCGAAACCGACGCCCCAAGTAAATTGCTGCTAAATGATGGCAACGGATATTTTACCGACATAACCGCGGGCAGTGGCTTTGTATTGGATATTACTCCTTATCAATCTAAAATGGAGGACCTGGATAATGATGGCTATATAGACATAATCATATCGGGAGATGATGCCCGTATTTTCCGCAATAATGGCAACAACACTTTCACCCGCATAGATGGTTTGTTCAATAATAACGATATGCTATCGTTTGCCACCGGCGACCTGAACCACGATGGCAAAATAGACCTATATAGCAGCTATGGCGGTGTATACAATAGCCCAAGCGGCTCTACCGATGATGTGCTATGGCTAAATAGTATTGAAAACGGAAATCACTTTATCACTTTTAACCTACAGGGAACTATCAGCAACCGCGATGCGTTGGGCGCACGGGTAGAAGTTTACGGGGCGTGGGGTAAGCAAATACGCGAAATACGCGCCGGCGAAAGCTATGGCACCACCAATTCTTTTATGTGCCATTTTGGGTTAGGCGCTGCCACCATGGTAGATTCCGTGGTTGTTCGTTGGCCCAAAGGTTTGGTTACACGGTTGTATAACCGACCTGCCGACCAGTTTATTACAGTATTAGAAAATCAATGTTCTTCGCCAGATAATATAGTAGCTTATAATGGCCCTTCGGTACTGTGCACGGGCCAATCGGTAACTATTTCTGCACCCGCGGGCTACTCTTATTTATGGAGTACCGGCGAAACTACGCAAAGCATTACCACCTCAACCCAGGGCGAATTTACTGTACGCGTAAGCAGTAACGGATGCAGCAGTGTTTCAAAATTAGCTACCGTGCTTGCCCAGCCGGATGAAACTCCTACTATAACCGCGGCCGGAACTACTGTTTTTTGCGAAGGTTCTAGTGTAGTTTTGCAAGGCTCTGCAGCAGCCTCTTATTTATGGACGAATGGTGAAACCACACAGAATATCACTGTAACTCAACCCGGCAATTATGCCCTTACTATACAGGGTGTATGCTCGGCATTTACATCCGATACTATAACTATTGCCCCTATACCATCGCATATATCCAGTGTAGTTTCGGTTAGTGTTTGCGATAACAATAGCCAGGCACTTAGTCTGGAGGCTTACGGAAGCGGTAGTGTATACTGGTATGATGATGCTACAGGAGGTAATCTTGTAACTTCTGGCGCAGCCTATACCACGCCAATGTTAAGCGATACAGCAGTTACCTATTATGTAGAGTCGCGTGACAGCGTGCTGGGTATTTCGGGTAATGTGGGACCGGAGGATAATACCTTTGGAGGCGGAAACAACTACACCAGCAATCAGTATTCCCAGGTTTTCACTGTTTACAAAGCGCTGGTATTAAAATCCGTAACGGTATTTGCACAAGGTGCCGGCAACCGCATAATACAGTTGCGTACCAGTACCGGTGTTCTTTTACAGGCTGATACAGTAAATATCCCTAACGGCACATCGGTGGTTCCCCTTAATTTTGCAATACAGCCAGGCACTAATTACAGGCTAGGCATTGCAGGTTCAAACGTAAACCTGTATCGTAATAGCAGCGGTGCAAATTACCCTTATACTATACCCGGCCTGATATCTATAACCGGTAACACAGCTAACGATCCGGCCCGCTGGTACCTGTATTACAACTGGCAGGTAGAAGAAATGCCTATAGCTTGTGCCAGTACCCGTGTACCGGTTACAGCAGCTGTTAACCCGGTGCCGGATGCCACAGTTACCGCAAGCCAGAGCACCACTATTTGCAGTGGTGATAGTGTAACGCTGTCAGCACCTGCCGGTATAAATTACTCGTATGCATGGAGTAATAATGCCAACACCCCGGAAACAACAATTTCGGCCAGTGGTACATTCACTGTTACCGTAACCGATGGGAACTGCTCCGCTATTTCAGATCCGCTTACAGTAACAGTAAGCAATAATGCTACGGCTGATATTACAGCTTCTGCCGCTACTACCTTCTGTTCCGGCGATTCGGTTGAGCTTACTACATCTGCGGGTGCATCTTATTTGTGGAGCAATGGGGCAACTACCCAAACAATTACGGTTAAGCAAACTGAAACACTGACGGTTACAGTTACACTGGCTGGCAATTGTTCAGCTATCTCTGACCCTACAGACATTGTTGTTAACGAATTGCCGGCAGTTTCAATAGCTGGTTTAAGCGCCGAGTATTACAGCGATGATGCAGAAGTGGCATTAACAGGAATACCTGCTGGTGGCACTTTTAGCGGCACAGGGGTTTCGCAAAATACGTTCAACCCTGCTACGGCAGGCGTAGGTGGCCCATATACTATTACCTACGAATTTACCGATAACAACGGCTGCAGCGCTACTGCTACATTTTATGTAACGGTGCTTGAACCAACCGGTATTGCCACACTTGCAGGCGTCAGCAATGTAACCGTGTTTCCTAACCCTAATAACGGACATTTTCAGCTATCCTTAATAGGCGAGGGTGATCAGCAATTGGATGTGGCAATTTTTAATACGTTGGGGCAAAATGTGTATGAGTATAAAAACATTGCATTTACCGGCTCTTACTTACTGCCGATCAATTTGACCTCTGTTGCCGCAGGTGTCTATCAATTGGCAATAACCTCAGGCAGCAACCTTGTTACCTATAAGTTGGTAGTAGAATAAATTAGCCAGAACTAAATGGTTCACATATCTGTTTACATTTCGGGGAGATGTATGAACCACTTTTATTTATAATTTCGGATACACAAACAAACCTGATGCACAAGTTTTTATCCCTGGCAATTTTAGTACTGGCGGCTGTTCAAGTTGCAAATGGACAATGTACTACAACCAACGCTACTAGTTGCGCTTGTAAAGACGGCAGCACCGATTGCGACCTGCTACCCGATATTATTATGGCCAACGAACCCCTGGAGGTGGGAGGAAACAATGGGGTGATAGAGTATGCACAAACAGGAAATGGTGTAGAAAATGGCAGACTGCGGGTATCCGTTTCTACACCCAATATTGGTCATGGCCCCCTCACTGTGCGCACATCATCCATATATCTTTGCGGTACCGATACTTTTACTTCAGACCCTGGCACTTGCCCCAATGGCGGTTCACCGCGCATACTATGCTATCAGCGTGTACTGCATAAAACAGGGGCCAGCATGACCTACTACGACCGACCTGCGGGTTCTATGACTTATCATCCTACGCACAACCACATGCATGTTGATGATTGGGGAATTTACACGCTGCGCAATCGTGATACTGCTATTGCCGACCCATTGCAGTGGCCCATAATAGGCACCGGGGCTAAACTGGGTTTTTGCCTTATGGATTACGGCACCTGCTCATTTTATAACGGCCATTGCGTTGATTCGGCCAACAACACACTTGTAAATGCAGATTTTCCGAACTACGGGCTGGGTGGTGGTAATTATAACTGCGACCCGCACGAACAAGGTATTTCATCGGGCTATGTAGATATCTATTATCAATATCTGGAAGGTATGTACCTGGATATACCGCAAGGCACCTGTAACGGTGAATACTATATTGTAGTTCAAATAGACCCACATAACTACTTTCTGGAAGAAAATGAAAACAACAATGTAATAGCCATACCTTATGTTCTAACTAAGCAGGTAGCGCAAGGCCCCGGTAGTGTATATGTAGGCACATCGTTGCCATCAACACAAGTTTGCCAGGGCACAGCGCTTACCCTTACTGCTGCGCAGGCCACAAATTATATCTGGACAACAGGTGATACTACGCAAAGCATAACGGTTACACAACCCGGAGAATATCAGGTAACCGTTAGTTCCAATTGCGGCATAGGCACCAGCGATACCATTAAGATTACAAACATTGTAAGCGAGGTTTCTGCTACAACCAGCGTAGATGGCTGCCAGGATGTTGCACATGTTGCAGCCACAGTATCGGGTACGGCCCATTGGTTTGATACACCGGTAGGGGGGGAGGATTTATATGTTGGGTCGCCTTATTTACCTGTATTAGCCGATGTAGACACTTTTTATGTAGAATCTCATGATACCGTATACGGCAATGCGGGCTATGTGGGTATGGAGGATAATAGTATACTTGGCGGCTATTACAGCAACGATCAGCACCAGTTATTTACTGTTTACGAACCAATAATTTTGCGCTCAGTAAAGGTATATGCCAATTCCTCAAAATACAGAACGGTAGAGTTGCGTAATTCGCAAGGCACTGTATTGCAATCAAAAACAGTATACGTTACGCAAGGAACCCGCACTATCACTCTTAACTTTTTCATACAACCCGGTGCCGGCTATCAGCTTGGCTGGGCAGTGGGCAGTGCCCCCGATTTATACCGGAATAGTTTTGGCGCAAATTACCCTTACTCATTTGATAATAAAATTGCAATAACAGGTAACTCTTCAGGTGATGATAACCGCTGGTATTGCTACTACAACTGGCGGGTAGAAGAAGCTCCGGTAACATGCATAAGCCCCAGAGTGCCTGTAGTCATTGATATTACACCCGCACCGCTTGTAACATTATCGGGTTTAGATTCGGTATATTACATAAATGATGCTGCAGTGACACTTACAGGTACACCGGCTGGCGGAAATTTTAGCGGGTCCGGAATTACAGGAAATGTGTTTACTCCATGGCAAGCCGGGGTAGGGGGGCCTTACAGTGTAAGTTACCAATATACCGAAAATTCAACTGGATGCGTTGGTGTTGCTACAATTCAGGTTACAGTTTTAGATACTACAACCGATATCGCTCGTTTTGAAACAAGCAAATACATAACTATTTTCCCAAACCCAAGCGATGGTTATTTTACAATTTCTTTAGATAAGCCGGTTAATGAGCCCGTTGATTTCTTTGTTATCAATTCACTCGGGCAAAAAGTTTGGGAGGCCAGGTCGGTTTTAACCGCGCAAACCATGCGCAGACAAATTAGCTTACAGCATTTACCCAAAGGCATATATACCCTTATTGCAGGCAACGAAAAACTACAGAGCGCATACAAAATTGTGATCCAATAATGCGTTGCTCTGCTTTTTTAGTGTTTTTCATAATTGGCATTAAATCTACCACGGCACAATGGGTTATCTATAATACAGCTAACTCGCTATTACCCGATAATAGTATTTATGCTATTGAAGCTGATAGTGCTGGTAACATATGGGTAGGAACAGACAATGGCCTTGCAAAATTTGATGGTAATGCCTGGACAGTTTTAGATAGCAGTAATTCTGGCCTACCGGTTAACCAGGTGCGGAGCATCGCTTTTGATGCGGCGAACCGCTTATGGGTTGGCACGTTGCAAGCCGGCTTAGCAGTATACGACGGGCTGGCCTGGACTGGTTTCAACACCGCGAACTCTCTACTTCCCGATAATCAGGTTCGTTGCATATCATTTGATAATGCAGATAGTGCCTGGCTGGGCACATCAGGTGGGGTAACTTACCTGGGCGATGAAGGTTGGGTTACCTATAACCAGTTCAACTCGCCCCTGGGTGCCAACAATGTAACCCGGATATTTATAGATGCCCAAAACACTAAATGGATTGGAACTATCAATGGCGGAATAGGTAAAAAATCGGGTAACAACTGGACTATTTATAATACTGGTAATAGCGGACTTACGGATAATACGGTGCTGGATTTTGCAACTGACATATACGGTAATATCTGGTTTGCCACGCCCGCTCATGGGCTTGGCAGGTTTGACGGCACCAACTGGTTTTACCGTATAACTGCCAACTCCGATATTCCCAGTAATTCCATTAGTTGTATAGAAATTGCCCTGAACGCCGATGTGAAATACCTGGGCTCGGCCGATAAAGGACTTATACGCTGGAACAACGGCCTTGAGTTTGATTCATTTACAATAAATAATTCACCTATACCCGATAATCGTATAAGCTGCCTTAAAATTACGGATGACGGAAAATTATGGATTGGCACTGCCACCGGAGGATTGGCCGTATTTAACGATACTACTGTATTTTCGTCGGTGGGGATAAAAAAGCCTGATTTAAACTCCACAATTTGGGTATACCCCAACCCGGTAACAGATAAAATAACCATAAATACCGATGACAATAGTGCTTATAGCATTGAAATAAGCAATATGTTGGGCGAATTAGTTATAGCGCAACATAGCCATGGTGCTCCTGTTACATTACAGACCGTTGAACTGCCTTATGGCTTGTATGTATTGCATATATATAAGAAGGATTACCACTTTACTGCAAAGTTCTTAAAACAATAACACCATACCCTAGACAGTATGTAACATGTTGGCGCAGTTTATGCCTGCAAAGTGTAACCAACTGTTTGTATGAAACTCAATTTAGACTGGTTTGACCGTGATACAAGTGCCGCAGAGAAGTACCTATTTGTAACCGACCTGGTTATGATGGTGCTTATTTTACTCAATCTGGGCTTTTTTGTATTCGATTGGAGTTTTACACACGATTTCTTTCGTGATTTTGTTTATCGCCTTTCACCACAGTTTCACGATTACTACGGCGGCCATATTCATCCCGACTTCATCTTATACGACTTATGGTTTGTAGTTATATATGTAGTTGAAATTGCTATACGGTGGGTAATAGCGCTGGTGCGCAAGACCTATACCCGCTGGTATCTTTACCCTTTGATACACTGGTACGATGTGTTAGGCTGTATACCTATGGGTACTTTCCGGTGGCTGCGTTTATTGCGTGTATTTGCCGTAATTACCCGTATGCACAAATTGGGTGTTATTGATTTGAAACAAACCTTATTTTTTGAGCAGGGAATTAAGCTTTGGGAGATATTTATGGAAGAACTTACCGACAGGGTATTTGTACAGGTACTTGAGTCGGCTAAACAGGAAATAATAAAGGAAGATAAATCGAGCAATAGTGCCATTGCAGATATAATTAAACCCCACCAGGAAGCCCTGGCCCGCTGGATAACTACCCGCGTGCGCCATGTAACCCAGGTGAATTACACCAAATACCGCGGCGATTTAAAACAACTGATTGATACTACTATAACTGATGCATTTACCGCCAGCGAGCAAATGAAAAAAATGGAGAAAATACCATTGGTGGGCTCCCAGATAACACACGCATTGCAAGCCACTTTGCAGGATATTGTTTTCCAGCTATTGGATAGCAGTGCTAAAAGCGTTTACGAAAAAAACGGCGAACTATACCAGGAAGCGCTAACATCTACAATAGATACCCTGGTTAAAGAAGAAAAAGACGAGGAAATTAACGGCATTATTAAAAACATAGTGGTAAGCGCCATAGAAAAAGTACAGGCCGATATTGGGGAGAAAAGGTGGATGAAGTAGGAACCTATCTTCTGCCGCCTCTCTTCTTTGTAGTCTTTTTAGCAGGGTCTTTAGGCGCAGTCAGTTTCTCTAATATCTTACCTGTTTTGTCAATTTTATAGCGCTGACTAATGGTCATGCTTTTGTTTTTAGGGTCTTTCTCTTTTTTAGAGATAATAGCAAAGCCACCAGTAAAGTCTTCGGCGCTTTCAAAGGCCGGTTGTATAACAAATGTACCGGCCATATCTATATACCCCCACAACTCACCGTCCTGTGTTACAGCCGCCACGCTATCTGAAAAGCTCTGCACATTTCTAAAACTACTGATAAATGCCTGCTTGCCGGTTTTATCTATAAAATACCAATTCCCATCTATACCAACAGCAGCCATACCCTGGCTATACGGTAACCCATCGGTGTATTTTAAAGATACAGCTACATCGCCTTTGCGGTCCAGGTAGCCGTACTTATCGTTTTGTGCTACCAGGTAGTAGTCTTCGCTGGCGTCATTTATCTCCTGGTATACGGGCGGTATTACAAACTTACCCCGCTTATTTATAACACCATACAGGCAAGAGTCTTCATCCTCGCAGTTGCCTACACCTACTATAGCATAGCCATGGTCAAAGTTGCCGGCATAATTAAACTCATCGGTAAACACCTTAAAATTGGCCTTGTTGATATACGAATATGAACACCTGCCATCAGCAGCGCATGGCTTAGAGCGCACGGCAGCAAGCCCGTTGCTAAACTCATAGGCCTCTTCATACTGTGGTACTATAGGCATCACAATCGAATCTGTCATAGGCAGTATGGCATAGCCCCATTTATCATTGCTCTGAAAAGGCTTTAAATCACGGGCTGATATTTCAATATCGCGGGTAGCTTTATCTTTATTAGGCGCATCCGGAAAAGCCTGCATGTAAGTAAGGTAATCATTCTGTGTGCCCTCGGCTGTATATAACAGGTATAGCTGGTCCCATGCATCTATTATATTCCTGTTATCCTGGTAGTTAGCTATGAAATTTTTGAACGCCTCTACAGTATTTTCCTTTGTTGCCATTTTATAAATGGTATCCTGTATTTCGCCATGGGCCGGGTGGTTTTTATAGAGTTTTACAAACTCCACATACCCTTCTATTGTATTTTTGCCTTTATAATACTTCAATAGCTTGTCGTAGTAATTATCCCGCGCCTCGGGCACATATTTGCCGGTAGGATATAACTCTATATATTTTTTGTATGACTGATAGCTGCCATCGGCCGTTGCCTGCTCATAGCGCCATTTCTCAAAAGTCTCTTTTGCTTCTTTTATGTCAGAGGCATCGGGATATTTATTAATAAAGTCTTCCATCTGCTGCACCGATTTGCTCATCAACGCCTTCATGTAAGCTTTCTGGTTACGGAAGTTTATGGCCTGCTCTAAAAAGCTTTTGTCGGTGTAGTGGTCAATAAAATGCTGGTAGCTTTCAAATGTGTTTTTTTGTTCGGCGGCGGCATATGCATCAAAATTGATAGTCTTTTGCAAGGTTTGTATGGTGTAGTCTCTTACGCCCAGTGCCAGAAATTTCTTGGTTAGCTTATCGTCCTCTTTAAAGGGTATCTTCTTTGCTGCAGCGCTTATATACACAATAGCCGAGTCGAGGTTATACGCCGGATTATCTTTCATAGAGAAGAACTTAGCCAGCCCGTAATTCACGCCGGCATTATCCGGTTCATCGGCCAATGCTTCTATCAAAAACTTCTTCGCATTCGGGTAATCGCCGGTGTTCAGGTATTTAAATGCCTTATCTATATCGCCGGCATACGAAAACAGCGTGCAAAGCAGCAACGCAGCGGTTATAATAGAGGTTAAACTCCGGGGTGATTGGTTATTACCTGTCATGTTTTATTTAATAATGCTTTTGTTTTTTAGTGCTGCAATGCGCGTACTATCGTATTGCAGTTCATTTAATATAGTTGCCGAATCGTCGCCAAGCTCCGGGGCGCTCCAGTTGTTATCAAATTTCGTTTGTAAAAACTTAAGCGGCTGATTGATGGTCTTATACTTGCCCACAGCGGGGTGTTCATTCTCTACAAACATACCGCGTTCGTTTAAATAAACATCGTGTTCCAGCTCGGGCAACTCGTTAATAGTAGTGAAACAGATATCATCATTCTTAAAATATTCAACCCACTCTGCGCGCGTCTTGGTTTTAAATAAGACGGCCACTTCCTGCTTAAGTTTAGCCAGCTCTTCGCCCTTCTTCATAAGGCTACCTGCCCATTCGGGCTTGCCTACTCTTGCACAAAACTTATTCCAGAACTTAGGCTCCAGGCTACCCAGGGCCACATACTTGCCATCGCTGCATTGGTATACATTGTAGTTGGGTATCTGTCCACTCAGCTCAAAACCTCCGCGTGGTATATTCTGCTTGTTGCCCTGGTAGGCGGCAAACTGCAGGGCTGCAAATGGCACGGCCGCATCGGTCATGCTCACGTCCACCCAGTCGCCTTTGCCGGTTTTTTCGCGTTGGTATAGCGCCGCGGTTACGGCATTCATGGCCATATAACTACCTCCGCCTATATCGGCTAACTGAAACCCCGGTATGGTTACATGGCCATCGGCAGTACCGGTTATTCCCAGTGCACCCGCTATTCCGATGTAATTCAAATCGTGCCCGGCGTCCATCGCTTTACCCGATTGCTGACCATACCCGGTAATAGATACATAAATCAGCCGTGGGTTAATCTTCGATAATTCTTCATAGCCAAAGCCCATTTCTTTCATCACGCCGGGCCTGTATTGCTCTATCAGCACATCTGCCTTTTTCACCAGGTCATGTATCACCTGCTTACCTTCGGCAGATAAGTAGTTTACCGCCAGGCTGCGCTTGCTTCTGTTCAGCGCCAGGTAAAACATGCTCATGCCATTTACCTGCGGTTCAAATCCACGGATGTAATCAGGGTTATCAGGGTCTTCTACCTTTATCACATCGGCACCCATATCTGCCAGAAACATGGTAGCCAGCGGGCCCGGTAATAACCTTGTAAAATCTATAATAGTAACACCCGCAAGGGGACCGGATTTAGGTTTCCGGAGTATTGATTTTGTATCTCCCGTATTGTCCTGGTTCTTGGTTCCTGGTTCTTGGTTCGTATATTTCCTAAAGCACTTTGCAAACTGCATCATGGCCGCCAGGTTGCTTACCTTAATCTTGCCCATCATCAGCGCCATTTGTGGGTTTGCCCTGCCTGTTTCCAGGTCTATATATACCGATGCTTTTGCCTTTACCACACAATCGGGTTGGCCATTCAGTCCTGTTTGTAACTCGCATTTTCCGTTGTCTATCAACACTGAGTATTGCAGGTTTTCTTCACCGCTTATCTCAAATTGAAATACCGTTTTATAACCTTCAGCTTTCTCCGCCCTGAACCTGTTGGGTATCGACTCTATTATTTGCTGTGCCGTAATATTCATAGCGCGTATTTAACTAAAAGGAATGAACTTGTATTGGCTGTTAAAGTCCTCTCTTTTAGGAGAGGATTTAGGTGAGGTAAAAAAAAGACCCACGCTGCTTTCGCAACGCGGGTCTGTATTATTAAAGTTAAGAGAGATTACTCTGCCTTATCTTCAGAAGATTCGGTGTTAGCGGCTGCATCCTTTTTGTTAGCTGCATCCTGGCTATCCATTTTCTCCTTAAGTTCGCTAAGCGCGCTCAGGTCTCCAAGTGTAGTCTTCTCTACGCTCTTCTGCATAGCCTTAACTGTCTTTTGTGTCTTTTCGCGTTCAGCTTTCTTTTCGTTCTTTTCGCCTTCTATAGCTATATTCTTAGCCTCTTCCCAAATGCGGGCATGAGATACAAGTATACGCTTATCGTTGCGGTTGAATTCGATAACCTTAAACTCAGCTTTTTCATCAGCAGCTACAAAACCGCCGCTTTCTTTAGCCAGGTGTTTTTTAGGAGCAAAAGCCTCTAAACCGTAAGGTAACAATACAATACCACCCTTATCGTCGCTGTTAAGCAGGGTAGCTTCGTGTACTGAACCTACAGGGAATACATTTTCAAACGAATCCCATGGATCTTCTTCAATTTGCTTGTGGCCTAAGGTAAGCTTGCGGTTATCGTTATCTATATCCAATACAACCACATCTAAAGTGTTACCAACTTTGGTAAACTCAGTTGGGTGGTTGTAGCGCTTGGTCCAGCTAAGATCGCTGATGTGTACCATGCCACCAATACCGTCAGCCAATTCTACAAACACACCGTAAGGGGTAATGTTTTTAACTACGCCCTTAGTTTTGGTACCTACAGGGAATTTATCAGCTATCTTAACCCATGGATCTTCGGTTAGTCTCTTAAGCGATAATGACATTTTGCGCTCTTCGCGGTCAAGTGTCATTACAATTGCTTCGTGAGTATCGCCCGATTTGAAGTATTCGCGGCTGTTAATCGGAGTATTGCTCCAGCTAACTTCGCTTACGTGGATCAGACCTTCTACACCTGGAGTAATTTCAAGGAATGCACCGTAGTCTTCGATGTTTACGATTTTGCCCTTAACCTTGCTACCAATTTCAATGTCCTTATCCAAAGTATCCCATGGGTGCGGCTGCAATTGCTTTAAGCCCAGAGATATTCTCTTCTTGTTATCATCGTAATCCAATACAACCACGTTCAGTTTCTGGTTCAGTTCAAGCACTTCTTTAGGATGTGCTATGCGGCCCCACGAAATATCGGTGATGTAAAGTAGACCGTCAACGCCTCCAAGGTCAATGAATGCACCGAAGTCGGTAATGTTCTTAATAGTACCTTCAAGTACCTGGCCTTTTTCAAGTTTGCCAATGATAGCTTCGCGTTGAGATTCGATATCGCTTTCGATAAGCGCCTTGTGAGATACCACGGCGTTCTTGATAGCTTCGTTAATCTTCACAACTTTCAACTCCATAGTTTTACCTACATACACATCGTAGTCGGTAATTGGCTTAACATCAATTTGCGAACCTGGTAAGAAAGTCTCAAGGCCAAATACATTGGCGATAAGTCCACCCTTGGTTTTGCTGCTGATTTTACCGGTAACCACCACACCAGTTTTGTGTGCATCCACAATCTCATCCCATGCTTTAAGCATACGGGCGTTTTTGCGGCTTAATTGAAGGATACCTTTCTTATCTTCTTTGTTTACTACATACACATCAAACTCGTCACCTGCTTTCAGGTCTTCTACATCACGGAACTCAGAAAGTGGAACAAGGCCATCGCTCTTAAAGCCGATGTTCAATACCACATCTGTGTTAGTTAATGCTACTACGGTTCCTTTTACTATCTCGTCGTTCTCGATAGTTTTAAGGGTGCTGCTGTACTGTGCATCGTAAGCGGCTTTCTCCTGGTCGTTGTAGCGCACTACGTTACGCTTGTCCACGCTCCAGTCAAAATCATCGTGTGCTGTGCTTACTGCAGGTGCCTTGGCAGCTGTTGCATTAAGTTCGCTGTTTTCTACAATTGTTTCTTCTGACATTTACTAATACGCTGTTGTTGTTTATTCTCACCCGGCGTACGTGAGTTTAGTTTTGTTTTTACCCTGTAGTTGTGCCAATTGGCAAAAGGGAGCGCGAAAGTAGTGATATTATTTTAAAAAATGAAGTATTATGCCCGTCTATTTATATCATTAGAATACCAGTACTTTGCAAGTAACAGGCTTGATTCCTTTTTTTTCATAACCCATTAATTATCAGCTATAATTCTTAATAAGCGTCAAAATCTAAAAGCCTGAACCGCATATTTTGTGGGTCGGGCTTTTGATTTTTACCGGTAAGGTCTTTAAAGATTAAATGCAGGGGGGAGGATTTATAGCGCTCGGGGATATCTACAAACAAATGCTTGCCCAGGTTGAGTGCAGGGTCTAATCCTATGTAGAGTGTGAGCGGGGCAAAAGGCACTGAAGGTTTATCCGGATGATTGCCTTTGGGCAGATTAATAAGATTTGCCTTTATCAGCCCAATGTGTGTTTTAGAAAAATAAGTAACTCCACTGCCCTCTGCTTTATAATACTGATTGCATGGGTTAGCCAGCCTCCACTTAAGGTCTGTTTCGCTCCATAGGCGTTCGTATCCTACACTACCTGTAGTCGCCGGCACATTGCCTAAGCCAATCTTCGCCTTCAGCAAACCCAGTGAGGCAAAGCCGAGTTTATTCAGGAAACCATGCACCGAGTTTTGGTTGGCTACGCCTATTACAAACCCGTAACCCTCGGCAGCAGCGGCGTCGTAGCTTTTCTCTGCCAGTTGGGTAAACAGGCCTTTACCGCGGTGGTCGTTGTGCGTGGCGGTGTTTAGCGACAATAAGCCTTTTGTAAAATTGCCATTAAAGTTAGCCACCAGAGGTTGGGTTACATAGTGCCCGGCAATTGTATCACCGGCCATAGCATTAAACCCTACAATTTTGCCCGAGGGGTTTTGGGCGTATTGCCAGTCGATAAATTTTTCGGTAAACAACTCGGGCTTGCCAAATACATCGGCCAGCAACTTTGCATGGGCGCTGTTGGCGGCACTATCGGTCTTTACACGCTCAAACTGATACATGGTTTGAAATTAAGAAATGCTGATAGCTTTTTCCATGCTGATTAAATCGATTCCCAGTTTCCGCATGTCACTGGCGGTATCAAATGCCTTTAGTTGTTTAAGCCCTAAAAGGTTTTCGGTAGTTACCGGTAAAGCTATTGGCAAGATTTCGAGTGTTCCCAGGGCTAATTTCATAAACCAAAACGGAACAGATATAAATTTTGGCTGTTTGTTCTCTGCCAAAGCAATTTGCGCGTAGAGGTCTTTTAGCCGGTAAACCTGTGGTGTGCCCACATTGTAAGTACCTGTTATGCGCTGTTGTGCTACGGTCTCTACAATTTTGCAAAGGTCGCTGATGTGTATTACCTGTATCGGCTGTGTACCCCCATCTACTAATGGTATAGCTGCTGCTTTGCTCACAATGCCTTTAATGCTATGGAACAAACCTCCGGTGCTGCCTATCACCAAACCTAATTTTAAGACACACACATTCTCGCGCGTTAGCAGGTTTTCTATCTCGAACTTATGCTTGCCATAATTCGAAAGCGCTTCGCTGTGCGCTGACATGGTAGAAAGAAAGATAAAGTGCACGCCTTTCTCTTTGCACAGTTGTGCCAGCTTTACAGTGGCCTCTACGTTCTGTTTAAAAGCCAGTTTATTCTTTTTGTCAGATTTTATAAAAGCGCAATGCACCAGCACATCGCAATCGGATACGGCATTGAAGGTGCTGTCGTTGGTAAGGTCAAACTGGCGTATCTGCACATTTGCTTTGCCGCTATCTGCCTTGCGCTGCAGGGCCAGTATATCATGCCTGGCCGAAAGGTAGTTAACCAGTTCGGCCCCAATAAAACCTGCACTGCCTGTTATTGCTATTCTCATGTTGTTTTAAGTGCTTCGTTGGCCACACGCTCGGCGTTGGCCATTAGTGTAAATGAAATTCCCTTAGCGGGTAAAAACTTAAAGCAGCTGCCATCGGCCACAAACACATTTTTGGTTTGGTGCAGCCTGCCGTTTTCTGCGGTTGTAAATTTGTCTTCAGCATTACTAACCGGTAGGGTGCCTGCGTAATGTATGCTGCTGCCATGCCCGGGGTAAACTTTGCTTACCGGCAACAGTCCCAGCGAGCGGAAGGTGCTGAAAAAATCTTTCTCGTTATTGGTTACTGTCTGTTCTTCTTCTTTGCTCAATATATATTCTACAAACAGCTTATCGCCGGTTATAGAAGCGCTATCATTTTGCAGTTGTAAAAATTTGCGGTCACCATATTTTTCGGGATGGTGTATGCCCGATATTACCATGGCCGGGGCCAGGTATTGCATCAGCGCCCTGCCATCGGCAAAGTTTAGCGGCGATTCCTTTATCAGCCTGAATAATAGTAGCGACCGGTAAGTAAACAAAGCCGCCATAGGCACATCGCTGTTATCTTTCTTTTTATCGTAAAACATAACCAGCTGGCCCATGCCATTGCGCTTAGCGGTCTGCACCTTTCCCAACCGTTTCCAGCTAAGCATAGGCACATACGCGTAAGGGTTGCAGAGTAGCGGCAGTTTGGCATCGCTCTCAGCTGAACGCAATACAATACGAGCAGTGCCCAGTACACCACTGCACAACACCAGTTTACGGCACCAGGCTATTTCTTCTTCGTTGGTTTCTACATTTTTAGAGGTAACCTTAACCAACCCGTTTATCTCTTCGTACCGCAGCACCAGTTGCCTCTCTTTCAACTGAAAATTAGGTGCGCGTTTCAATTGGTCAACCGTCATCCATGGCCGGTAAACCGATTGCTCCTGGTCGTGCCAAAAATCCATATCGT
Organism: Chitinophagales bacterium; assembly: GCA_035299425.1. Lineage (GTDB taxonomy): Bacteria > Bacteroidota > Bacteroidia > Chitinophagales > LD1 > Bog-950. Next base: position 817 of record DATGWP010000150.1, on the reverse strand, counting down.
TATACGAAAATGCTTTGCGCTTCTCTTTGTCTTTAGTAAGAATAGCTACAGCCGGTATCCCTGCATAGAAACCTTTACTATTAACACCCTCTTTCTTTTGCTGGTATTTATCTATAACCTGCTGTACGCTTTCTTCGGGCTGTAGTGCCGGCAGAATATTATTCAACCCTTGCACGGTATATTTCAGTGCATCATCTATACCGGCAGAGATTCCTATTCTGTCGCCTACCACCTGGTAGCTTTTTTCGAACAGTGATTTCTTGATGCCCATTTGCTCAAACTCGGCATCGCTGAAAATGTAACAACCGGCTCCCCATGCATTGCCTAAACCACCGTAGGCAAGGCTCTCCATAGGGAAAAAGGTACTGCTGGCCATGCTTAAAAACTGCTCTAAGCCGCGTATTAAATACTTGCGCCCCGGCGTAAGTTGTGCCCCGGTTTTTATCAGTCCCCACGGTATACCCTCAAAGTTTTCGCCCAGCATAAGTTCGCGCTGGTTGGTGTTCTCCTGCCGTATATTCAAAAAATTCTTGAGCGGAAAGGCGGGTTCTACTTCGTTGCGGTAGGCTACATCCAGCATCAGCACCTGCGCGCCTTTTTCTACCAGCGTTTGTGCTGCCATAGCCCCGGTAAGCCCGGAACCTACTACAATAAAATCGGCGGGTGATTGTTCGTTATTCAATGCCCAATAGTTTAATAATGATTAAGCCTAAAATGGCAAACATAAACCCACGCACCACGCGCAGCCCTATTATAAAAAAGTAAAGCACGCTGCGCTGTTGAGGTAAAAAGTAGTCCAGATTTTCGGTAGTGCACT
>DATGWP010000149.1:0-27847 GCA_035299425.1 Chitinophagales bacterium | reverse complement strand
CATCTGCCTGTGCATCCAGCTGCCCGCCATAGCGCTTTTTAAGCAGCTGCATATAGTTAGATATCATACGCAGGGGTTCCTGCATATCGTGCGATGATACAAAGGCAAACGTTTCAAGGTCGGCATTGCTGCGCTCCAGCTCACGGGTGCGCTCCTCTAACTCGTGCTGGTATTTTTTGCTGCGGCGTATATCGCGCGATTGGCTTAGCACTACATTAGAAACACCATCTGAACCCTCCATGCGAGTAAATATGGTTTCGAACCAAATGTATTCGCCGCCCTTGCTGCGCAACCTGAACTGCACCGGTTTAAATATCTGCGGGGCGGCCGTATCCCTGAAATTAATACCCAGCATTACATGCGCATCGTCGGGGTGTACCACCGCCATAGGGTACTGGCCCAGCAGTTCATCCTGGCTGTAGCCCAATAACCTTTTTATAGAAGGGCTTACAAATTCAAGCTTGCCTTTGGAATCATGAATACAAATAAGGTCGAAAGAATTTTCGGTCACCAGCCTGTACTTCCGCTCGCTTTCTACCAGCTTTTCTTCAATAGAAAACCGGAAATGAATAAGTATGCCCTGGGCCAGCAAAGCAATAAAATACGTAGCGTAAAAATCGAAGGTGGCCTTGGCAGATGTAACGGCAATAGCTGTTACGGCTATCAGCAGGGCATTGATGGTAAGCGTATGTATAAGCCAGTTGCGCTTATCGCGAAAAAACCAGCCTGATATAGTATAGGCTACTATAAACTGGTAAGCGTATTGAATATGAAACGAAGTACCATACAACAGGTAAATGTTGATGATATTCATTACATACATAAACAGGTAGGCAAGCTGCTGGTAATATTTTTGGGCGGGCTTGTAAAACACCAGCGCCAGAAAAATAACAAAAGCCACAATAGCATCAATGGCATTCAGGGCTTCATGAGATATGGGGCCTTTTACTACAAGGTTATCGCCCCACAAAGTAAAAATGGTAAACCCACAGGTAAGAAACAGGAATAGCAATTGCGCGGTACGCAACTCATGACTGGCAAGCTGGGTAAAGAGGGTGTTTAGACGCTTAATCATACGGACGAATGCCGAATGTAATCTTTTAACCTAATCTATACTACAAGAATTTTACAGGAAATTAATACTTAGGCATAGTGGTATCAATCTCATCGGCCCAGGCCAGTATGCCCCCTTCCAGGTTATATAGATTGGTAAAGCCATGAGTGCTCTCCAGGTAGCTGATTACATTGCCACTGCGCTTGCCGCTGCGACAATGCACCACTACCGGTTTATCCTTTGCTATTTTATCTACATTGTCGGGCACCTCGTTCATAGGTATTAGTTCTCCGCTAATATTACAAATTTCAAACTCGTGCTCTTCGCGTACATCTATCAACTGAAAATCTTCTTTGTTATCAAGCATTTGCTTTAGCTCGCTTACGGTTTTTGTTTTCATACGGACCTATTATTTATATACTAAAATAGAAAAGCATTAATCAATTATCATACAAGCGGCCACGGTTACGTTGCTGCCTTCCTCAATTAAGATAAAGCTGCCGGTGTCGCGGTTTTTGGTGTAGGCATCAAAACATAGTGGTGCTGTAGTGCGCAGCGTTATGCGGCCCACATCGTTTACACCTATCGAAACATTCTCGGTAATGCGGTGCAGCGAGTTGATATCCATTTTATACTTTATCTCTTTTACTACAGCGCGTACATCTTTGGTAGTGTGCTTTAAAAAGTATTTGCCGTTTAGCTGCAGGGGTTTCTCGCCCATCCAGCATACCATGGCTTCTATATCCTGGCTTTGCTTGGGCACGTTGCCCTCGCGCACCAGCATATCGCCCCGGCTTATATCAATATCATCTTCCAGCTGCACGGTAACCGATAGCGGCGCATAAGCCTCGTTCAGTTCTTTACCATCCAGCTCTACCGACTTTACCACCGATGTAAAACCCGATGGCAGCACCGTTACCTTATCGCCTTTGCGTATTACACCACTGGCAATGCGGCCGGCATAGCCGCGGTAATCGTGAAACTCATCGCTGTACGGGCGCACTACATACTGCACGGGCAGGCGTAGGTCTATATGATTAATATCCGATGCTATGTGTATATTCTCCAGCAGGTACATCAGCGTTACACCCTCGTACCAGTTCATGTTTTTAGAACGGTTAACCACATTATCGCCATTAAGCGCCGAGATAGGAATAAAGTGAATGTCTTTGGTTTTAAGGCGCGTGGCAAACTCGCGGTACTCCAATACTATTTTATTGTAAACCTCCTGGTCGTAATTTACCAGGTCCATTTTATTTACGCAAAGCGCAATGTGCGGTATTCCTAATAAAGACGCAATAATACTGTGGCGGCGTGTTTGCTCTACAATACCCTGCCGTGCATCTACCAGTATAATAGCCAGGTTGGCTGTAGAGGCACCGGTAACCATATTGCGTGTATACTGTATGTGCCCCGGGGTATCGGCAATAATGAACTTGCGTTTAGGGGTAGAGAAGTAACGGTAAGCTACATCTATGGTAATGCCCTGCTCGCGCTCGGCACGCAGACCATCGGTAAGCAGTGCCAGGTTAACGGTGGTTTCGCCACGGCGTGCGCTGGTAGCTTCTATGTTCTCTAACTGATCTTCAAAAATTGATTTCGAGTCATAAAGCAAACGTCCTATCAGAGTCGATTTACCATCATCTACACTGCCCGCTGTGGTAAAGCGCAGCAGTTCCATGTTCAGGTAGCTGTTCGAATCAAAAGGAACAACCGGGTCGTTATTTTCTACTGTATTTATTATTTTTTCCATTGCTGTATTTAATGCCTCGCTTTTAAAAATAGCCCTCTTTTTTTCTGTCTTCCATACTTGTTTCGCTGCGCTTATCATCGGCGCGGCCACCGCGCTCGGTAGTGCGCGAGCTGGCTACTTCCTGTATAATATCATCCAGGGTAGCCGCTGTAGAAAGTGTAGCGCCGGTAGAGGTAATATCGCCTATGGTGCGAAAACGCACCACCTGCTCTTCGGCTTTCTCGGTTGGTTTCATAGGGATATAAGGCGACTCGGCCAGTAAAGTTCCATCGCGCATAAACACTTTGCGCTTATGCGAAAAGTAAAGCGATGGCATCTCAATACCTTCCATAGCCAGGTATTGCCATACATCTAATTCGGTCCAGTTGCTGATGGGGAACACACGGAAATTTTCACCTACATGCATACGTCCGTTAAACAGGTTCCAGAGTTCGGGGCGTTGGTTCTTGGGGTCCCACTGGCCAAACTCATCGCGGTGCGAGAAGAAGCGCTCCTTAGCACGGGCCTTTTCTTCATCACGGCGGGCACCACCTATGCAGGCATCAAACTTATACTTCTCTATAGTATCTAACAGTGTGGTTGTCTGCAAACGAATACGCGAAGCGCTGTAGCCTTTCTCTTCGGCTACACGGTTGCTATCAATAGATTCCTGCACCGAGCCCACTATCAGTTTCGCACCTAATTTTTTCACCAGGCTATCGCGGTATTCAATTGTTTCGGGAAAGTTGTGGCCGGTATCTATATGCACCAGCGGAAAAGGAATAGCCGCCGGGTAAAAAGCCTTTTTGGCCAGGTAGGTTACCAGTATAGAATCTTTGCCGCCACTAAATAAAATAGCAGGGTTTTGAAACTGTGCCGCCACCTCGCGCAATACAAATATGCTTTCGGCCTCCAGTGTTTTTAAATGATTAAGCGTATATGCCATGCAGGACTAATGATTGATTATTGGTGATTGATAATTGGCAGTGTAAATGCAACTACCTCGTTTACACTTTGTTCTATTGCTTTACTTTGGGTAAGTACTTCTAAGGCCGGCCTTACCGGTGCCTCGAAGGGAGCGCTTATACCGGTAAAGTCTTTTATTTCGCCTTTGCGCGCTTTGGCATACAGGCCTTTTACATCGCGCCTTTCGCACTCTTCTATAGGTGTATTGATAAACACCTCTTTAAAATCGGCATCGCCTATTATGTTGCGCGCCTGCTCCCGTATCTCTACAGTAGGCGATACAAAACTACAGATAACCACTACACCGTTGGCTACAAACAGCTTAGCCACCTCGGCTATGCGGCGTATGTTCTCCTTACGGTCTTCATCGCTAAAACCCAGGTTATTATTAATGCCGGTGCGCACATTATCGCCATCCAGCACTACTGCAAAGTAGCCATCGCGGTGCAATTGCTCCTCTACCCCTTTGGCAATGGTGCTTTTGCCCGAGCCACTAAGGCCGGTAAACCACAGCACCAGCCCATGCTGGCCCAGCAGCTGCTCTTTGCTTTCGCGCGGCAGCAATTGGTTAAAGGGGTGTATATGTTCGCTCTTGCTATTCATAATGAGGCGCGAATATAAGCTATGCCCTGTAAAGATGCAGACCTTCTGTTTTGGCCTGTTTTAGTTGTCTTTTGTTCGGCGGCCGGCACCCTACAGCAGTATAGATTTTACCGTGGGCGGTAAAACCATTACCCACAGTGGTAAAGCCATTACCACCCACGGTAAAATCTTTAAAAAGGGGGTGCCACTTTAAAGAGGGGGCGGGGGTACCAGTGCCTACCTGCAATAATTTAATTACTAGTAAGTTATGAATGGGAGGAGGTGCCACTTTTTAAAAAAGAGCCTTTTTGCCACCCACATTCTTACATATAGGGCCTGCATTTCACCTTTCAAAATATCCAATTACATTCGCCCCCGCTATGATGATAACCGTATATAAAAGCAAGCTGCACAGGGTTACTGTAACCCAGGCCGACCTTAACTACATTGGCAGCATTACTATTGATGAAGACCTGATGGAAGCCGCCAACCTGATGGAGCATGAGCGCGTGCAGATAGTAAACGTAAACAATGGCGAGCGCCTTGAAACCTATGTAATAAAAGGCGAGCGCGGCTCAGGCACTATCTGCCTTAATGGCCCTGCTGCCCGCAAAGTATCGGTAGGCGATATTATCATCGTAATATCTTATGGTATGGTTACTATGGAAGAATATAAGAACCACAAGCCGGTAACGGTGCATGTAAATGCCAGCAACCAGGTTACAGCCTAATTTCAGTTCCGTACATTTGCCCAAATTTATTTGCTAAGCCCTATGAAAAAGCACATTGGTAACTTTATAAAGCTGGCCGTATCACTTGGTATAGGCGTGGGGCTTGTATACTGGTTTGTAGGCCAAATGAGCGATAGCGATAAGCAACAGGTATTGCAGGATATTAAGCGGGCCAACTACTTTTGGGTAGCCGTGCCGCCGCTATTGGGCCTGCTTAGCAACTACTTCAGGGCCGAGCGCTGGAGGCTTCTGCTACAGTCGCTGGGCTATAAACCAGGTGCTGTAAATACCTTCCTAAGTGTAATGATGATGTATTTCCTTAACCTCTTCTTTCCAAGGTTAGGCGAGGTAAGCCGTTGCGGTGTATTGGCCCGCTACGAAAACATACCGGTAGATAAAGCCATTGGCACCATGGTGCTTGAGCGGCTGATGGATGTAATTTGCCTGGCCGTGGTATCGGCCGGATTACTAATAGCAGAGCGCGAAAAATTCTTACAGCTATACCACCAAATAGCCGGTAACGCCGCTACCCAGTTTGCCGATATTATTGCAAAAAACCAGATAAACCCTATACTTAAATACGGCGTAATGCTGGCGGTATTAGGTGGGCTTATAGTGTTTATTGGTGCGCAAATACGTGCTAAAGGTTTTGAGAACATTAAGAAGGATTTTAAAGAGCGGAGCATGGGCCTTATCAAAGGCATCATATCTATTAAGGATGTAAAAAGCCCTTTGCTTTTTGTATTTCATACGGTAATGATTTGGGCGCTGTATATATTAATGGCCTACACCGGTTTTATGATGTTTCCCGAAACTTCGGGCTTAGGCCTTGCAGCGGCGGCTATGTGCTTATTCTTTAGTGGTGTGGCTTTCTCGCTTACACCGGGGGGGCTTGGCCTTTACCCTATTTTTATGCAGATAGTTTTGACCCTATACGGTGTGGTGGGCAGTGCGGCCATCTCTTTCGGCTTAGTGCAGTGGACAGCCCAGACCCTGTCGGTATTGGTGGGTGGCGTACTTTCGTTGATATTGCTCGCAATATTAAACAGGGAGCCATCGTTAGAAGAACAACCCTTAAACTCGTAACCCTTGATTTTTGAAGAGAAAATTGAGTCGAAAATTCTTTCCCTCGATGGGCTTCTTAAGCGCATTGAGTTCTGGCGGAAGCTGGGCGATAAAATTGTGTTTACCAATGGCTGTTTTGATATCCTCCATCAGGGGCATATCCAACTGTTGGCAGGCTGTAACGAGCTGGGCGAACGCACCATTATAGGTGTAAATTCCGACTCGTCGGTACAGCAACTAAAAGGCCCTGCCCGCCCGGTTAACGACCAGCAATCGCGCGCCACACTATTGGCCTCTACCCAGTTTGTAGATGGCGTAATCTTTTTTTACGAGCTTACTCCCGAAGCATTAATTCACGCTATTAAACCCGATGTATTGGTTAAGGGCGGCGACTGGAAAAAAGAGGAGATAGTAGGCAGCAGCTTTGTAGAAAGCTACGGCGGCAAAGTGCAAACCATCCCATACCTCAAAGGCTTCAGTACTACAGAGATTATTGAGCGATCGAAGAAGTAGATTTCATTGCGAACTACGCTCAACGGGCAAAGCCATCCCCTGCATTTTTTGCCATCTGCCAGCTCCTGTATTCCGGCCAATTGTATTTAGCCTTTTCTTCCGACTTCTAACTTCGTAATTCGCACTTGCATTCGCCCCCTTTTCTAATATCTTCGCCCCTCGTTATTTTACTATTCACCATTTACTATTTACTACCATGAATTTCTCACTTACCGAAGAACACCAGATGATACGCCAGGCAGCCCGCGATTTTGCACAAAACGATTGCAAGCCGGGGGTTATTGAGCGCGACACACACATGACATGGCCTGCCGAGCAGGTGAAAAAAATGGCCGAGCTGGGCTTTTTGGGTATGATGGTATCGCCGGAATACGGCGGTGGTGGAATGGACACACTTAGCTATGTAATAGCTATGGAAGAAATATCGAAGGTAGATGCTTCGTGCTCGGTGCTGATGAGTGTAAACAACTCGCTGGTGTGCTGGGGGCTGGAGGAGTATGGCACCGAAGAGCAAAAAAGAAAATACCTGGTGCCATTGGCTAAGGGAGAAAAAATTGGCGCTTTTGCCCTGAGCGAACCGGAGGCGGGCAGCGATGCCACCAGCCAAAGTACCACCGCGGTAGATATGGGCGACCACTACCTGCTTAACGGCACTAAAAACTGGATAACCAACGGAGGCTGCGCTTCTACTTATTTAGTAATAGCACAAACCGACCCGGCGAAAGGTCACAAAGGCATCAACGTACTGATAGTAGAAAAAGGAATGCCGGGCTTTACCGTAGCTAAAAAAGAAGATAAGCTGGGCATACGCGCCAGCGATACACATACCCTATTGTTCAGCGATGTAAAAGTACCCAAAGAAAACCGCATAGGTGAAGATGGCTTTGGTTTCAAATTTGCCATGAAAACATTAAGCGGAGGACGCATAGGTATTGCAGCACAGGCACTGGGTATAGCTGCAGGTGCTTACGAGCTGGCGGTAGATTACTCTAAACAGCGCAAGGCTTTCAAAAAAGAAATTATCAATCACCAGGCAGTGGCTTTCAAGCTGGCCGATATGGCCACCGAAATAGAAGCAGCCCGTTTGTTGGTGTACAAGGCAGCACGTTTAAAAGATGCCGGACAGAATTACGATATGGCATCGGCTATGGCTAAAGTATTTGCCAGCGAAGCAGCCATGAAACACACAGTAGAGGCGGTACAGATACATGGCGGCTACGGCTATGTAAAAGAATACCACGTAGAGCGCCTGATGCGCGATGCAAAAATTACACAGATATACGAAGGTACATCAGAGGTACAGCGCATTGTAATTTCGCGCGGAGTGCTTTCTTAATTATAGCATATGTTTTAAAAAAGCTGAACAACGGTTTGTTCAGCTTTTTTAAAATAAATTTGGTTTATAAAATAAACTAGTTTACATTTGTACTATAGTTTTAATTCTTAACCTAAAATAATAGCCATGGAATCGATAGAAAAAGAAATGTCGGCCGAAGACAGTTTCAGACTTATACAGAGTATGATAAACGGTGCCCGTAATAAGGTAGCCGAAAATGGTTTTCACCTTATGCTTTGGGGCATACTTGTAATCACCTGCTGCCTGGCCAATTATTTTTTAATACGCGGCGGAGCCGGAAACCTGGCTGGTCTACCCTGGATGCTGATGCCTGTAATTGGCGTACCTGTGGGCTTTATTTACGAAAGAGGCCGTGCCAGAAAGAAGGAGATAAGAACAATGGCCGACCTGCATGTGTACCATATGTGGATGTCATTCTTATTAGCGCTGGTTTTGGTTATTGTGTACTGCTCAATTTCACATACTTCGCCGGTTCCGTTTATCCTTATTATTACCGGCATGGTCACCTTTGCTACAGGCCGGGTATTGCAGTTTACCCCGCTGCAGCTTGGAGGGCTTATCTTTTGGGCGGGCGCTTTGGTATGCCTTAAAGTAGTAGATGAAAACCAGCTGCTTATTCATGCGGCAGCTACCTTTTTAGGATACATAGTGCCCGGCATATTGTTATGGAAACAGTATAAAAACAACGCGAATGTTTAAGCAACTTGACCCTTTATTGCACTCAGAACTGCGGCTGGCAGTTATGTCTTTGCTGGTAGGGTTAAAAGAGGCGGAGTTTGGCTTTATAAAAGAAAAAACCAAAGCTACCGCGGGCAACCTAAGCGCGCAGCTGCAAAAATTGTACGAGGCCGATTATATAGTGATTGAGAAAACCTTTAAGGGCAACTATCCGCTTACGACCTGCCGTATCACCAAAAAAGGAATAGATGCATTTGAAAAATACGTAGACGCATTAAAAGATTACATCAACAAAAAATAAATCAAACCAATGGAAACAAATCAGAATGGCGATAAGAATAAAATGGCGGGTATATTGTTTGTGGGCTGCATGTTTATGGGCTTTGGCATAGGGCTGCTAACGGGCCACCAAAGCGCCGGCATATTTATAGGCATGGGTATTGGCTTCATAGCCATGGTAGTGTTTAGAATGCGCAATAAATGAGTTGAGAAAATTTGCAAAAATCTTATTTTGGTTCACCTTTGGCAAGCAAATGGTATAGCCAAGCTAAAATCAAAAAATATGTATAAGAAACTACTCCCACTTTGTTTTATTGCAATCCTTTTTTCTAACGCGGCTTACTCGCAGGCTGTAGGGCACCTTACCGTATTCTCCGACGAAGGCGATAAGTTCTTTTTAATACTTAACGGCGAGCGCCAGAATAACGTAGCGCAAACCAACATCCGTGTAGAGGACCTCAATCAGCCGCAATACAGTACCAAAGTAATTTTTGAAGACCAGACATTGGGAGAAATTTCCAGAACTCTTTTCCTGGCCGATGAGTCGGGCACTTTAATGGATGTTACTTACAAAGTGAAGCGCGATAAAAACGGCAAGCCAAAACTGGGGGCTATGCCTTTCTCTTTTATACCCGTGCGCCAGGGTTTTGTAGCACCATCTAATGTGCACGTAGTACACTATGGCACACCGGTACCGGTAGCCGCTACTACAGTTACACAAACTACCACTACCCGCACTACCGGCGAAACCGTAGGTGCCAATGTAAATGTAGGTGGCGTTAACATGAATGTAACTATCACCGACCCCTTGCTGAATACCAATGTAGAAACCACTACCACACATACTACCACTACTACGCATACACCGCACAGCCAGCCGGTACCACCTACGCAGGTTGGTTGCAAAGGAGCATATGCCATGGGTGCCAGCGATTTTGCCAGCGCATTAAGTACTGTAAAAGGACAAGGCTTTGATGAAACCCGTTTGAAAACAGCCAAACAAATTGCGGGTGGAAATTGCTTAAACGCCAGCCAGGTAACCGAAATTTGTAAGGTATTTGGTTTTGAAGCCAGCAAACTGGAGTTTGCAAAATTTGCTTACGACCATTGCACCGAGCCTAACAATTACTTTAAAGTAAATAATGTGTTCGGCTTTAGCAGCAGTGTAGACGAACTAACTGAATACATAAGCACTAAGCAATAAAAAACAAAGAAGGGCTGCACAACAGCCCTTCTTTGTTTAGTACTTGTAAGTATGAAACACCCAATTAAACTATTTCTTTTACTCGCGCTGGTTACTATAGCCTCCGCGGCCTTTTCGCAAAAGGCAAAGCCGGTATACCACCCATGCTTTTTAACCGATAGTGTAGATGCCCGCCTGGTATTTATACAGCAAAACGCCGCCCGCATTTTTACCGATACTATTGACTGCAAAGAAAATCTGCTAGACAAAATCGCTGACCTCTACATAAAAACAAAAGACAAAAAGTATTTAGGTGCTTTGTCCGCAATTCGCCAAAATCCTGCTGCTAAAGTAGAAGAGCTTTATACCGATATAGTAAAGCGTTTGATAGAAGATGACTTTAGCAATCTGCTTAACGAGTTTTACCTGGCCAAAGGCAGGTATGCCCCGCTGGAGAAAGAACTTGTAACTACCCTTAATATGATACTGGGCGCTAAACCGCTAAAGCAAAAATACCTTCCTCTGTTAAAAATAGAGATTGAAAAAGCTAAAGACAAAAAGGATAGCTATAAAACTTATTACCTGGAAAAACTAAAAACGAGGATTGAGGAAGACAAATAGCACATCTTTATATATTGGCTCTTAAAAGCATTTAATGACAAAACGAACTGCCGGAAAAATATTTTTGGGTTTCCTATCTTTCGCATTTCTGCTGGTAATTGGCATATTGGTAATGGAAATTGCGTTGCGCATTTCTAACAAATACCCCGTAGTAGGTATTCAGTATAATAACACTGAAATATGGCATTGGCATAAAAACCTGAACTCAACTACTCATGATGAAGAGTCGGGTAGTTTTGTGCAGCATACCGACAAGTTTGGCTTCAGAAATTATGGAAAGGACTATGCTAAATCAGATAATACTTTTCGCATTTTAATTATTGGCGATTCGTATACTGCCGGGCTAACCCACGCAGATGACAAAATATTTACTGCGTTGCTCGAAAAAAAGCTGGAAGGTTTAAATGTGTCGGGTAAAAAAATAGAAGTGTTTAATATGGCTTGCCCCGCATGGGGTGCCGAGCAGCAGTTTTTGGTGCTTAAGAATTACGGTCTGTTTGCAAAGCCCGATTATGTATTGATAATGACATGCCCCAACGATATTCGCGAAACATATAATAAGCGGTTTGCTTATTTGCAGGATGGCGTGGTAAAGTTTAATCCAATTCCATTTACTAAAAACGAGATACTTAAATGGAAACTTGCGTGCTATTCTAACCTGTATCAGTATTTGCAGGCACAGGTATTTAAAACTAACTATGGCACCTTCGACATGCTTATGAATAAGTTCCGCTTTAATTTTGGGAAAGAAGATGCTGATAGCTGGGACAGGCCTATGTTCCTAAAGCAATCCTTTCCGGAATTGGATGAAGCCTGGCAGTTATACTTTACATTGATAGAAGATGCCGGCAAATTATGTGCAACCAACGGAATTAAATTTGCCGTTTCCTCAACACCTTTTCTAATAGAATATAATGGTGCTATGCAAAAGGATACAACTATGCAGCCAGGTATAGTTGCAGAAAAAATAGGAGGGTTTTGTCAATCAAAAGGCATTCCCTATGTAAACTTATACGATAGATTTAAAAATGAAAAAGACCCTGTTTCATTATTCCGGCCAAACGATGAGCATTTTAATGCACGCGGGCATGAAGTAACAGCAGAAGGCCTTGCTGTTTTTTTTAAAGAAGACCTTAAATAATTCTTGCGCACATTTAAGCGGCAGGGTGGCCGGTAACGCTGATTTATTTTTACTTTCGGCACACTAAAACAGAACCTTTAACCGTTATAATTGCAAACACACCCTGCATGGAAATAGTAACCGTAATACTCGAAATTTTAAAATACACCTTACCTGCCCTTATCGTATTTCTTACAGCGTACTACCTGCTTACCCGGTATATGATGAAAGATGCTGCCGAAAAAGCCATTGAGTTTAAAATGAAACGCGACAAAGAGATAGTGATGTTGCGTTTGCAGGCTTATGAGCGCCTGGCACTTTTTCTTGAGCGCATTAACTTTGCCCCTGTAATATCGCGTGTGCGCACACCCGACATGCTATCGAGCGAGTTGCAATATGCGATAGTAAAAAACATACGCGAAGAGTTTGAGCACAACCTGTCGCAGCAGATTTATGTAAGCAGTAATGCCTGGAACCTGATTGTGCAGGCTAAAGAAGAAATGATGAAAACGGTTAACCTGATAGGCACGCAACTACCGCCTGAGGCTTCGGCAGGTATGCTTATCAATGCCTTGTTTAACGGCATACAAAGCGCCGGTGTAGCCCTGCCTACCGATCAGGCACTTGAGTTTTTAAAGGCAGAGTGCCGGGAGTTGTTTTGATTGTACCATAAGCCCAAAATAGCTTATCTTAGCTTTATGAAGGCATTTGATTACATCCCGCTTTATACATACAAAGACTACAAACTTTGGGAAGGTGAATGGGAGCTAATACATGGCTACCCGCATGCTATGAGTCCGTCTGCTAATCGTAAACACCAATTTATAAATACACAACTTTCTCATCACATCATAAGCCTTTTGAAGAGTAAGTTTACTGTTTGTAATGATTGTGAAGTGTATCAGGATTTAGACTGGATAATAGATGATAGCAATGTGGTGCGTCCTGATCTAATGATTGTTTGTGGTGACTTTAAAGAAGAATTTCTTGGATTTCCACCTGTATTAATAGTTGAGATCCTTTCCAAGAGTACCAGTATGAAGGACAGGAATATCAAGTATAATCTATACCAATCGCAACAAGTTAAATATTATGTACTTGTAAATCCCGAGAGCAAAACCTGCGAAATATTTGAGTTAAAAAGTGGCGAGTATGAGCTGCGTACCAACGATGATTTCTTTTCGCTGCATAAGGATTGCAAATTACAACTTGATATTCCGGGGTTTATAGCCTCCCTCAATTTAAGTTAAGCATATTCTTCTGTTTTCAGCTGTTTACTTTTAATGGTAACTCACTATCATTGCACCTGCATGAAACAATTTACCACCGATAGCGGAATAGAAATTGAAAGAGTTTACAGCCTGCGTACCGACAACACCGAGGAACCCGGCAAATTTCCTTTTACACGTGGTGTGCACCCCGAAATGTACCGCAGCAAACTGTGGACCATGCGCCAGTATGCTGGTTTCTCTACTGCCGAAGAGAGTAACAAGCGATATCACTATCTCCTCTCGCAGGGTGTTAGCGGCTTAAGCGTAGCCTTCGACCTGCCCACACAAATTGGATACGATAGCGACCACGCCCTATCGGAAGGTGAAGTAGGTAAGGTAGGTGTAGCTATCGATTCGCTGGAAGACATGGAAATACTTTTTCAGGGTATCAAGCTGGAAGATGTTTCTACCAGCATGACTATCAATAGCACCGCCTACATTCTGCTGTCGTTATATATAGCCCTGGCAAAAAAGCAGGGAGCCGACCTGAAGAAAATAGCAGGCACCATTCAAAACGATATACTAAAGGAATATGCGGCACGCGGTACATATATCTACCCGCCTAAGCCCAGCATGAAAATCATCACTGATATTTTTGAATATTGCAATACAGAAGTGCCTAAGTGGAATACCATTTCTATATCGGGTTATCATATACGCGAGGCAGGTTCTACAGCTGTGCAGGAAATAGCTTTTACACTAAGCAATGGTAAAGCGTATTGCCAGGCCGCTCAGAAAAAAGGATTAGACATTAACCAGTTTGGTCAGCGCCTTTCTTTCTTCTTCAATGCCCACAATAATTTTTTTGAGGAAGTGGCTAAGTTTCGTGCAGCGCGCCGTATGTGGGCAAAGATGACAAAAGAGCTGGGCGCTACCGATGCACGTGCGCAGATGTTGCGCTTTCACACACAAACAGGGGGCAGCACACTTACTGCCCAGCAGCCAAAAAATAATATATCGCGTGTTACGCTACAAGCTTTAGCTGCTGTATTAGGCGGCACTCAATCGCTGCACACCAATGGTTACGATGAAGCTCTTTCGCTGCCAACAGAAGAAGCAGCTAAAGTGGCTTTGCGAACGCAGCAGATTATTGGCTACGAAAGCGGAGTTACCGAAACCGTAGACCCACTGGCTGGCTCGTACTTTATTGAAAAATTAACCGACCAGATAGAGGCGGAAGCCTGGAAATATATTCAGCGTATAGATGAAATGGGCGGAAGTGTATCGGCCATAGAGCAGGGTTTTATGCAAAATGAAATTGCGCGTGCATCTTACAACTACCAAAATGCTGTAGAATCGAAAGAGAAGATAATTGTAGGTGTCAATCAATTTACCGAAAAAGAAGCGGCACCTACAGGGCTTTTGCGTATAGATGACTCTATCCGCAAAATACAATCGGATAAACTGGCGCGCTTACGTGCCAAACGCGACAACGAAAAGGTGAAACAAAGCCTTAAGAAAATAAAGGATGCTTCGATAGATGAGAAGAACATTATGCCTTTTGTAATAGAGGCCGTTGAATGTTATGCTACGCTGGGCGAAATTGCCGATAGCCTGCGCGAAATATACGGTGAGTATCAGGGCTAAAAAAATATAGGGTTGTAAAAAATCAAAAATTTCAGGATTAGCCACGGCCTGCCGCTTGCTTATTTTATATTAGCATCCTTATGGCCCGCCTGAGTTTGCTCCTGCTTTTATTTGTTGTTTCGTCATGCTCCAAAAATTTTGTAGCTAGTAGTTATCGGTTTGAAGAGAAGAAGCTAACAGCTAATTCGGCGGTTGATAGCAGCCTGTTACGCCTTATTCAGCCTTACAAAGATTCGCTGGATAAAGAGATGGGGGTGGTACTTGCAATATCTGATACACTATTAACCAAGGCAGGTAACCCCGAAAGCGACCTTGGTAATTTAATGTGCGACCTTATACTAAAGAAGAGCGCCGATTACGCAGAGGGAAAAATTGCCGCTGGCACACACATCGATTTTACATTTTTAAATACTGGGGGCATACGTCTGCCCAACCTGCCCAAAGGCAATATTACGTTGGGTAAAATCGTTGAATTAATGCCCTTCGAAAATCTGATAGATATAATAACCGTGCACGGCAGCACGCTGGATACACTGTTTAATTTCCTGGCGTCGAAAGGTGGCTGGCCTGTAAGTGGTGCACGTTATAAAATCAGTAACGGAAAAGCGGTAGAGGTTTTTATCCAGGGCAAACCGCTTGAATTAAATAAAAACTATACACTGGCCGTGTCTGACTACCTGGCGCAGGGTGGCGATAACTGCACAGTGCTTATACCACTGCCCAAAATTTTGCTAAAGAAATCGCTGCGTGATGCGCTAATAGATGGATTGAAAGAAATGAATGCCCGCGGCGAGCATGTAAAGAGTGTACTGGAAGGAAGAGTAATGAAGGTGCAATAAAATGAAAAGAAAATCCTTCATACAAAAATCGCTTACAGCTGGTGTACTGCTGGGTGCAGGTTCTTTTCCGTTGGAGGCATTTGCAAAAGGCGATGCTAAAAAGGTAACTATACTGCATACCAACGACCAGCACTCGCGTATAGAGGCTTTTCCTATGGATGGAGGAAAATACCAGGGCCTGGGTGGCTTTGCGCAGCGCGCAACTCTTATCAATCAGATTCGTAAGCAGGAGAAAAATGTTTTATTGCTGGATAGCGGCGATGTGTGGCAGGGCACACCTTACTTTAATATGTACGGAGGAGAGCTTGAATTTAAGTTGATGAGCGAGATGAAATACGATGCCTGCACGCTGGGCAATCACGATTTTGATGCTGGCCTTGAGGGGTTTGTAAAACAACTGCCACATGCAAAGTTTCCATTTCTGAATAGCAACTACAGTTTTACCGATACTATAATGGATGGAAAAATTCTGACACACAAAATTTTTTCGCTGGATGGTGTAAAGGTTGGCGTGTTTGGTGTGGGCATAAAACTGAATGGCCTGGTGCCCAAAGATTTGTATGGCGGAGTGCGATACAACGCGCCGATTGATGAAGCCAATAAGATGGCTAAACATTTAAAACACGAACAAGGTTGCGATTTGGTGATTTGCTTATCGCATTTAGGTTACAAATACGAAGACAAAAAAGTAAGTGATGTTGATTTGGCACGCGCATCTTCACACATCGATTTGATACTTGGCGGGCACACACATACTTTTTTCGATAAGCCCGAAGAACTGCGAAACGCAGACGGAGCAAAGGTTCTGGTTAATCAGGTAGGTTGGGCAGGAATTTGTTTAGGCCGTTTAGACTTTTTTTTAGAGCCAAAAAAGAAAGGAATTTTAGTTCCTGATTTACCGAAATTAATTGGTGCAGCAGGTTGACAGAATAATTTTTTTTCTGTAAAAAAAGAACCTGCGTAACTATTTTTCTGACAAAATTTTTTTTTTCAACACCCGAAAAAAATATTGCAAAAACAAGAGCGCAAAAATTTTTTTGTGAACATTCTTTTCCTCATTTTCACATCGTCTTCAGACACACACATTATTTAGAACAACCCTTAAACAGATTTAGTGAGCATGAAAGAAAAATCGGCAATCAGCGTTTGGAACAACTGTCTGGAAATAATAAAAGATAACGTTAGCGCTCAAAGTTTCAAAACGTGGTTCGAACCGATAAGACCTGTAGAGTTACAAGGTAGCGTTCTTACTATTCAGGTACCATCACAGTTTTTTTACGAGTGGCTCGAAGAGCATTATGTAGCACTGCTGCGCAAAACAGTTAAGCGCGAGTTAGGCGTTAGTGCAAGACTTGAGTACAGAATAGTAGTGGAGAATTCATCCAACGCTAGTTCACCTTCTACAGTTGATTATCCGAACCAAAACTCTGGCAACAACTCTAATCCCGAAGTTGGCTTCCCCTATTTTTTAAATGGAAATCAAATCAAGAACCCGTTTGTAATTCCGGGCCTTAAAAAAATTAATGTTGACCCACAACTGAATTCAAATTACAATTTTGATTCATTGGTAGAAGGCGACTGCAACCGCCTTGCACGCAGTGCAGGTTATGCGGTATCGCAAAAGCCGGGTGGCACAGCATTTAACCCGCTGGTAGTTTACGGCGGTGTGGGTTTAGGTAAAACACACTTAGCACAAGCCATCGGCAACGAGGTGAAAGCTAACTTCCCTAACAAGACAGTACTATATGTAAGCAGCGAAAAATTTACCAACCAGTTTTTCGATGCAGTAAAGAACAACTCGGTAAATGACTTCGTTCACTTCTACCAGTTAATAGATGTATTGATTGTAGATGATATCCAGTTTTTTGGTAACAAAGAGAAGACACAGGATATCTTCTTCCACATCTTCAACCACCTTCATCAAAACGGAAAACAGTTAGTGCTAACCACCGACCGTCCTCCGCGCGACCTTGAAGGCATGGAAGAAAGATTGCTTTCACGTTTCAAATGGGGGCTAAGCGCCGACCTGCAGGTTCCTGATTTCGAAACCCGTATTGCCATACTCGAAAAGAAAATGTATGCCGATGGTATAGAGTTGCCACGCGAAGTAGTTGAGTTTGTAGCTTACAACATCAACACCAACGTTCGTGAACTTGAAGCTGCACTCATATCTTTACTGGCCCAGGCTTCTTTAAATAAGAAAGAAGTAGACCTTGATCTTGCCAAGAAAATCATCAAGAACTTTGTAAAGAGCATTTCGCGCGAAGTATCTATCGACTATATACAAAAAACTGTGTGCGATTACTTTACAGTACCCGTAGATATGCTACGCGAAAAAACCCGCAAGCGTATGATAGTGCAGGCGCGCCAGCTATCAATGTTTTTGGCTAAGAACTACACCAAGAACTCGCTGAAGGTTATAGGCAAGCATTTTGGTGGCCGCGACCACTCTACAGTTATCCACTCTTGCCAGGCAGTACAAAACCTGATAGATACCGATCAGGAGTTCCGCGAGGCAGTGGCCGACATACAAAAGAAGATACAAATGAGTATATCATAGTATTGAGTAATTAGACCAATACAAAAACATAAAGAAACCTTCTGTGCTGCTGCGCAGGAGGTTTTTTAATGCCTGAAAGGGGCAAACTGTTGGACCGTGGCTGTTTATCTAACTGCCTGATACTAATTACTAAATACTTTTTCATTTAGAAGTTGCTTGATTGGTGAGAATTTCTATTTTTGTCGTCCTTTTGAAAAAGGGGACAGTTCTTAAAGTTTTAACTGGTAGCAAGGTGAGGTGGATGAGTGGCTGAAATCAGTAGTTTGCTAAACTGCCGTACTGGTAAAACGGTACCGAGGGTTCGAATCCCTCCCTCACCGCCAAAAACTTTAAGGATTTATTTGTTGTTCATGGCTTTAGCAACCAAAAGGCAACAAAATGATTTTCGGGGTGTAGCGCAGCCCGGTTAGCGCACCTGCTTTGGGAGCAGGGGGTCGCAGGTTCGAATCCTGCTACCCCGACGAAAGTAAGAGCGATGCATTTGCATCGCTCTTTTCATTTATGCCATTCTATACTTACATACTACAATCAGAAGTATCCGGGCACTTATACATTGGCCAAACTAACAATTTGGAGGACCGGCTATTGAGGCATAATACTAACCGCAACAAATATACTTCGGGCAAAGGTCCCTGGTTGCTGCTGTTTTCGAAAGAGTTTGATACACGGACCGAAGCCGTACAGTTGGAACAGCAACTAAAAAATTGGAAAAACCCAACAAGAGTAAAGCAATGGATAAGTGCGCTCGGTTAGCACATCCCGACTTTTAGTCGGGAGGGTCGCAGGTTCGAATCCTGCTACCCCGACACAATCAAGAAGCCATCAGATATTATCTGGTGGCTTTTGTGTTTTAAGACACTTGCAAAAAGCTATTACTTTTTAATAAGCATATAACTATACGGTTAGCACATCCCGACTTTTAGTCGGGAGGGTCGCAGGTTCGAATCCTGCTACCCCGACACAATCAAAAAGCCATCAGATATAATCTGGTGGCTTTTGTGTTTTAAGAATGTGCAGGTAGCTGAGTAAGCTTATTATTTGACCAATGGCTGGTTAGCAGGGCTGTTGGTTAAAATATAGTTTTCTATTTGTGGGCGTATAACCGCTGCTTTAAGAGCATTGCCTTGCGGATTAAGATGGCACGCATCGAAAAAGTATTTCGGATCGATTGTCATAGGGTCTATATTCAGACATGTAGATGATTTGCTGTTGGCCAACTGCTGCCAAAATCCCGCGTGCGAATCAATAGCAAACTTAATATCCTTATTACTGGCCTTTTCTGCATCGTGGCGATTATACATCATGGGAAAAAACACAAGTTGCAAGGAATCGGCTAAAGTGAGCCGACTTAACATCAGGGAGTTTTGAAAGAATGCATTACGGCTTTTATCGAAATAGTCGCAATTGCCTTTTTCGCAGCGGCACCATTGAGGATAGGCGGGATCGTCTACCACTTTGTTAATCATTATTGTATCAGAATAATTAAAGGCTATAATAACGAGCGACAAAAAATTTGATTTCATACACCATTGCAGGGGCCGGCTTAGCGGTTTTAATTGCAATAAGTTTGTGCGCAGGTGCGCATAGTCGGTGTTATATATGTTGCCGGTGTACGCGTAAGCATCGTTTATTCCCTCATGCACTATAATCATATTGGGGTTAAACAAGCGGTACTTGTACATATATTGTGCCAGC
The DNA here is from genome assembly GCA_035299425.1 of Chitinophagales bacterium. GTDB lineage: Bacteria > Bacteroidota > Bacteroidia > Chitinophagales > LD1 > Bog-950. Next base: position 8,014 of record DATGWP010000149.1, on the reverse strand, counting down.
ACTATAAACATGTTTGCCCCCTCTATGCCCGCATTAAGTACTTGTGCCGAATCGAAGACGGTTTGATTTTTAAGTGCCCCGGTTTTGATTGATTCATTTAATTCCCGCTCGAGTAAATAAGGATAAGCGTCCTGGTATTTTTCGAGGTTAAACCCATAGGTAGTAGAACCGCCCAGGCAAATTACCCGATACACATTAGCCGGCTTTACGGTTGTATACGCGGGCCCGCGATACCCCAGGGTATTGTGCGCCAATATGCCATTTGCACTTTTATAGGTAGGGTTAGGAGTTAAGTGCAAGTTGGGCACTGCCAGATATTTAGACAAATATTCGCCTTGCGGCCCTTCGTGGGCCAGCATCTTTCGCAGCTTTTGATACTCTATTTTTTTAAACAGCGCGATATTATGCGTAGCCAGGGCCGTTATTATTTCGAGAGCAGCCACAACTAAAATGAAGGCAGCTAATTTTATTAAGAAGGGGCGTTTTTTGAGATTTTGCAAGGTATAGGGCATTGGTATTAGCTATCCGATTTTTTAATACATCTCCATTGGCGCACTAATATATTTGCTTTTGGGGTATTGCCATGCTGCGTATTTTACTTATAGAGAGTATGCCTGCTTTTGCCATTTACCGCTGCTTTGGCGGTATTAGCCGCTATTAGCCTGGTAAAGTTAGTATACCTGTAACAAAACACAGCTTGTAGGTGTATCTACTGCTGACTAAAAACTCTTAATCCCCATGGTAATAGCAGAAAGAATACAAAAAATACGCGAGCTAAGTGGCTGGAAACAGGCCGCAGTGGCATCTACACTTAATATTACGCAACAAGCGTATGGCAATTTTGAAAAGAACGGTGACAGCGCTAAGCTTGAAACTCTGCAAAAATTTTGTACGGCTATGAATGTGAACCTCTCTTTCTTATTGGAAATGGATGTGCCAGTTACCGATGAGAGTTTGCGCGAATATGGGCGCACCGGTTTTGGAAATATAACCCGCCAATACCACGCACTTGCCCAGCGCATGGAAGCCTTACAGGATTTGATAGCCGAAAAGGGTTATTGATTTAGGGGAGCCTGCTGACAGCTAAAAATGCGTTTTTTTAAATAGTGCACGCCTTTAACATTAACAGCTTATTAATGAGCGCTTTAAAAATGTTACTGGTGCATACCCAATGCCATTAACTTAAGTACCACCTTGTCTCGATTCGCTCGACCAACTGCGCGAATCAAGTTTGGGACAGGCTCTACTTGAATTCCCACCGTGTGGCGGTGGAAGGGAGAGAGTTTAATAGCAAACTTAGTCGATGCTATTGCATGTTTACACCTTGGTTATGTAGTTAGTTGCCGCTGCACCAAAACCTCAATTTTTGAAAATGGTGCACATAGCGCTACATAAAAAGCTGGTTATCAATTGTGTTTTCGAAAAACTGGTGCAGGGGGGTACCTGTTAACTAAAATAATGGAATATCAACTGTGTGGGAAGTTTGTGTTGTTATTTAATACTTTGCTTTATGTGCGCTAATAAAGCCTTTGCATTTTCATTATTGGGGTTAAGTGTTAAAGCAGTATTACAATTGGATGCAGCATCTTTTAATTTTCCTAACACAAACTGTGATGCGGCAATGCCATAATAAACATTGTCGTCCTCAGGCTTTAGCGTTGCCGTTTTTTGATAGTAGTCTATTGACTTTTGGTATTCCTGAATATCGTAACAGGTAGCGGCAATGTTGAAGCAGGCCTTATAATATTTAGGATTGATTCTTAAGGCTTCCTCCAGTTTCTCAATCCCGGTTTGTGTTTGCCCTAAAACAATAAAGCTTACCCCCTGCTTGTAATAGCAAGTATCGGTTTTGTAGTTGCGTTCTATGCATTTCTGGAATGCTAAAGCAGCTTTGTCATATGATTCGCCATCGTAGAGGGAATTTGCGATTTTATAAATTTCAGCATCTGCTTTGGTACTTATAGACTTATCAAAATCTTCTTTAGCTGTCAATGGCTTTGTGGGGTCTATATTGCCAACATCCCAACCATCATAAATTTCAACTTGAAAATTTTCACGAAGCTTGCTTAACTGATTGTTTCTGTCCAAAAGTGAAGTCCTTGAATGTGTCTCCACCTTTTCAACGTGAAGAACGAAGCCCCGGGCATCGGACTTTTCAAACCTAACTAATTTGTAACCTGACTTAAGTAAATCATCTTTAAGCTTTGCAAGCTTTTGCTGGTCTTTGTCATAAAAGAAGTATCCATATAACAGAGGCTGTTTGGTGTTCACCCCCTCTAATTCCATTTGATCGAAGATGGAATTAATTGCCTGCGCCTCCTTGTTCTGTGCATTAGAACAATTGCCAAAACTGAGTGAAATGAAAAGCAGATAAAATAATCTTGACATTGTCTGTTGTAGTTTGGATTTATGTGGTAGTGCGCTTGTCATCTGTTACCAAATATACCCATCTCCATAACCGGCACAAATTACTTAATGTGTATGGCGTTATTAACCTTACACCAAAAGGTTAAAGCCATACTACCGGTGAGCAGTTAGCGTTATATCTACAATACGGATATCCCCCACCGTGTAAACCCCTGCGTAGTTTTATAGTCTAAAGAGTGTTTTAGCGTGATAGCGCCTGAAAAAGATTGATTTAGAGGCGTATATGGCAAGAACAAGTCCGGGCAAGTTCACCCCATCGGGGGATACTAAGGACGAAACGGTAAGCACATATTTGCTGTATAAGAAAGAAAACAAAACACAATGACAAACCTGACAACAACCACCCGCAACATGAAAGCACTTTTTTCTTTTTTAGTAATAGCCCTGTTTGCAAATACAGCATCAGCACAAGCTACCATGCCGGTAAATAAAGCAACCGGTAAAGTAACTTACCGTTTTAGCATACCGGTAAACGAAAATGTAAGCGATGAGCAGGCTTACGAAATAGCCGCTGAATGGTTTAGCCGCAACACCAGCGAGTTTACGCGCAGCAACATGTGCGTAAGACCAGAGAACATGAGTGGCGTAAACAGCAAGATGCTGGCAGAGGTTAGCCACGAGTTTAATAACACATTTCCGGTGCAGTCGCTTGACCCCAGCAGCCACCGTATAGCTGTAAGGGTAGTTACCAAATACTTTGGCGACCAGGGCAGCAACATACACGCCCTTTACTTACAATACTACATGATAGTAACCGTGGCCGACCACAAGATAACCTGCGAGCTGAGCGATATACGCTACAACCACTTTAACGAGCGCAGCTACCAGTTTAAGAGAATACAAAACTGGAGCAATTCTACATCCCTTGACCCGGTTAACACAATAGAATATATAATAGAAAATCAGCAAGCTGCTGCCGAGTTTACTAAATTCTACTCGTTCTTTAACAAAGATGTAAAGACAATGGTAGAGCACCTGAACAGCGCAGTAAAAGGCGCCGGTGTAGTAGCACAGAACTAAGCTTGATTAGATAATGGGGAAACAGGGGCTGAGGGTGAAAACCTTTAGCCCTTTTTTATTTATTTTTGATTGTATAAGCCGAAGAATATATGAAAAAATTAACTGCACATGATCTTGCCTTTGGCATTGGCAGAAAAGCCACCCCTGAGGAATTGGAGGAATTATTATCGCGCCCTGCAGGCAAAGGAAAAGATATTGAGCAGGTAAGGAAAGAGATAAAAGAAAACCTTAGACAAAAACGAGATAAGAAAAAGGCATCATGAATGTAATTATTCACGATGTTGCACAGGATACCATTGATGAAGTAGCAGAATTTATTGATGGTATCAATACGCCGGGCGCGGGAGAACGGTGGATAGACAAAATATTTTATTTTAACCTACGCAAAGCCTAATGTGAAATATGCTTTGTGTAATAACAGTATCCTAGCTTTCCAAAAACTTTCCTGCATTATATTTAATACCTGGGTAATTGCTTTTAGGATAGAGAATGACACCTTAACAGTTTACCAGGTAATCCACGGTTCGTTGCTTGGGTAATACCATTGGGTTCGCACATTGTGTGCGGCCGCCTATTTTGCTTTCTTTGTTGAAATTTACCGCCCATGCCTTTAGAGGTCCTCATACTTATAGCCGGCAGTCTTTTCAGTGCGCTAATGATTGGTGTTACCTGGTTTATTAACCACAAAGAGCACCCCAAGGCCTTATGGATTTTGTTTTTTACCGAAATGTGGGAGCGCTTTTCTTTTTACGGTATGCGCGCGCTGCTCATATTATACATGACCCACCAGTTGCTGTACCCCGATGCTGAGGCTAACCTGCGCTATGGCGCTTACAACGCTTTGGTATATACCATGCCCCTTATTGGCGGCTACATTGCCGATAAGTTTCTGGGTTTTCGCAAGTCGATAGTGCTGGGCGGAATTTTAATGGCCATCGGGCATTTGGTATTAGCTATACCCTCGCAGGCAACTTTCTTTCTGGGCCTGGGCTTTCTTATTTCGGGCAATGGTTTCTTTAAGCCAAATATCTCCAGCTTTCTGGGCAGGTTTTACGAAGAGAACGACCCTCGCAAAAATGCCGGTTATGCCATTTTTTATATGGGTATAAACACCGGTGCTTTTTTAGGCAGTGCGCTTTGCGGCTACCTGGGGCAGAAGATAAGCTGGCACCTGGGCTTTGGCGTGGCCGGTGGGTTTATGATGCTGGGCCTAGTAGTGTTCCTTATGTTTCAGCGGGTGCTGGGCGATAAAGGCCACTCGCCTGTGCCCGAAAAAATGGCAGCCAAAACAATGGGCGTTAAAAATGAATGGCTGCTTTACGGCCTTGCGTTTGCCATAGTACCCTTGGCAGTGTTGCTGGTTAAGTTTTACCAGGTAATGAATTTTGTAATGGTGCCGGCGGCTATAGTTACGGTTATATACATAATAGCTATCAGCATGAAATTTTATGCCGAAGCACGGCAGAAACTATGGGCCGCTACGCTGCTTATTATTTTTAGTGTGGTGTTCTGGGGTTTTTATGAGCAGAGCGGCGGTGCGCTGAACCTGATGGCCGAGCGCAATGTAAATATGGCCGTAGGGGCTACACTACTGCCATCGGCTATGGTTAACAATTCTATCAATCCGTTTTACATCATTCTGCTATCGCCGCTGTTTGCCGTAATGTGGAGCACATTAGGCCGGCGCAATATTGAACCCAATACTCCGGCCAAGTTTGGCATTAGCTTCTTATTGCTGGCGGCCGGTTATTATGTATTTGTGCTGGGCGGGCAAATAGGCGCTGCTACCGGTTTAATGCCGCTGGCTTATTTTGCGCTGGGGTATTTCTTTATTACCTCAGGCGAGTTATTTATTTCGCCCATTGGCCTATCCATGATTACCAAATTATCGCCCCTGCAAATGGTGGGCTTTATGATGGGTGTTTGGTTCCTGGCCTCGGCTTTTGGCCACGACCTAGCCGGGTGGATAGGCTCGCAAATGAGTATACCCGAAGCACATGCCGATGGCAGTGCTTTCTCAATAGTAGAATCGCTGCCTATATACATGAACGGTTGCTTACTGATAGCTAAAGTATCGCTGGTGGGTGGTGTGCTTATACTGGTGACTTCGCCGCTTATTAAAAAGTGGATGCATAATATACATTAAACAAGCCTGCCTGTTGTATAATCCTTAAAGGGTTTCAAAACCTTGAGGGGTTGCTAAATCAGGCTATTGGCAACTATGAAAAAACTACTTTACATCTTTCTTAGCCTCCTTGTTGTACTGCTGCTGGTGGCTATTACCTGTTTCAAACCGCTGGACAACACGCCCTACCAACAAACAGAATTTTATAAGCAGCAACTTGCTGCTATCGATTCGGCTGTTCAATTCCACCATCCAATATCATCCACCCAAAATTTAGAAGTGGGTTGGGCCAGGGTAAATCTGCTGCCACCTTTTACCACACCTATAGCTATAGATGCTAACCGGGGTGGTAAGCATTTTGAAGGTGTGCACGATTCTATTTATGTGCGGGCGTTTGTTTTTAAGCAGGGCAATACCAAAGTGGCTTATATCTCTGCCGACCTGCTTATAATTCCACCATCGGTTACCAAGCTGTTTGATACCATTTTACAACAACAGGGTTTTGACCAAAGCAATATTTACTTTACCGCCACACACACGCACACAAGTTTAGGGGCCTGGTACAATTCGGTAGTGGGGAAAATATTTGCCGGCAAATACGATGAGCGGGTGCCGGTGTTTATTGCACAATGCATCTCTAATGCCATAGTTGAAGCAGAGAAAAACTGTGCCCCTGCAAAAATTGGCTATGGCGAATACACCACCCGCAAGCTGGTGTTTAACCGGTTGATTACCCAAATGGCGCACCTGCCCGATAGCCTGGGAGAGGTTGATTCACTAATACGCGTAGTTAAAATTGAAAAGCAAACCGGAGAGAAAGCAGCTATAATAACCTTTGCGGCGCACAACACGGTGTTTCACGAAAACCTGATGCGTATATCCGGCGACTGGAGTGGACTGCTGATGAAGCAACTGAACGAAAGCGGCAAAATGGATTTTGCCTGCTTTAGCGCCGGTGCGGTAGGCAGCCACGGCCCATATGAAGTTACGAAAGACCAGGAAGCAGAGGCAAAATATATAGCCAATGGGGTAGCTAAAATTGTGTTGCAGAGTTTTGATGGCATACCGGTGGCCGCTATTGATAGCGCTACACCGATAACCTTTCATCACCTGTCCTTGTATCTGCGCGAACCTAACCTGCGGGTGAGTGATAACATAGTGGTGCGGCCCTGGCTGTTTAAAAAGCTGTTTGGCAACGAGCCTATGCACATAAACACTTTAAAAATTGGTAACATATTTTTTGCAGGCATGCCCTGCGATTTTAGCGGCGAGTTGATAAATGAAATAGATTCGGCTGCCCGCGAAAATAACCTGCATGCAGTAGTTACCAGTTTCAACGGTGGCTATGTCGGCTATATTACCGATAGCCGCCGCTATAATCTAAATACCTACGAAACCCGCGTGATGGGATGGTTTGGCGACCGCAACGGCGAATACATGAGCGAGGTGGTAATGCGGATGATGGCAGAATAACGATAAATTGGCATATTAAAGCCTGGCCTTTGTCCAATATCATTTACACCTTGTGGGAAACAAACTGAGTTCTTCTTACGTTTATCCTTTCTATTGACACATTGCATCCTTATTTTCGTAATGAACCAATACCCCCGTATTTAAGTATGAACGCTGAACAATTACTTAAGCAGGTTGCCCTTAATCGCGATTTGATTACCCGGTTGAATAAAGATGCATTTGAGCATCTGGATACCTTGCAAAAGGACTATGCGCATGTAATAGATGAAGAGAGCGCAATTTCGATAGAACTTAACAAATCGCTCATTCAGCTGTGCTTTCATGCCAACTATACAGCGGCCATAGATTGCTCACTGGCCGCACTTGAAAAATACGGACACTCTACCTGCTACAAAGGTGTAGCCCTGCATTTAAAAATGGTAGGTATGTGCCATGCACACATAGGCGAGTTTGACCTGGCTGTGCGCTATTTGTTGGAGGCGCTGGATACTATTGGTTCGCACAGTCCTGTTATTAGAGCGGATATTTTACACGTGCTTGCCTGGACAGAGGATTTTAAATCACCCGAAAGCATTAAGATAGTACACTACCTTACCGAGGCGCTGGAACTGATACGCGATACTGACGATGACGTACGAAAAGCCAACTTTATAATGGGCATTGGCAATTACTACAACAATATAAACGATTGCGAGAAAGCACTTGAAAATTTTAAACAGGCCGCCGAAACATTTGAAAATAAATACCGCCTGGCGGGCATGGGTAACTGCTATAGCAACATGGGCAGCTGTTATTTAAAGCTGAACGATATAGCCAATGCACAGCACTATCTTCAAAAATCACTTGAGCTGCGTCTTAAGTTCGGTTCGCCCGATGAGTTAGGCATAGCGTATTACAATATGGCCGTGCTTAGTTTTGCTACCAAAGATTTGCCGCTTTGCGAGGATTACCTTTACAAAGCACTTAAAA